>DASYEY010000184.1:0-3311 GCA_036498725.1 Verrucomicrobiia bacterium | reverse complement strand
GTTTCCCGATTTCTGATCGGCACCAAATTTTTCGTGGTCGCGCGCCACTGTGGTCACGCCTTCCGGCGCTGGCCAGAGGATTTCATCGTCTTGATCCACGCATTCTTCCATCGCCACTTCCAAGGCCTGCGCTGCCGACATTTGCCGGTCAAATTGTTCCGTCCGGCTCATCGCCCGCAACCGGATATAACCGCCTTCCACCCAGCCCAAGCTGGCCCGATCGCAGCGGAACCGCGTCGCCACCCCGTTGCATAACGCCAGTGCCGCCGCCAGAAATTGCGTGGCTTCGTTCACCGGTACGTTCAGGTCCAGCACTCCGGCGAATCGTTCCACTTCCTGGCGCGTCTTTTGCGCCGCCAAATTTTGTTGAAACGCCGCCGGCACATCCGCCGCCAATTGCAGGCGCAGCAACGCTTCCCGCGCGCTCGCAGCGGTTGCCCCTTTTAATTGGGCGGTGAAAATCACCTCTTCCTCCGGCCGCGACAATTTCAACCGGACTGCCAGATTGAACCCGCCGGCATCGGCATCCACTTCATCAAATAAATCGCCGCCGCTCAAACAGCGTTCCGCCAGGCTCTCCAGTTTGGAAGTGAACAGCGTGCGCGTCCGCGACAGTCCTGAGCCGGAATCCCATTCGCCGATCTTGCCCCAGCGCGGCGTCTTGCCCGGTTGCCCCAGCAGTAAAACTGCAATGTCTGCCCCCGTCAACTTGGCGGCTGCCGCCAGAAAACGCGGCCAGAAATCCCGGGGCGCTCCGGAAAATTGCCGGAGCGCACCCAATTCCTCTGAGACCTGCAAAAAATCGTTGTCCATATTTCCTGACATAGTTTCCTGGTTATTCCACCGTCATTTGGGCGGCCAGGCCGGGCCGGATCTTGCCGTCGGCATTGTCAAAAATCGCTTTGATCCGCGCCAACCCGCTCGCGGCATCCACCGTGGGCGAAATATAAACGATCTTGCCCGAAACCGTCTGCCCGCCATCCACTTTGATCTTCACCGCTTGCTCCAGATGAAGATTTGATGCGCTCACTCCGTCCACGTGGCCGATGAAATAGCAGCGGGACGTATCCACCAGACGCACCACCGATTGATACGGCGCCACCGCCGCCCCCGGGTGCAATTGAATTTCCACGATGGTTCCGGAAAATGGCGCCATCAGCTCGCGGTTTGCCAGTTCCTGCACCGCAGTGTGATATTCCGCAGTGGAAACATTATATTGAGCGGTGGCCTTGGCCAGATCCGTCTTGCTCACGGACTTCGTGTTTTTCGCCAGTTCCGCCGTGGATTCATAGATCATTTTATCCTGATCCATCACTGCCTGGCGGCGTTCGACTTCAATGGTTTCCAGGCTCTTATCCAATTCCAGGATCGCGTCGCCTTTCTTGACCGCATCGCCTTCCTTGAAAAATTCCTCATGAATGATCCCCGCATCGGCCAGCCCCAGCGTCACATCCATGAACGGTTGGGTGATGCCGGAAATGGTGACCGGGTCAGCCGCCCGGGCGCACACCGCACTCACCAGCAGGCCGGCCAGCACAGCCGAAAAAACTCGAACGTTTTTGGCGATCAATGAATTGAATGTCCTCATGAATGAAATGAAATAATGTGTTCTTACAAAATCAGGTTTAACTGTTGCCTCAATTAAAATCGGCGACCGTTCACCGCCAGGCAGCTGCTTCCGCCGACTTGCTCCCGTTGAGAAATTCTTCGGTTTGACGTTTGAGTTCGTCCCGCGAAATATCAATGCCGCGATTTTTCAGGATGCACCCGGAACTCAATTCCACTTCCAGCAATGCGCGGCGGTATTGTGTCAGCGCACTGGCGAGGTCCTGCTGCGAATCCAACAGGTTCGCTTCCACTTCCAGCACTTTTTCCCCTTCCACAGTTCCCGCTTTAAGCCGTTCAACCTGGGTCTTGAGCAGTTCCTGATTGTAATTTACCACGGTCTGGTAGCTTGCGATGCTTTGCCGCCAGGCTTGGGCTTTTTGAATGGCGATGTCCAATGTATTGGCGATCTGTTTCTGGGTGGAGGTGACATTCAAGTACACCTCATGCAGGCTCAGTTGGGCTGCCTTGTATAGGTTTCGCCCCTTGATATTGAGGCCCAAAGGCATGCTGAATTCCAACCCCACCGACCACGACGGAAACATCCGATGCGCGATCATATCCCACGATTCACTGGTGTCGTTACCCAAGCCATTGAAACCGTAGGCGGTTTTAAAATTCAGTTCCGGCAGCATTTGATTTTGCGCCACGCCCAGCCGCACTTCCTCCTGCTCCATTTTTTGTTTTTGAATCAGGTAATCCGGGTTGAGCACCACCGACTCATTGAAGGAATCGGCATACGTTGGCGGTGTATTGGTGCTGCGCGGATCATCCGCCGCGCGAATGGTCGTCCGGGAACTGCCGCCCATGCTGGGCGAGGGAATCACACTGGTCAGCATGCGCAAATGGCCGATGGCGTCGTAGTAATTCTGGATGGCGTCGTTTCTTTTTGTGTTCCGTATTGCCAAAGCCGACTGCGCTTCCATCACGTCCAATTCTGCTCCCTGCCCCGCCTTGAGTTTTTGCTGGCTGTCGGACAGGACATTCTGGGCCAACGCCACCGAATCGTCAAAAAACCGGATCTGTTCCTGCGCGAAGTACAGATTCCAATAGGCGCTCTCGGCCTGATACACCGTCAGCATCAACTGCCGGCGATACTGTTGAAAGGCGATGCCCGAATCCAGCGCTGCCAGCCGGATGCCCGCCATGGTGGCAGAATACCCCCCGTTTTTCAGCAACGGCTGGGTGAACGTCAACCCAACAAAGGTCATGTATTGCTTGATGAACGGGTTATTCGTGGACGTGAACACATTGCCGTAGGGATTGATGTTATTATTCAGGTCGCTCAGGGTGTACCCGAGCCGGACTTTTCCGCCCAAGGGAACCAATTGCTCCACGCTGGAATCCAGCAGGTTATTTTGTTCGGCAAAATACGCTTCCCCGTTTTGCGAGGCTTGCTGTTGCACGTTGTTGGTGCGGCGGTTCGATTCCCGCTCAATGCTGGCGCCGAGGGTCGGTTCAAAAATGCCGTATTCACTCTTCGCCTTGTGGCGCCCCACTTCCGTTTCCAGCATTTGCGCCTGGATATCTTCGTTCTGCTTGAGCACCTTCTGCAAATAATCCGTCAATTTCAATTCAATCACCGGAGAGTCATTGGTGGCGGATAATTCCTGGGCGGAAGCACGGCCAACGGAAAAAAAACCGCAAACCACTAAAAGAAAGGCAATTATGCCTGTCAAAATGCAATCAAACCAAAAACGACGTAG
>DASYEY010000183.1:0-3806 GCA_036498725.1 Verrucomicrobiia bacterium | reverse complement strand
AGCACTGGAAGGTATTGACCGACTACACCAGGAGCACCTTGGAATTATACGATCTGGTCGCCGACCCCTTTGAGACAAACAATTTGGCCGGCAGCCAAAGCTCTTTGGCCAACTCCATGGCGGATCAATTGACTTCGTGGTGGCAGAGTCTGCCCAAGTGATTTGAATTTACCCATCGCTTAATTTTAAACGGCAGCCGCGCTGACGAATGTCCGCGAGGTCTTGCAATGCAGCGACACCGCTTTTGCGCACGGGCCGCATGCTTATTCCGAAAATGATTCGTCCACCCGAAAGCGGCGTGGCGTGGCGCTTCCCGTCGCAATCCATAATGCGTTTTGATTTACTACCCTGTCGGGCGCACGTTTGCGGCTACAGGTTTATTCGCACGCTCTGGCAAAAAAATTCAAAATTATGTCGACAAAATGCCGGAGGAACGGCAAAGTTGCGCAAACGTTTGTTCTAAGGGCATTTTCCATGGAAATGGAAGTGGTTTTTTAAATGAAAAACGTTAAAAAATGATGCTGGGTGCGATTTAAGCTTCCGCAAAAATACGTTCGTCTGACACCAGAAATTAAATGCCCATGAAAAATTTTGTTCTTCTTCTGGCAAGCTACGTCGTGGCTTTGCTGGCGCCGACCTTATATGCCGCCGACTACGATCCATTTACTTACTCGCCGGGTAATCTCATCGGCAATGGCAGTTGGGTGGATGGTGCCGGCGGTAGTGGCATCTCCGCCGGACCGCAAATTGGGTCGGATAATTTGTCGTATTCCGGTTTGCAAACCAGTGGTGGCCCCGACGCGACTTTTGGCGCCGGCAATGAAAATGCACTGTTCAATTTGTCGGGCAGTGGCACCGGAACCTGGAACGGCAGCGCGCCTCAGTCGGTTTATTTTTCCTATGAATTGCAATTATCCAGTGCACCTGGCACCGGTCCTTTCCAACTCACGGCCCTCGATCAAAAAGCCTCTGGTGCCATCGGTTCACGCGGAGCTGAAGTAGTGGTTCAGGACAACGGGGCAGGGACCGGCTTCTATATCGGCCTGATGAAGGGCGGTCAGAACGGAAACAATGTGGCGGGCAACACGGCCGGAATCGCGTGGATGGGCGGCGTTACCGGGGCAAATCCCGCTGGTCGTACTCTTTACAGCTATAATACCACCCTGCTGATCGTAGGTGCTTATAACTTTTTAGGCCTGACGAAAGCGCAGGAGACCAGCAACGGCAGTGATGATGACACGGCCAATCTTTGGGTGAATCCCGATATTGCCACCTTCGGTGCGGCCTCCGCACCAACGGCCGGAGCAACCGCCGTTAAAACCGCCAGTACCGCCAAAGACCTTGGCAACATTGCCAGCCTTGATCTGATTCAGGCGGACGGTTCCGCGAACGCTGCGCCGAAAGGTGCGATTGACGATTTACGGATCGGTCTTAGCTGGGCGGATGTGACTCCCGACACCACGCCACCCAATCCCTATGTGACGTGGGCAAATGGCTATGGCCTCACCAATAGCGCGCTGTCTGCCATGGACTATGATGGCGACGGTGATGGCCTGAACAACCTGCTTGAGTACGCGCTAGGCGGAAATCCAAATACGAATGACGCCGCGACCGTGAAACCGCAGTGGGCCGTTCATGGCCCCTGGTTGGATTATAGCTTCAACCGGCGCACTAATTATGATGCGCTGGGCTTGGATTACGACGTTGAAACGTCCACCAACCTCGCCGTCAGCTCAAGTTGGACCAATGCCAACTATACTGAATCCATTGGACCCGCCGCCGACGGATTTGAAACGGTCACCAACCGGATTGATACCCGCGCGGCGAACAGCCAATTCATCCGCCTGCAGGTCGGATATAACGGTTATCCCGGCATTCCTCGAGACAATCTCTATCAGGTAAAAATCATTACGCCCCATGGTCCGAAGGGTATCCCGGTTTTTCAAGATGCCTGTCCGGCCTTCGTAGCGGGACAACAAGGACTGCTGGCCAGTGATGCCACCGCGCTTGGCTTGCATGCGGGACAAACCATCAGTTGGGCGGCATTTGATCTGAACGAACCAATAACCGTCGAAGTCGATGTGATCGATACCAATCGAATCCATCTCAGCGACGTTCGCATTTTTCCTTCGCAATACCAGGTATCGCCTGTGCGCGATGGCAATACGATTCGCTTCAGCCTGCAAAACCCGGCGCAATATTCGATTGAGATCGGCACCAACGGCTACTTGAACGGCTTGATGATCTTTGCTGATCCGCCTGAAACGAACGCACCCAGCCGCACGAACAGCACTTACGCGGTGTTCAACGGCGCCACCCAGAACGATTTGAACAACTTGCCGGCGGGGGTTACGGGGATTTATTTTGAGAAAGGAACCCACAACATCGGCATCTACAGCATTCCCCAGCAAATCAAGAACATCTATCTCGAACGGGGCGCGTGGGTGGATGGAGCCTTGATCCTGACCAACAATAATCAGGGCACACACATTTTCGGGCGCGGTGTGCTTTCCGGGCGCAAACTGAACTATCGCTCAGCCCATGGCATCGAAGCCTCAGGCATTGATGACCTGACCATCGAAGGCATCGTCGTGGCCGACTTTAAGTATTTCGCCCTCCGGCTCATCAGCACCGATACCACGGTGAGCTGGGTCAAAACGATCGGCGCGTGGACGTGGAATGCGGACGGCATTTCCGTGTGGGACAATTCCGTGATCGACCATTGCTTTATCTGGGCGAACGACGATGCCATCAAGCCTTATCGTCCTAATATCACGTTCTCCAACATTGAAGTCTGGCAGCTCGACAACGGCGGCACCATCCAGATGTCCTGGGGTGATGCCGATTCCGACAACGTGGTCATCACCAATCTTGATGTCCTCCATGCCGAATGGGATCATCCCGGCTTCAATCGCGGGCTGCTCTGCTGCGTCGGCAACCGATATCAGACCCCTGGCATCACGTCCTTTGTCTCGAACTGGCGGATTGAAAACGTGCTGACCGAGACCCCGGTTCCCAATATCTTCCAGATCACGCCCGATCCGTTCTCTACCGTGAACATCCAAAACCTGACCTTGCGCAACTGGAATGTGGCGATGCCGATGAACACCGCGTTCACAAACCAGATTATTGGAAATGCGGTATCACAACCTTTCAGCGGCTTCGTCTTCGACCACTTTGACTTTAACGGCACCAATCTGACGCAGCCGAACTGGCAAACGCAATTGCAGATAACCCCGGTGAACCTCGCAACTCCCGTCGTACAATAGAAGGGCTCTGCAGAAATTATTTTTATGGCGGCTGGAAACTGCCTGTGGCGCTGATTATTTAAACCACCAAGGCGCCAAGGCACGAAGTGGAAAGATTTTTAACCACGGATGAGCATGATCATCCCAGTCTCAATGCCAATACATCAGAGAAATTCCAGATCTCAACTTCTAAAAACAACCGCCGCACCGGCTTCATGGCTACTAATGGGGCCTGCTACTCACACTTTATTGCACTACAAATATTGAACTAAACGCCCTTGGTCGCGAATACAAATTCATGGTAGCTATGATTGCTTTGCACGGAAAACTTCCGGAATTCGATGCGCGAAAAACCCATGTTTTGAAGTTGATTGATCAATTGTTGGCGGTCGAAGCGCAATCGGCGCATCACCGGCTTCCACTTACCTTTAAGCAAGTGGCGACGATCTACTGCTGCCTTCAGGTCGCTTAAATGTTTGGCAAAGGCAATGATTGGTGGAAAAAGGATGGAAACCTTTGCGTCCGGCAAATCATAAAGCGGCAGGTGAATCATTAATG
>DASYEY010000182.1:0-6629 GCA_036498725.1 Verrucomicrobiia bacterium | reverse complement strand
TTCACCGGGCAGATGAATGTCCATGAGGACAACATCAGGTTTGAATTTGGGCACTTCTTTCAAGGCCGTTTCGGCGTCACCACATACACAAACGCAACGGTAACCCGGCGCCGCATCCACCCATTCTTGAAGCGACCGGCGGATGGTGGGATTGTCTTCAACGATTGCAACGCTTGTCATCATGGGATTTGAAAGTAAAAATCGCTGGCTTTATATGAGTCGCCGATTATTAATGGTTTAAATTTAATTTCAATGCAAATTCCCATAATGGCTGGCTCAATTTTCGCCGCGACAAGAGTTGTGATCTGGCGATCTGCCTTTAGTATCGAAAGCCATTCATGAAGCGCATCATTCAATCCATCCGGCGGGCGGCAGGCCGCTTTGGTGGATTATTGTCATTGGCGTTAAGTGTGTCCGCGGCGCATGCCGGCCCGGCTGGGTCAGATTTTACGGCCCGGACGAACGTGTCCGAACTGCGTGATGCCGTCACGCGGGAAGGGGGACGAACCCGGGTCTATGATTTGACGGGGACAGTCCTTGCGAGCGATGCCAATACGGGAACAATTTTTTTTCGCGATGAGTCTGGCACTGCGGCCATAGAATTGGATTTGAATAAAACTGCATTGCAAGCGGGACAACGCATCCGGTTGCGCGGGACAAATTATGTCACGGCTACCGATATGGGCTTAAGCCTCGGGGCGGCACCGGTGGTCAATGCCGATTATCTGCATCCGACGATGGAGCGATCGGGCGAAATTTATCTGAAGGCCGGCCTGCATCCGATCCGGGTTCCCTGGTTCAATCGCACGTCCGATTACTTTTTGCGAGTGGAGTATTCCGGCCCCAATCTGGTCCGCCAGACGATTCCAAACTCGATGCTGTTCCATGCAGCAACCGATGCGATTGGCGGGAATTTATTGCCCGGCTTGAGTTATCGTGATTTTGAAGGGCAATGGGAAAAAGTTCCCAACTTTGCCGCTTTGATGCCGCAGGCCATCGGCGTCATTTCCAATTTTGATCTTTCCGTCAAATCCCGGGATGAAAATGTCGGTTTGGAATTCACGGGGTTTTTGAAAATACCGGCCGACGGCATTTACCAGTTTTATTTGAATTCAGACGATGGCAGCCAGTTATTTTTGGATGGGCCGCCGTCAATCATCACTACCTTGGGTACGGTGCCGGTTCCAGCGCCTCAACCGGTGGAAGTTTCCCAGGGGTTGCCGGACGGACAGGATTGTCTTTGGGCGGAGACCGAAGGAATTATCAATTTTATCGGTCGAAATAACGGCAATGTGGAATTTGAACTGGGGTCCGGCGAAAAAAAGTTGCAGGTAAAAATGTTGTCGGCCTCGCCGGAAATCGCTTCGTACTTATTGAACAGCCGGGTGCAGGTTCGCGGCATCTGCCCGGTCATTAAAAACAGTGCCGGTCAAAAATTTGCCGGGGCGATGGTCGCGACCGACTGGCGGGACGTGCAGGTTTTGGACGTGGCGCCCGGCCAATGGTCAGCCTTGAAAAAAACTACGATCGGTGAATTAAGCCGGCGATTTCCGTCCGACGGCAGTGGCATCGCCCGATTACAGGGGCGTCTCCGATTCGATACGGCAACCCGAAGCCTGTATTTTGAAGATGCAACCGGTTCGGCCCCCATCCAACTCCTGACCAAACTGCCGGCAAAAGCCGGTGAAAATGTTGAATGCCTGGCCCAGTGGCGCCGTGATGGAAGCAGGGTATATCTCCACAAAGCCGTGGCGCGGGAAGCTGTGAACGAGGCGGCCGGAAAAACAAACACCCTCCAGGTCCTGACCACCGCCATGCAAGTTCAGCGTTTGACACGGGCAGAAGCCGAACGGGAATATCCGGTTACAATTCGCGGCGTCATCACCTCGGTCTCGGATGAGCATAGGGATTTTATCATCCAGGATTCCACCCGGGCAGTCTTTGTTTTGGTCGGCGATATCATGCTGTCACATTTTCCACGCGTGGGTGATTACTGTGAAATCACCGGGGTCAGCCGGCCGGCAGATTTTTCACCCATTGTTGGCCTGCGCACCGCCAAAATTCTGTGGCGGGGACAACTGCCGCCCCCCCTGCATCCCACGCACGACCAATTGATCGGCGGAAGTTTGGACGCCCAATATGTTGAAGTTCGCGGATTGGTGATCGCAACGTCGGCTGAAGTTCTGACGCTGTTGATGGCTGATGGGGTTCTGGATTTTAAAGTGGTGCCAGCCCCCAACGGAGAATGGGCGACTTATTTAAATTCCATTATCCGAATCCGCGGCTGCCTGTTCGCCAATTGGGATCCCAATACTCATCGGGTCATCCTAGATCAACCGCTTCACCTGCAAGATGCCACGGCTTCCGTTGATTCTCCCCCGCCGCTGGACATGTTTGAGGCGGATAAGGTGGGCGCCAAGGACTTGATGCAATTTGACGCCCGGTTCGACACTTTTCGGCGGGTCAAAATTGCCGGTCAAGTCATTCATCCCGGGCCGGATATAAATTATTTGATGGATGGAGCGACGGGTTTGCGTTTTCAACTGGCCCAGCCGGCCAAATTTGCGGCGGGTGATAAAGTCGAAGTCGTCGGCCTGGTTGAAGTCGGCGGAGTCTCACCGGCGTTGCGCCAGGCAATCGCGCGTAAAACGGGATATGCGCCTCTGCCCGAGCCCAGACATCTATTGCTTAATTTGATCAGCAATGATTGTGATTCCACCCTCGTCAGCATGACCGGAACTTTGGTGGGCTTGCAAAATCAACGCGATGAATGCGTTTTGGAGATGCAAGTGGGGGTGAAAAATTTTGTCGCCCGATTGGACGCGAAACAAAAAAACGACACCCTGTGGCCGATTGGCAGCCGTTTAAACCTGACGGGTACTTTTTGTGCCCTCGATGGCGGCTTGCCCGGCCGGGATGTGAGTTCATTTGAACTGCTGCTGAATTCAGCACGCGATGTCCAGGTGATCGCGCTGCCGCCGTGGTGGACCTTGAGCCGCCTGCTGGTGGCGCTGGCCTGCTTGGTGCTGGGATTGGCGATTGCCTTCATTTGGATTGCGCTTTTGCGGCATCAAGTAGAACGGCGGACGCGGCAACTGGCCCGTGAAATCGGCGAACGGGAACGGGCGGAAAAAATGCGGGCCATCGAACAAGAACGTTCACGAATCGCCCGCGATCTCCACGATGATCTGGGCAGCACCTTGACTGAAATCAGCATGATGGCCACCGCCCATCCGGGGTTGAAGATGGAATCGGAAATCACCGCCCGCCGGCTGCAGGAAATCGCCGAAAAATCGCGCTCAATGGTTTCCGCCTTGGATGGCGTGGTCTGGGTGGTTAATTCAAAAAATGATACGCTTGCTTCCTTGATCGAATACCTCGCCAGTTACACCGAGGAATTTCTCGCCAAAGCCCAAATTGCTTGCCGGGTCGAATTGCCCAAAACCTATCCTGAGCAAATCATCGCGGCCGAGATCCGTCATGATGTGATGCTGGCCGTCCGCGAAGTCCTCAATAATGCCGTCCGGCATGGCCGGCCAGGCGAGGTGATATTGCGCCTGGCGATAGTCAGAAACGGGCTCGAGATCACCATTCAAGATAATGGGTGCGGCTTTGACCCGGAGCAGGTTAATGGCAATGGCTTGACCAATCTTCAACAACGGATGGGCAAACTAAATGGTTCCTGCCAGATAGTGCGTTCACCGGGCGGCGGAGCGACCGTTATGCTCAAGCTGGCGTTGCCCGGTTAAGCCGGCGGGTAATTGCTAAAACCCCCTCAATTAGGCCATATGGCCTATTGAGAACGCGGGCTGCGTGGCTAAGCTCAAGCCATCCAATGAAAGTGTTGAACAAAAAAACCCGACAAAACCGGACGATCAATTGCACCCTTCCGCCAGGGTCCGACAAGGTGTGTCAGCGCGACTGACTTAAATTAGTTTTACGAAAAATCAGTCGCGCTTCATTGTGAAAAAAGGTGGCCTCAAAAAAAATATCAAGCTGGCTTTGGTATTTGCCATCAGCTTGATGACATCCATTTTGACGAGCAGCTTGGTTCGGGCGGAATCGTTCGGAATCAAATATTTAGGAAATACCACTGATACCGTCACCGGTACCGCCGGTGTGGTTCCCATTGCCAGATGGAATAATATTGCGAATGCGACGTTCAACTCGGGAACGATTGTATCCAGCGACGGTTTGATTTCAGCGACCCTGACCTGCAGTGGTCCCGGCAAGGCAAATACCTGGCGCAGCGGATCAGTGCCTGACGGCGGCAATGGCTCCTTGTTGGATGGCTACAATGATGCCGGACAAAATGGTCGGGTAACGAATGTGATCGGCGGTTTATCCGGAACGTCTTATACGGTCTATCTCTATACGGCGGGAGATTCGGCCCGGCCGGCGAATAATACTGAATGGCTGCCGAATTACATTGTGAACGGCACCGAGTATTGCACGGCCACGGCGAACGGAAGCGGAGGGTTCGGAGGATTTTTTCAAGGCGGAATCAGTCTCGCAAATATCAATACCTACCCGCCACCAGTGGCTTATGGTAATTATATCGAAATTGACAATGTGCTTCCCGTTGGCGGCGTGATCACAGTGGCCGCCAATGCGGATAATCGGACCTGGCGTTCGCCGTTGAACGGCATTGAAATCGTGGCCACGATCAATGCGCCGCAAATCAAAGTGCAGCCGGCCGCCCAAAGACTTTACACCGGATCAATCGCGCAGTTTTCAGTCGTGATCCAGGGAGCGAGTCCCTTTGCGTATCGTTGGCGGAAGAATGGAATCAATCTGGGCGAGGGCGGAAACGTTTCCGGCTCCGGCACAAATCTTTTGTCCATCACGAACCTGACCCTGGCCGACACGGGAGATTATGATGTGCTGATAACGAATAATTTTGGGGCGGTCACCAGCCTGGTGGCCCATTTAGAGGTAGTGGTGGCGACGACCGCCGATCTGGCGATTGATGCGTTCAATCAGGCTTACCTCATCCAAACTAATAATCTGGCATACTATGCCAGCAGTTTGACCAATCGGGCGCCGGACGGCACTTGGACCATGTGTTTGGATATCCAAGGCGAAGAAGATGCTTATGAGCGCACGCAAAGCCCGCAGCAAAAGCAACTGGTCAACAGTCTGCTTACCACTTTTTTAATTCAAACGCCGCCGCCCTGGTCTTGGGACGGTTGGAATGACGACATCGGGTGGTTCTCGCTGGCATTGATCCGTGGTTATCAAATGACCGGAAATTCCAATTTTCTAAATGCCGCCGAGTATGGCTACAACTACGCCTATGGCCGCGGCTGGGACACAAATTTTAATAACGGCGGGATCTGGGAACAGCAGCCTGCGAACGAGACGAGTCCCAACGGTCCCGGAAAAAATCCCTTGTCCAACGACAGCCTCGCTCAAGTGGCCAGCATGTTATATCAAAGCACGCAAAACCCGGTTTATTTGACGCAGGCGCAACAGATTTACAGCTGGGTGCGCACCAATATTTTCAATCCGAATACGGGCCAGATTTACGGCAGCCTTTCCACGAATGGAACCCTCGATACGAGTGCCAATCTCTACAACCAGGGAACTTTTGTGGATTTGGCCAATTTGCTCTACGGGATTACGGGAGAAAAAATGTATTATACGGATGCGCTCAATGCGGTCGAATTCACCAGAAACAATCTGACGGTCAACGGGATATTCAGCAACGGCGCAACGTATATCAATACCTGGGCGGCGGAGTTTGCTCGTGGAATCGGCCATTTTGTGAAAGATAATAATTTATGGAGCACGTATTATCCCTGGATGCTGGCCAACGCCAACGCCGCGTGGGTGTGTCGCCGAACTGATCTGAACATTTCCTGGAACGTATGGACGCAGCCAACGCCGACCAACAACATGATCGCCAATTGGGCGGTCAACATGGTGGCCATGATGCAGGCGACGCCAGCAACCGAGCCGGGCCTGGTCAATTGCACAAATCAAGCAAGCGGGACGGTCATCGGCACCAGCGGATCGTGGAGCAATAGCGGCAATACCATAGCCAAAGTTTTTGACGGTAATTTAAACACCTTCTTTGATGGCCCCGACAACAGTGGCGATTGGGTCGGGTTAAATTTTGGAAACGGGCGGAGCAATGTGATCCGGCAGATCAATTACTGGCCGCGCACCGGCTATTCCCAGCGCATGTTGGGCGGAGTTTTTCAGGGAGCCAATTCTTTGGCGTTTGCCAATCCCACGACGCTCTACACGATTGTCACCACGCCACCGGAGGGCGGCGTGGTCACCGCTCAAGCAATCACGAATAACGCCGCCTTTCAGTTCGTGCGTTACGTCGGGCCGAATAACGGGTCCTGCAATGTCGCCGAGTTGAAATTTTTCACGCTCAATTCGCCACCGGCACCCATTCAGTTGACAAATCATTGGGATGGCACCCAGTTAACTCTGAGCTGGCCGGCGGGGGGCATGCTTCTGGAGTCCACCAATCTGGCCGGGCCGTGGGTTACCAATCCAGCCGCTTCGCCCGGTGCGATCATGGCCACTAATTCACAAATGTATTTTAGAGTGATGATGACTAATTTTTAATTTATATTATAATATGAAATACTCATTTCTTTCCCGGACTTGCT
>DASYEY010000181.1:0-21468 GCA_036498725.1 Verrucomicrobiia bacterium | reverse complement strand
CTCAACGTCGCCGCGCTGTTGGTGGCGGAGAGAACATTGTAAGCGTTATTAGTGATGGTATCGTTTGCACTGGAGGCGAAGGCAGACGCGCTCAAATTCAACATGACATTGGAGGCAACAAAATACATACCTTCAAAATTTTTCATTGCTGCCAAATTTCCGGTCACATTTGGATCAAAAGGCAATGACATTGCTGCGGGCAACGGATTGTTGGTGCTGAGAACCGTAACATTATGCAATGGATTCGATAATACCGGCTCAATTTCCAACAAGCCATTAAAAGCGGCCAGCGGGCCGGTTACTTGAACCAATGCCCCAGCCGGAGGAAGACTCGTGTTCGGAGCAGCGCCAGACCAGAATACAACTATGCCGCCTGAATTATCTTGCATGTAGAACTCCGTGCTCGTCGTACTAGTTGTCATGTTGGTCCAAGTTGTCACGGTGCCAGTGATCGTGTACGCCGTGGTTGTATTCGTCGGAGCAAAGCTCGAATTTACCATCGAGCGCAGTTGTGCAATGGATAGCACCGGCGGCGGACTAACGGTAAGTGTTGCCAAGGTGCTATTGGTGCTACCGAATGAATTGGTGATGGTCACAAAATACTGTCCGGCAAGCGAAGTCGTCACGCTGGATAACGTAAGAGTGGAAGAAACCGCATTGGTAATTATATTCGTTACTCCGCCAATGATGGAATTCCACTGATAAACCAGCGTCGGGCTGCCACCAGCCACAACCGTAAAGGTGGCCGTGTCGCCCGCATTAACCGCCAGATTCACCGGTTGATTGGTGATAACCGGCGGAATTGGCGTAGAACTGACCGTCAACACTGCATAACGCGTGGAAGCGGTCGAAACATTATTGGAAGCAATGGCCGAATAAGTACCAGCAGAAAGTGTTGTCACATTGCTGACGGTCAAAGTTGCATTTGTTTCCCCAGTCAAAACGGTGTTGGTGTTGTAATACCATTGATATGTGAGCGGAGCATCACCAGCGGCCAATGAGGTAAAGCTCGCATTATTGCCGACGAACACATTGGCGTCCTGTGGTTGCGTAATGATCGTTGGGCCGACTGGTCCAGAAGAAACAACATCCGCGAAGCTTGTCCCTACCAGGAGATTATCAATGTAAACAATACCTTCGGGCGAGGCCTGACGAAACGCATACCCGACAATTGTGCCGGTGCTGGTGGCATCAGAAGCCGCGAGGCTGGTGGAGCTGACGCTGCTCGGATTTACCCAAAGCGTACTGGCGCCAGTGCTGGGAGTATAACTTGCAACAATGGTATAGCTCACACCTGGCAACAGGTCTTGTGGATAAGAAGGTGTCGTCTGGGTTGGGTTGCCTGAATTAAGAATGCCGATATGGTAAGCTCCCGGCGTGACCCCGTTGGTCATCACAAATAATTTCGCCTTGAACGTGCTTGAGTCTTGATAAAAATGCGAAAAATAGGTCGTCGTCGCCCCCGGCAGATTTGTCAACACCAAGGTAAAACTAACATACAACACATCCGTGCCGGATGTGCCAAAACTTGCCCCCCCGGAAAAAAGAGCGTGAACGTCCTCCGATTGGCTCTGCGCCACTTGCAGAACTTTATTATTGGGATTTCCCATGGTCGGGTAATTCGTGACCAAGGCGGGGGTGGTTCCGCTGTGGGTGATCCAGAAGCCGGCCGAATTATTTGTCACGTCGCCCGTTGCGTAACTATCAAAATTATCTTGCAGAATAACAGTTGCTTTTACACCGGTTATTAAGAGACAGAACGCCAGAATTGCGCTTATTTTTGTGAGTATTGATTTCATTACTAACTTCTCCTTGGTTTCTTTTGTGGTTTTATTAAAAGTGGCTAGTTAATGGAATCATCTCGGTTTGGGTTCCAATAAATATCCGAGTTGCGTTTTTCCTCGCGGGAATCCGCCACCGGATGCTGGTTATAAACGTAGTTATATTTGAAGTAACTGGCATGGCCATCAACAAAACCGATGATTCCACCAAGACTATGCCGTTGGGGAAAATAATTCCAACGATCGGCCGGGTAAGTACCACTATTACGATTACCCTCCAATGTCGGACTAAACGTCTGTTCAAACATAAACACCTGAGCACTGGGACGACGAATGCTCGATATTTTTGGCATATTCGGCGAAGTGAAACTATTGCCGACAACGCCGTTTTTGATGTCTGTAAATAATTTTAAATCCAAATTCATCGCGTAGGTAAAAAAACCATATTTACCACCACCAAGAAACGGAGTCCCGCCAGTTACATCCGCAGGATTTGCCCATTTTGCAGAAGGACAAAACCAAACTTTACTGCCAGCATTAGTCGTATTAATCAACGGAAATTTCGATAAAACCGGAAGCGGGAGCCCATAGTAGTATGAAAGCGGTTGGTCTGCCATTAATTGCGGCAGCACGTTAAACCAAGACAAAGCACATTGGGGACCACCAAAATAGTTAGGGGCTGTTGTTGGCGCAGCCGCATCAGGCCCGTATGTGCCACCAGCATCCGTTCCATCGCGCGGGATCAAATCATTACTGTCAGTGCCATATATCGCCAACGTTAACGACCATTGTTTAAGGTTTGAAATGCAATTAGCTGTCTGCGCCTTGGCCTTGGCCTTGGCTAGGGCCGGCAGCAACATCGCCGCCAAAATCGCAATTATAGCAATCACCACCAGCAATTCAATCAGCGTAAAAGCATTATGCAGCCGCTTAGGGTTGAAATTTGCGGTCTGCGACTTCCGATGGTTGCACTGACTCTGACTGAGGCTCACTTGCTTCATACTTTTTTTAAACAGGCTGACAATTCTACACTGGTTTTAGAGAAAATGAATGTGACGTTTTGGCAACAACCAACATTTATCGGACAAAACATTTTCCACAGAAAATGGGTACACCGCTACCTTGCCTTGGTTTTTCGCCATGATTGTTTATTGGTCGTCCTTTATGGTTACAATTAACCAATAACAATTTCTCGCATGTTTAGGGGGTGGAAGCAAGCTCTTTTCTGGAAAATTACTCACAACTTCTTCACATTCCTTCATATTCCTGCGGAAATAAACAAGTCAAAAACGAGGCGTGACATTTCCCCCGTCAAATGATTTGTTTTGAACAGTTTCAGGACAATCAACGTCGGAGTAAGCACTGAATTTGCCACCGCCAATAATAAGGAATCAACCAGTTCAATGAAAAATATCCTCGTCCTTTCGTTTGCCACCCTGATGCTGGCAAGCCGTCTCTCTGCCGCAGGCACCAACTCGCCAGCCACGAATAGCTTTAACCTCGCCAGCATCCCCGATGCCGGCCATACGCCGGTGCGGGTGACAAACACGGTGGTCATCGCCGGTGAATCGGTGACGTACCGCGCTGAAACCGGCATGTTGCCCATCTTAAAGCCCGACGGCACCTCACGCGCCTCAGTTTTTTATGTGGCGTATACGCGCTTGGGGATAACGAATCTGGCAGCGCGGCCGGTCATGTTCAGTTTCAATGGCGGGCCGGGTTCGGCGTCGGTCTGGCTGCATCTTGGCGCCCTGGGACCGCGGCGCGTGAAGATGAATCCCAATGGCACCCTGCCGCCGCCGCCTTTCGGGTTGGTGGACAACGAATACTCCATCCTGAATAAAAGTGATTTGGTATTCATTGATCCGGTGGCTACCGGCTTCAGCCGCGTCACCAAAGATGAAAAGGCGGACACATTTTTCGGCGACGAAGCAGATCTGGAATGTATCGGAGAATTCATCCGCTTGTGGACCACGCGCCATGATCGCTGGCTTTCACCCAAATTTATGGCGGGCGAAAGCTACGGGGTTTTTCGCGCCGCCGGCCTGGCGGAATACCTGCGGGGACGCTACGGCATGTATCTGAACGGTATTGTGCTCATTTCGGGCGTACTGGATTTTGCCACCATCTGGGATAATCCGGGTAATGACCTGCCATATCCGTTGTTGTTGCCAGCCTACACGGCCGCAGCGCATTTCCATCAAAAATTACCACCCGATCTGCAAGCCAGCCTGACGAACGCGCTGGCCGAGTCCCGCACGTTTGCCAAAGGTGAATACGCTCATGCCTTGCAACTGGGCTCCGCGCTATCACCTGAGGAACGCCTAAAGGTCGTCGCTGAACTTGCGCGCATCACCGGGCTCAAACCGCAAGTCATTGAAGATAATGACCTGCGGGTCGGTGAAGATGTGTTTCGCAAACAGCTATTGCACGACGAAGGCTTGATTCTTGGCGCTTACGACGCGCGCATCACCGGACGGGATGGCGATGCCGCCGCCACCGGCCCGGGATTTGATCCGTCGGCCGCCGCAACGATGGGTCCGTTCTCCGCTGCCATGAATTCCTACGTCCGCAGCGAACTGAAATTTGAAGATGATCTGCCGTACGAACTGCTGGCGAACGTCGGGCCGTGGGATTATGGCATCCACAACAACTACGCCAGCGCCGGGCGCAAACTGGCCAATGCGATGAATCAGAACCCTTACATGCGGGTCATGGTGTTTGGCGGCCGTTGCGACCTGGTCTGTCCGATTGATACCACGCGTTATGCCCTGGAACACATGGCGCTCGACCCGGCCTATCGCACGAATATTGATTACGTCCAATTCGACGCCGGACACATGATGTATATCAATTTGCCCGACCTGAAAAAAATGCACGCGGAGCTGGAGAAATTTTTGCAACCGTGACCAACGCCCGCTTTAATTGCCGCTGACCGTGTTCGGCGACGGCAGTGTCCAGTTGAAGCGGATGGGAACCAGCGCCGACGGCACGCCGGGCGGCTGTTTGTTGGGCGAATAATAGGTCGGATCAAACCCCCAATTACGCGTGGGCGGCTCATAATAAACCTGCGGCATCTGGAATTGGTGCGTCGCCATTTGGCTGCTGAAAAGACAGACGATTGAGGTGTTATAAGTCAGCGTAACACCTGAGCCAGACCAATCTTCCAGCAAACGGGTCAAATTTTGCACGCCACCGCTAAAAGTATTGGCATCCGTACCCGTAGACGGGATGTTGCCCACGACAATCGCCGCGTCCATGGTCATGCTGGTGGCTTTGCTTGAAGTGTAAGCCTTCTTGCTATTGCTGTCGGCCCAATTTGGAGACAATACGGTTATGGCGTCCGCAATTAATGCCGCCGGAACCGACCAGCCATTCGTGGTTTGACCCACCTTGGTGACAAAATGTATGCCATCCTGAGTTGTATTGTAATTACCTTCGACATAAATCGGGTTTTGCGTTGCAACCGTGAAGCCCAGACCGTTATTGGATGGCAGTTGCTGCCCGTTCACCAAACGCACCACGGCCAGCTTGCTGGTGCCCACCGCCCGCTGGTCTGCCACGTAAAGGATGGTCGGGTAAAGGCTGGAGGCGCTGGATATTTTTCCCGTGACAATTGGATTGGTGGTGGTCCAGTCGTCATAGGCGCTAACATCAATCTGCGCCACAAGCATATTGGTCTGTTTTTCCCGCTGGTCCGTAAAGGTACTGACCAGAGACAAGAAAGGCAGGGCAATGCTATTGCTGCCGTTGCCGTTGCCGTAATAGTTATTCGCATTCGTCAGCAACATGGCCGGCGTCACATTCGTCAGCGTGATGCCCAGCTTTGACGGATCATTCCCGGGCACCGTGCCGTTGTAAGAATTCTGGAGGGTCAAATAGACCGCCGGGTTGGCCCCGCCGTCAGGCGAATTCGTGATGATCAAAATGACCTGCGCCTGGTTGAACAAGCGCTGCTGGCCGAGGACGGAAGTGGGCAATTCCGTTGACGGCGGCATTTCAATGATGGCATGCGTATTGGCCATCGGAATGGAAATCTGCACACTGGTGACATTCGTCGAAGAACCAGCCTTGTAGGACGTGCCCTGATTGAACGAATAAGAGATGCCGCCGCGCTTGGGCGATTGGATCACCGAACAACACGTCACCGCCCCGTTGAAGGTCAGGGTGGCCCCGCTGCCGGCCCCGCTACAGATGTCGCCATTGGCGTGGGTTCGCCCGCTGATCGTCATGGTCGCACAATCGCTGAACTCCAGTTCGCCGTTATAAAAAACGGCATAGGTCGTGATCGGCACCAGTGCCAGCAGCACGTCTTCCTGCGCGGTCCCCACCACACTGCCGGCCAGCGAATTGGTCATGCTGACGTTGGACATGATGCGATAAATCGGCGAGGTGGAAACATACGAGTTGCTGTATTGCGTCGGCATCTGGCCGGTATAATTCGTCAGAAAAGATACGTAGGTGCATCCGTTTGAAGTTCCGTCGGAATAAACAAAGTTGGTGAAATAGCTGTTGTCCGCAGCACTGGGGATGTTCGTCCGGTAGATGCTCAGATTATTGCTGACCTGCCCGGAACCGAAGGCCAGAAAATCATAAGCCATCCGCGCATAGACTTTTTCCGTCGCCGCTTCCGCCATGTTCCGGCAGAGAAAAAGCTGGTTGCTGCGCTGGTTCAACCGGGAAACGGTCATGGCGCGATACATGGTGCCGGCGAGGATCAACAAGCTGACCGCGCAAATGATCATGATCATGACCAGGACAAAGGCCTTGGCCCGTGATTGGGGAATTAATTTTATTTTCATGGCCCGTCGGGTAAATGTGGCGTGGCCCGGCAATCAATCCGGTAATAGTTAAAAAGATACGTGGGCCCCACCTTGGTCAGCGGAAACTGGAATTCACAGAACTGCAGCGTGGTATGAATGACGCCCTTGTAAGTGCGGGACGATTGAACGGTTCCGGAATAATCTTCACTCGAAAAATACATCGAATTGATTAGATTCGAGGCCAGGATGGAACTCACTTGATTGGTGCTCGTATAACGCCAGAGCTTGCCATTGTTATTGTTCGTGTCGCTCAAATCGAAGTAATAAAGAATGTATTTGGTGATATCGATCGTTTGATTGCTGCTGATGATGATCGGGAACAACTGGATGGCCGTGCCCTGCAAAAGTCCGTTGGTGATCTGGATAAAAGCGTTCGTACTGTCGATATTGCCAATCTGATAGCCCTTGGCCAGACGGATGTCTTGCAATAACGTGTTCACTGCATAACGCGAGGTGTCGCTGGCCCCCGATTTACTGGTCATCAATTGGTTTTCTTTGAAACCCATCATATTCGCGCTGATCATGGCGGCAATGGCCAGCACCATGATCGCCGAAGAGATCATCACTTCCGGCAACGTCATCCCGGATTGCCGCCGCCCGGAAAACCGGCTGGGGTTGCTGCCGTTTGGTTTCATGCGTCAAAAAGTATTCGCCGAGCGGTTGTCCGGCGCCAGCAACGTGCAAAGAGTATTTGTAAAATAGAGATTATTGGCCCGGACAAAAAACGGCCAGACCGTATCCACCCGGATAACTTGCGCTTGCAGATTCGTATTGCCCGCCAGGGTGATCAATTGCACTGACACATAATTGGTCGCCCAAATGTAATTTGTGCTCGCATAGGGAACGTCCAGGATTGCCGCCGAATAACCCGTCCAGGTTTTGGTGGTGCTATTGTAATTCGTAGAGGACAAGTTCAACTGGACCACCTGATTGACCGGCGGCGTTTGCGTCGGATCCCACACCGCCGACCGCGCCTGCTCAATTGTCTGCACTGCCAATGATTGTGCGGCCAGTGAATAACCCGTCCATTCCAGTTGCAAGCCCGATTGGATATAACCCTTGATGATGCCGCCAAAAACCAGCGCTACAATCGCCACCGAAATCACCACCTCGACCAGCGTCAAACCCGCCAGGCCACGCCTGAAACCAAAGGCATCCGCTGCCTGCCTGGCAGACGCACCTTCCTGCCCCCCGGCCGATCGCTCAAATTTAAGTCCCATAGAGTTTCGCCAAACCTAGCAACACCCTGAGCACGCCTTGTGCCACAATGGTCCAAGACCAGAAAACCCCAGACTAAAGCTGCAACCTGTCCACAAACGCGACAACCGATGTCCCGCGCATCAGGCCGTTGGCAGCCGTGTCGGCGGTGCTTTGATGAACGTTGTCTCCCGCAAATAAATCGGTTCAAGTTTTTCGCCGGAAATAAAATCTGTCTCCTGTGCGGCTGTTTGCGCGATCATTGCCGCCGAAGGAAATATTTTTTTAGCCATTTCCGGCCCGACACAAATTTCGCCGGCGTTTTGGCGCGAAGTAATTTCCGCCGCCGCCACAATTTTTAACGGCATCGCTTCCGTCCACCTTGTCTCAGAAATTTCCCAGGTCGCTAGATAAAATTCGCCGCGTTGCGCGTCCACCACCACATTCACCCGGCCAAAACACTTCGCTGCCGGCGCCTGCGCTGCGATCATGGCCACGCTGCTGATCCCCAGCAATTTTACCCCGCGCGCCAATTGCCAGCCTTGCGCCACGGCAATCGCCGCCCGGATGCCGGTGTAGGAACCCGGCCCCAATCCAACCGCAATGACCTCGATGTCCTCGCGCAAAAGGCTCGCCGCCGCCAAAACCTTTTCGATCAACGCAAAGGCGTTCGTACCCCGGCCGCCGGTTTCCGCCGCCTCCGCGAGCACCTGCCCGCCACGCGCCAGTGCCACGCTGCGTTGTTCCGAAGAAAATTCCAAAGCCAGCGTGATCATAAAAGGTCGTCGCCCATGATTCGCCGCCCGGTCTCGCTGATGATTTCAATTTTCACTTCCAAAAAATTTGTTCCCGCCAGCCACTTTCCATTTTCTGTTTTTAAACGTTCAAACCATTCGATCACCGCCACGCCATCCGGTGATAAATACTCCGCTACTCCCGCCCCCCAAATCTGCTCCGCCGTTTCCAACCGATATAAATCCAGGTGAAATAATTTCAACCGGCCGCCGCCGTATTCATTCACCAGGGTAAAAGTCGGTGAATGCACACGCATCGTGATGCCCAGCCCGCGCGCCAGCCCGCGCACGAACTGCGTCTTGCCCGCACCCAAATCGCCGCTCAACGCGATGACCAGGCCCGGCTTCGCCACGCGTCCCAAGCGTTCGCCGATTGCTTCCGTTTCCGCCGGATTATGTGAAATCAATTCCGCCACAATTCAACTCCCAGCCGGAACCTGACCGGCAAAAATGACCGCTGGGTTCCAGTTTGTCTGATCAATTCTTGTCAATTATTCGCAAAATGAACATAGCCTGCCGCAGGCAGTTTATGCGCGCCCATTTTGTCGCGGAGCAAAACGCCTTCGCCCGCGACAATTTTTCCGATGCAACTCAGCGGCAGCTGCGGAAACGCTTTTTTCCAATGGTCCAACAGTTTTACCGCGTCGTTACTGGCGAGGGTGAACAGCAATTCAAAATCCTCGCCGTCGCTTAACGCCGCGAGGAAGGGCGGTTTCGCCGCCGCACTTGCCTTCGCCTGCAACTTGGCCGCCCGCGCGATCGGGACCGCCGATTTCAAGATTTCCGCGCCGACCCCGCTCGCACGCAGGATGTGCTGTAAATCTCCCGCCAGTCCGTCGCTCAAATCCATCATGGCGTGGATGGAAAAATGTTCCGCCAGCCAGGCTGCCTCGGCCAGGCGCGGGGCAAAATCCAGATGTTTACCGGCAATGGAACCGCCCAGTTCACCCGTCACAAAAATCGCGTCACCCGCTTTGGCGCCGGATCGCAGAATTTGTTTTCCGCGCGGAACCGTTCCCAACAGCGCGATGGAAATCAAAAGCCGCTCTGGATTCGCCGTCGTTTCGCCCCCGACGATGGCCACGCCAAATTTTTCCGCCAACGCATTCATGCCGGCGTAAATGCTGGCGATGAACTCCGCGTCAAAATTTGCTGGCAAGGCCAGGGTCACCAGGGCGGCGGTCGGTGTTCCCGCCATCGCTGCGATGTCGCTCAAGCAACGCGCAAGGGCCTTGCGACCGATTTTTTCCGGCGGCGTTTCCCGGGTAAAATGCACGCCTTCAACCACGGCGTCCGTCTTGAACAAGACCAGGCTGTCCGGCGCGCCCAGATCCAATACCGCACAATCGTCGCCCGCGCCAACGACCGTCTGTTGGTTGGCCGGCAACGATTGCGTCAGGCGGGCGATCAGTTCAAATTCATTCATGAGTGAAGCTCAACCCCGAACTTTTTGGCTAGAACCAGAACCAACAGATTCAAACCATTGAATAGCGCATGCGCCACGATGGGCGCCAGCAATCCCTCAGTCTTTTGATAAAGCCACGTCAACGCCAGCGCAAACAGGAACAGCGGCAAAAAAATCGGCGCGCTAAAGTGAACCAGTGCGAATAAAAAACTTACGCCGACCGCGCCGCATTTGGGCCAGCCCCATTTTTTGGCAGCTGAAAACAGCATCCCGCGAAAGATGAATTCTTCCGCCACGGGCGCGAGGATCACGGCAAAAAACGCCATGTAGAGGCGCAGCCCGGAGGATTGGATGTTCAAAAACATATCCACCGCATCCTGATCTTTTACCGCCCAGCCCAGCGCTTCCAACGCCGCATCGGAAACCCACTTTAATCCGAACATCAACGGCAAAACCGCCCCCAGAACGCCCAGCGCAAGCAAACATTGACGTTTCCAATCCATCCCGCGCAGGCCAAGCACTTCGGACCAGGTCATTTCGTTCAGCTTCAAAAAACCCGTGGCCAGCAAAATCACCGCGCCATGCAAACTTAAGGTGGAGAGCAATACATTGCCGACATCGTAATTCGATTTGAATCCGGCCACATGAAACCGGCGGAATAATTCGATCGCCAGGCTGCCGGAAAAAACCGCCAGCATGATACCGCCGACCAGCAGTATCACCGTTTCCGGTTGCCACGTTTTTTTCCACAACATCATTTTAGCGTAGCGCAGCCCTGGGATTGAGACGATGCAAAAAGCGCCCATGACCAGCCGCAAAAAATTTCTCCGCGGCCGGCCGGGAATTTCTCTGGATGTTGGCGTCTGGTTCCGGGATGTTTACCCCGTCATGTCCGACACCCATAAACATACCAATCGGCTTGCCCGCGAGAAATCGCCCTATCTGATCCAGCACGCACACAATCCGGTGGATTGGTTCGCCTGGCATGAGGAAGCCTTCGCAAAGGCTCGCGCGGAGGGCAAACCAATTTTCCTGAGCATCGGTTATTCGACCTGCCATTGGTGCCATGTGATGGAACGCGAAAGTTTTGAGGACGAAAAAGTCGGCGCCCTTCTGCGCGAACACTTCGTCAGCATCAAGGTGGATCGCGAGGAACGCCCGGACGTGGATAAAATCTACATGACCTTCGTGCAGTCCACGACCGGCAGCGGCGGCTGGCCGATGAATGTTTTTCTCACGCCGGAATTGAATCCCTTTTTTGGTGGCACTTATTTTCCGCCGGAGGCACGTTACGGACGGCCAAGCTTTCTGCAATTACTGGAGCAGATCGCCGGGCTTTGGCGGGATCGGAAATTGGAAATCACCGCCTCCGCCGACGAACTGCGCGCCCGGTTGGAACTCATCACCGCCCGCGACGCGAAGGAAAACCTGCCGCTCACGCCGGAAACGCTGCGTCACGCGGTCGAAAGGTTCAAGGAAGCCTATGATCCTGTGAACGGCGGCTTTGGCGGCGCACCCAAATTTCCGCAACCGGCCATCCCGTTGCTCGTTTTGCGGGCCGGGAAACGCTTTCAGGACGAGGCCGCCAGCAAAATGGTTTGGAGCACCTGCGACCACATGCAGGCCGGCGGCATCCACGATCAACTCGGCGGCGGCTTTGCGCGCTACGCGGTGGATGCGGAATGGCTCGTGCCGCACTTCGAAAAAATGCTCTACGACAACGCTCAGTTGGTCCAACTGTACCTTGACGCCTTTCTCAGCAGCGGCGACGCGTGCCACGCCATGACCGTGCGCGATATTTTGGATTACGTTTCGCGCGACATGACCCATCCGGACGGCGGATTCTATTCCGCCGAAGATGCCGACAGCGAAGGGCACGAAGGAAAATTCTATTGCTGGACGAAAGCCGAATTGTCGCAACTGCTCACGGTTGAAGAATACAACGTCGCCGCCCAATATTTTGGCATCACTGCCGAAGGCAATTTTGTGGATCATAGCCATCCCACGCCGTTGCCCGGCCAAAACGTGTTAAGCGTGGTCACGCCGATGGTCGCCGAAACGGACCAACCGCTGCTCGCTGCCGCCCGGTCAAAAATGCTCGCCGTCCGTGCCACCCGTATCCGTCCGCATCTCGACGATAAGATCCTCGCCTCGTGGAACGGTTTGATGCTCGGTGCGTTTGCCCGCGCCTCCGTCGTGCTCGGCGACGGGAAATATCTCGGCGCGGCGGAAAAAAACCTGGCGTTCATCCAACAAAACCTTTGGCAATCGGATCAAGCTGGCCAGAGCGGCACGCTTTTTCATCGCTGGCGCGACGGCGAACGCGATCAGGTGCAATTGCTCGAAGGCTATGCGTTTTATCTTTCCGGCGTCATCGAACTTTACGAAGCCACCTTGCATTCCGCGTATCTGGATTTTGCCAGTGAGCTCGCGGAGGCCATGATCGCCAAGTTTCACGATCCGGCGAACGGCGGTTTCTGGCAAAGTCCCGCCGGCACGAACGACCTGATTTTGCGCGTGAAGGATGATTATGACGGCGCGGAGCCGAGCGGTAATTCCGTGGCTACGCTCGCCCTGCTCAAACTCGCCGCCCTCACCGGACGCGATGACTTCAAGCAAGCTGGCGAGCTGACCCTGCAACTTTTTGCCGGCCGCTTGCAAAGCCAGCCCGCCGCCCACGCTTTCATGTTGAACGCACTGGATTTCTGGCTGGACGAACCACGCCGCATTGTCATCGCCGGTGAAAATCATTCCGGCGAGTTTCAAGCGCTGCTCCGCGCTGCGCATTCGGTTTATCAGCCGAATAAAATCGTCCTCGGCACCTCGGGCGCCGTGGAACCATTTGCCAAAACGCTGACGACCAAAGCCGCCGCCGCCGTCTTTGTCTGCCAGGGCAATGCCTGCCAACTGCCGACCAGCGAGCCGACCAGGGTGAAAGCGCTGATTGGCTGAAGCAGCGCATTGGAGGCAAGCCATTCACCTCAACCGCAGTATGAGGACCACCAGATCAATGATGAACAGCAACACGATGCCCACCTCCAACCCGATCATCACACGGTTGTTCTGATCGTACTTGAGGATTTGATAAAGTTCATCGAGTGTCTTGAGTTTGCCATCCACGGTGCGATGCCATTCCGCCAGGTGAAAGCGGGAGGAGATTTTTTCGTAAAGCCGGGCCAGATGCCAGTCGCCAAAAAACTTGGTGATATTGGACAACTCATCGTTGAAACGCGCCAGGTCAATGCGGATTTCGCGCAGTTCCCGCAAAATATTGCGCCGCGAACGCAACGGACGTTCGCCAAGGTCGCGATAGGAACGTTCCAAGGCATGATCCAGCAGACGGTCGTAGGCTTCAAGTTCTGCCAGTTGAAGATTGGCCAGTTCCATGATGTAGAGCGACTCATCAAAATCCTGCGGCGCGTCAATCAACAACGCCGCATCCCAATCCACCACCGCCAGATCATCCTCGTAATAGCTCAAGTAACGCGCAGTGGATTCTTCGGCTTCCTGTTTGGAAAGTCGTTCCGGCTCCTCCTCTTGCGTAAGCAGCGCCGCGACCGGCCGGCGATGCCCCTGAAACCATTGCTCGGCATTCATCGAGCCGCCTTCCGCGTTCAAAACTGGCGCGGCAAAACAAAAAACCGTGTAGGCTTCTTCCTCAGCCAGTTGCGGGTGCGGCCGGATCAGCCCGGGCTTCAATTCGGCAACGATTTCCTGCGCCAGCCGCAATACCTCATCGTGCAAGGAGCCGTTGCTGAATTGCAGGTCATGAAACGCCACCAATTCCTCGAGATGTTGCACGGCGAACGGCACCCGCACGGTGATGCTGATGGCGCCGACCGGCAATAATTTGACCGCGCGCTCCACCCGCACCGCGCCCAGCGGGCCGATGCGCTCCATCGGCGGGAGACGGATCATCTGCGGCTTGTAGAAAAACAACTGGCGCGGACTGCGCTTGCTCGCATCCACGGCAAATTGCGCCACCGGCTGGCCAAGCAATTCGCGGATCGGTTGACGTGCGGTATCGTAAGCCACATCAAAGGCGTAGAGATAAACCACTTCGCCGACATAGCGATGGGACGCATTCGACGCGTTCGACGCGCTTGATTTCATACCCCACCATAGCCCATGAACCACCGATAACTCAAGCGGCGGCCGACAGCCTGTTTGTTTTCGTGTATTTCATGGGATTCACGGCTAAATTTTCCGGGTTGGCATGAGTGATTTTGAAACACGCTTCGGCGGCATCGCCCGGCTTTATGGCCGGGGCGGATTGGCGAAACTGCGGGCGGCGCACGTCGGCATCATCGGCATTGGCGGCGTGGGAGCCTGGGCGGCAGAAGCCCTGGCGCGTTCCGGCATCGGGGCGCTGACCTTGGTGGATTTGGACGAAGTTTGCGTGACAAACATCAACCGGCAACTTCATGCACTCACAGAAACTGTCGGACGATCCAAAGTCGGCGTCATGGCCGAGCGCATCCGCGCCATCAATCCCGATTGCAAAATCAACGGCGAACAAAAGTTTTTCAACGAACAAACCGCCGGGGAATTGCTCTCGCTAAAATTTGATTTCGTGCTCGATGCCATTGACGATGTCCCCAACAAGGTTTTGTTGCTGGCGCACTGCCGCGAAAAAAATATGCCAGTCGTCGCCTGCGGCGCGGCCGGCGGCCGGCGCGATGCCACGCTGGTCCGGGTGGCCGATCTGGCCAACGTCTCACACGATCGCCTGCTGGCCGAAGTCCGTAAAAAATTACGCAAAGATTTTAATTTTCCTGGTGACGGTTCGCCGATGGCAGTGGATTGTGTCTTTTCCGCCGAACCGCCAGTGTTCGCCCAGCCGGATGGATCGGTTTGTGAAACCCGTGCCCCGGCAGAAGCAGGCACGCGCTTGAACTGCAACGGCGGCCTCGGCTCAGCGACCTTTGTGACGGGAACTTTTGGTTTCGCCGCCGCCGGGGTGGTCGTGCAGAAAATTGCGGAACGCAGATAGCCAGCACACTCTTGGAGAACTGGCGACAGCAAAGCGCCAGTGCCCTATGGCATACTATAGCATTCCCTTATGGCAATGGCACCTAACGACGATGGGTGGAATCGGTCGCGCTGCGACTGATTTTGCCTGTACCACAGGCACTTTATGGCGTGCTTGGCGATCAACGCTCTCTTTCGCCGCAGCGCAGCCAAAGCCACCATCGGTACCAAGGTGGTTGTGTTTTGCTATAAATTAGCGACGGCGAAAATCCGCAAGGTCTTGGACTGCGGTGGTAGAGCGCAGCGGCGACACCGCTTTCGCACGCACCAAGCCAATTCTTATATCAAAAACAGTTCGTCCGCACGAAAGCGGCGTGGCGGCTACTGCCTTCCCGCCGCAGTCCATGATGCCTTTCGATCTACCAAGTTGTCGGGCTCGCTTTAGAGTATGTTAAATAAAATTGTAGCCGATTATCGTTGATGGGGGCGCGAAGGCACCTGACGCCGTCATCGTCGTCCTCATCGTCGTGCTCGTCCTCGTATTAGCTTGGCTTTTTAGTTAAAGACTCGTCACCTCGTCACCTACAAAATCAGCCTAAGAGCGGCTACAGGTTTATCTAAAAACGCTCTCGAGCTGCGGTTTTATTTCAAATGCTTTCAACTCCTCCGAAAAGCCGCAAAAAATTTTCTTCCACGCGGGCGGCGAGCGGTTCAATTTTCTCACCGAAGAATTCAGCCAAGCCCGAATAAATCGCCGGCAGATTCGCCGGGTGGTTCAACGGCTTGCCGGTGGCATCAACCAGCGGAAACAGAATTTTCTCAACCGGCAGCAGTTGATCCGGCGCATCCGTTTCAATCAACAATCTATCCGGCGGGACCGATTTGAAGGCCGTGCGCTGGCGCAGTTTTCGCTCATGCAAAAAATAGCCGGGAAAACTGAAGTAGGCGCCCAGTTTGGCAAAGGCCGGGATCATTTCCGCCGGTCCGCCGAAACTGTGCAAAATTAAACCGCGCACCGGCCGGTGATTTTTCTGGAGCAATTCCAACATCCGTCCCCATACCTGCAAACAGTGGATGCTGACGGGCAAATTTCGTTCAGCGGCCAGCTTCAGTTGCGCGAGAAAAACTTCCTCCTGCCCAGCGTAAGGCAAATCCGGCTTCCACCGATCAAGGCCGATTTCACCGACTGCCGTTGGCACTTCGGCCAGTAACGCTTCTAAATTTTCCAGCCAATCAGGGGTCCGTTCCGATAAATACCAGGGATGATAACCGAAACTCGGCAGGATTATTTTATGGGTGCGGCCCAATTGCAAAACGTTCGGCCAATCGGATTCACTCGCCCCATTCATGACCATGCGTTTGATCCCAACCTTTTCGCACGCGGCCAGTAATTCACCCTGGCGGCCGGCAAAGCGGTCATCCTGTAGATGATTATGCGCGTCGTAAAAATTCATATCACTGCCGAAACCTTTAATCCTCAATGCTCGCCATGGAAAGGTTCATTGGCAGTTGACGGTTGGCGGCTTGCCATTTCGGCAGTACCGCCGGCAAATTCCCGGATCCGTTCCCAAACTTTGGCGAGCGCGTTGCGGCGATTGGGCGTGAGATGCTGCGTGATGCCGAGCGGCGCGAGAAAACCGGGGTCGTGCACAAGTATTTCTGCCGGCATCTGGCCGCTGTAAAAATCGCAGAGCAAGCCAGCGATGGCTTTGACGACGAGTGAATCGGAATCACAATCGAAGTAACACTTACCCTCACGAACTTCCGCTACCAGCCATAATTTGGCTAGACAGCCAGGCAACAGGTTTTTTTCGCTGCGTTGTTCCGGGGCGAGCGGTGAATGGCTCCGGGCTTTTTCCACGAGCAACGCCAGGCGATCCTGTCCATGCTTGAGGACGGCTAATTGTGCGGTCAGCTGGTGTTGTTTTTCCGCGAGGTTCATGACGCGGAAATCAACTCACTCCAAGCGTCTGGGCTCGTCACCGTGGTCGCTCGCGTGTTCCGACTCGTGCGCTTCGGCCGATTCCGAATGCATTTCCCCGGAGGCCTCGGCTGGCGCCTCATGGGCGGATGGTTCTTGCGGATGCGCGGACGGATTTGATGACTGCTCCGGACGCGGGCGTTGCTGGTCGCCGCGTGAATCCCGGCGTTGCTGGTCGCGGGGCGCGTCCATTTGACGCGGCGGCTGGACACGACGCATGGCGCGACGCAGATTTTCCAATTCCCGTTCGTCAACGAGCTTCTGGCGTTCAGCCACTTCAACCAATTCCAAAATCTCGTCAATCCGATCCGTCATCTCCTTCAGCGCTTCGGCAATTTCCGTCGCGTGGACCACAGCTTGATGGATGGCGGACGTTTCCGCGGGGCGAAAATCAGCTGGTTTGACCCAGGGTTTGGGCTGGCGCGGCGATTCCTGACGTCGCTCCTGCCGTTCCGGGCGCTCTTGACGTTCAGGACGGTCCTGCCGTTCCGGGCGTTCAGGACGGTCTGGCCGATCATTACGATCATTGCGTTCCGGACGCAGCGGCCGGGATTCGGAAATTGGTTTTTCAGCCGCAGGTTGTTCCGCTGCAGTTTCTGGCGCCGTCACGGGAGCCGCAGTTTCCGGCCCCAGGTTTTTTTCCGGGTTTTTTTCAACCGCAGAATTTTCTGGCGTGGTTTCTTCGGCGCTGGGAGCAATGGCAGTTTCCGACATGGGGCGAGGATTGCGGCCACGACTGCGTCCTCCACGGCGCCCACGGCGACGGTTATTAGAGGAGCGCGCGGGCGCGGGTGAATTCAGATTGGATTGTTCGTCTGGCACAAATTTCTGGGAGGATGACCGCTCATTCGGCAAATGCAAAGGCGAATTATCGTTACTTTTTCACGAACAGGGCCAGCGCAGCGGTATGGCTGTGCAGAAAATTCTTCTGGCCGATGGGGCCGATCTCGCCATTACAGAAAAATCCGGCCATGCCCAACGGGCCAAAATGTTTCTGCACCAGGCTGGCATCGTGGCTGGTTTTGCCAAAAAGTCCCTTGCCCCGGCCGTAACAACACAAGAGGCAACCCCCATAAATGGTCGTATCCGCCAGGCCCGCCTTTACGGTGGCCAGCAGTTCGTTCATGTCCTGGGAGGCCGAAGCGGCATCACGCCGCTGAAATTGAATCGTTTGTCCCGCGCGCGGCAGGGCTCCAACCGCCAGCACGCCTGAACTGGGATCGCCACCGATCAGGTTGCGCACCAGAAAATCGCCGCGATGAAAATCTTCCAGGTATTCGTTGACGACCAGGCCGATGAATAAATTGCCGCGCGCCTGCTGTTGTTCGTCCGGCGGCAACTGGTTTACCGTTTCGGCGAGCACCGTGTAGGCCGGCCGGTTGCCGATGTGGCGGATCAAATTTTGCTCCACACGGGTCAACGTCCACGCTTCGCCGATGGGCGTACAACCTTGCGCCACCACCCCGCTTAACGTCACCTCACCGCCAACCGCGATCGCCACCCCGCCGTCTTCATAGGCTTCGCCATCGAGATAGACCTGCGAAAATGGCTCCGGAAACGTGCCGCTTGCCAGCCCGCCATAGACCGGCAATGCCACATAATTCTTGTTCCAGGAACGCAACCAAGCCTCCGCGTCCATGTGAAAAGGATCAATGAATGTCAACCAGCCGTTCACATCCTTGGGGGCAACCCCGGTCTCGACCGGCCAGAAATTTTCGTCATCCGCCTGATCCACCTGTTCCTGTGTGAAACGGATGGCCTTCAATTTGGCACCGGGCAGGAAATACAGCGATAATACCAGACCGCCTGCACTCTCGACCTCTTCCGCCCCGGCGATGACCCCGCTGCTGGAACAGCCGGCCAACAGGGGAATTTTGGCATGTACCCGGAGAATTTCCAGAACCTGCTGTGCGTGCGGGAAAAATTTCGGCGACATGAACACCAGACCCAACGAAACTTCCGGCGCTTCCAGGCGCGCCCGCAAACGCCGCGCCCAATCGGCCAGGCCTTCCTCGTCCATCCCGTCCGACCAATAGGCTGCTATGGAATATTCGTTGCTCACGTGCTCATTTCAACCATGCCACAATTTTTTCGTCTTCCCAGATTTTTTCCACCTGCTGGCGTTCGCGCGCGGCGGCGGCCTGTTTGCCATTCACCAGCACTTCAGCGGCAAACGGACGGGCGTTGTAATTGGATGACATCACAAAACCATAAGCCCCCGCGCTTAGCAGGGCGATTTGATCCCCTTCGCCCACCTTCGCCAACGGACGGTCCTTGCAAAAATAATCACCTGATTCGCAGATGCCACCGACAACATCGGAAGCGATCGTGGCGCCGACTTTTTTAGTGACCGGCACGATTTCATGGTACGCGTCATAGAACGCCGGGCGGATCAGATCGTTCATTGCCGCATCCACGATCACGAAGTTCTTTTTGCCCGTACGCTTCACATACTCGACCTGCGTCACCAAAATGCCGGCATTACCGACAATGAAACGGCCCGGTTCGATCAAAATCTTCAAGCCCAGCGGCTGGAGCAACGGCAACAATTTTTCCGCGTAAGTGGCCGGCGTCATGATGCCTTTGGCCGCCGACGTTTTCCACCAGGCCGGCGAACCGCTCGCGAGCGCCGGGTTGTATACGATACCCAGACCGCCGCCAGGGCTGAAAAATTCCAGCTTATATTTAGCCGCCAATTTTTTTACCAGCGGCAGCACTTTGGCCACCGCGAGTTCATAGGGCGAGGTCTGCGTCAATTGCGAGCCGATGTGCATCTGCAGGCCGCGCAACCGGATATTTTTCAGCTTCGCCGCCCGCGCATAAACGCCTTCGATCTCTTCGAAGGCGATGCCGAATTTGTTTTCGTAAGTGCCCGTCGTGATCTTCGCATGGGTGTGCGCCTCAATATTCGGGTTCACGCGCACGGCGATCGGGGCCACTTTCTTCAGCCGCGCTGCAACTTTATTGATGCGCGCGATCTCGGGTTCGCTTTCCACGTTGAAGGAATAAATTCCCCGGCGCAGCGCGAATTCGATTTCAGCCGCGGATTTCGCCACGCCCGCAAACACGCATTTCTTCGGGTCTCCGCCCGCCGCGATGACGCGTTGCAATTCGCCCGCGCTGACGACGTCAAAGCCGCTGCCCAGCTTGGCCAGCACCCGCATCACGGAGAGATTCGAGTTCGCCTTCATCGCGAAGCAGACGAGATGGTCCAGCGGCGCGAGGGCCGAATCCAGCTTCTGAAAATGATCCGTGATCGTGCGCTGTGAATAGATATAAAGCGGGGTGCCAAACTTTTCGGCCAGCGATGCCACCGAAACGCCTTCACAAAACAATTTATTTCCGACGTAATGAAAATCGTGCATGACCGCGTTAGTTTAGGGTTTGTCCCCAAAAACTCAAGAATTGGAAATAGTCAGTACCGCAATCAGCACCGCTCCCCAAACAAAAACGCCCGCCGGATTTTCCGGCGGGCGCTTTATTGGTCAAATGTTACTGGCCAAATTTTACTGAGTAAGCCCTCACTCACCTTTCATCAGGGCTTCGCGTTGGGTGAAGTAATCCAAGGGTGAAATCTGGTTGGCCTTATACTTTGCCGACAACACGCCCAACCGGGTTTCCTTGGTGTCGGGCGCACCCGGGGCGGCGGTGATGATCACGGTCTTCTTGATGCTGGGCGCGGGCATGGTAGCGGTAGTATTCACCACCGGGGGCGCGGGCATGACCGGCACTGGATTGGTTACCACGATGACCGCCGGGGCGGTCACTGCCGGCACCACCACAACTGGTTTTGGCGCGGGCACCGGAACAGGAACGGGGGCAGCTGCCGGCATCGCTGGTGTAGCTGGCTTATTCGTGGATACACCCGCGTTGAGCTGTACCAGCAATGCCGCGCGCGCGACGGCTTGCGCCGCATTGTCGCTGGCCGTGTCGGCACGAACCGTGGTCGCCACGCTGCAGGCACAAACACCCAGCACCATTAAAAATTTGAAACGTTTCATAATGTTTTTCTACGCCAATTTGTCGCCGGGCGCAACTGCTTTTCCTGAATATAGTTTCCGCCACAGGAATGGCAACGGGCTGGCCAGCAGCGACTTCAGCAGGATGCCATACACCTCCTTGCGTGAAACTTTCACCCGCTGCTGTAATTCCACCACCCGGGCGGCGCGCAGCTTTTTGATTGTCCGCAAGCCGATCAACACCGGCCATGCGCAGGCCAGCCGGACGCGGAACTGATTGAACGGCAGGGTGTTCGTGTAACGCCAGCCCGCCACCAAATGCGCTTCGGCCTTGTCCAGATATTCGTGGTAAAGCTTGAGAAATTTCACCTCATTCACCGGGGACAATAGGATTTCAGGCAACAATTTCGCCTCATCCAAACGCTGGGTCGGCAGATAGCAACGCCCATTTTTCAGATCGGCGGGCAGATCGCGCAGAATGTTCACAAGTTGCAAGCCTTTGCCGAAACGAATGCCGTCGTTAAGCAATTGCTTTTCGTCCAGCCGGACATCTGGAA
>DASYEY010000180.1:0-25688 GCA_036498725.1 Verrucomicrobiia bacterium | reverse complement strand
GCCCCCGCTAACGGTGACTGCCGCCTTGTTGGTGGTGCCAAGTGCGTTGGACCCAGCCAGCATCAACCCGCTTCCTGAGGCGACATTGACCTTCGACACCGATCCCAACACCGGAATGCTTCCACCAGTTCCGCCTTGATTCAAAGCCAGCGTGCCGGCACTGACGGAAACGGAACCAGTCAACGTGTTTGAAGCGGTCAAGGTCAGTGTGCCCGCACCGGATTTTGTCAGTGAGCCAGTCCCGCTGATCAGATTATTCATGCTCTGCGGATTGGGATTGGCCACCACCAGCGCGGCATTATCAATGATGCTGCCGCCCACACTCCCGTTATTGGCTGAGCCATCGCCCAATTGAAGGGTTCCACTGGCAATGGAAGTGAAATTGGTGAAGTCATTGGCAGTGCCCAAAATAAAAGTGCCGGTTCCGTTTTTTATCAAGACCCCGCTGCCGGATATTTGGCCTGAACCAGTGATGCCATAGGGCAAGCTGGAATTGTTTATAACGATTCCTTCGGGTGAAACCGTAGTGTTCAAGGTGATGACGGTGGTGCCGCTGGCCGTGTCATCAAAATTGACCACCGGACCGGCGCCACCGGTTTCTGAGTAAATTGCATTTCCCTGCCAGTTCGCCGTTCCGTCAATGTCCCATGCTCCGCTGATCGTCCCATTCCACGTCAAAGTCGAAGTCGTTGTCACGAGCAGATCAACCGACTGATTGGCAGCGTCATTGACCAGACTCAACGCAACTCCCACCGCAAATGGCGTTGAACCCAAAGCAAAACCACTCACACCCGCCCCGCCCAAAGTGCCATATTTGATCAATGGATACTGGCCAGGATTGATCGCCATGTTGGTCAAATTTAAAGTCACAACCGAGGAGGGCACCAAAGCATTGGTGACTGTGATCAACGGAACTGACAAGGTCGGTTCATCCAAGGTCAAAGCTGAGCCAGAATTTAGGGTCATGGAGCTCACTCCCAGCGAGCTGCCGGCAACACCTGCCCGAACAATCAAGCCTGCACCAGTCGCCAATGTATAGCCGCCCGGCGCGCCACCGACGGCATGGGGGATAACCAGATTTCCGGCATTAATAGTGGTTCCACCGTTATAGGTATTGGTGCCGGCCAAGGTCAATGTCCCCACCCCCTGCTTGATCAGACCACCGTCGGTGGTCAACGTTGCGTCTTGCAACAATGGCTGCGCAATGGTAACTGCCAGACCGCCATCATCAATGATGGCTCCATTGGTGCTGATGGTTGCCGTGGTCAGGCCTTGCATAAAGGTCGCACTGCTTAGCGCCGCCTTGAGGGTTCCTCCGTTAAAAGTCACAAACGCTTTTGAAGAAGCATTATTCTTGATGATATTACGACCGATGGCCAACGTCCCGCCGCTGTTCAAATTCAAATGACCATTGCCAAAGCTGGATGGCCCGCCGTTTCCCAGCGCAAAATATTGTGCGCTATTGCTGACGACAACCATGCCTCCGCTGTTGATATTCAAAGTTCCATCCGCACCGGTAAAGCCATTCATGGTATAGCTGCCAAAAGTTGCTATGCAATTCCCGCCGAGGATAAGCACCGCATTCGCCACGTTGACTACCCCCGTGCCTTTTAAGGCGACCACAAAGGGAGAACCGACATTGTTAATGAGCGTCTGGCCGCCGCTGATATTCAGGACCGAGTTGGCCGTCGCATTATCCGACATCACCAAGTAATTGGTCTGCACAAACACATTTGTTCCCGATTGGATGTTCATGATCGTCGTGCTGCCTGCGATATTGCCGATGACAACCTTTTTTGAGGTCACAAATGATCCAGTTATTCCAGGATTGATGTTGACCGTGTTTGAGTTGATCACTATCGCCTGCCCTTGGCCCAAGGGGCCCTGGTCGCTGTAGTTGCCATTGAAATTGATTGTGCCCGATCCGGTCGTCGTGAGGTTGAAGGTATTATTTGCCGTCGCCGTTCCGCCATTCACGGAACCGTTGAACGTGAGCGACTGTCCGGCGTTCACGCTCCAAGTCTGCACTCCGCCTTCAATCACTGGGCAATTCAATGTCAGACTATTGTTTGCGTTAGCCAGGTTTATGCCGCCCGCACCAATGGTCAGGGCACTGGATCCCGTGGCATTGATGGCAAACGGGCTTTGAAGGTTATTGCCGAAAAGGATGCCCGCCCAGGTCATGCTCCCACCGATTGCAGCGCTGTTGTTGGCTGCGGAAAACGTATTGTCCCACGTTGCGGTGTCAGCACTGCCCGGGGACCCCGTCGTCATCCAGCTTCCCGACACGTTCAGCGCGGTAGAATTATCAGCTTTTATGAAGGTGGCTGCATAGGCCGGACTGGCGATGGACAAGGAAAAGGTTATGGCGATCAACAGCAAAAAACGCCAGCGGTTTTGAGACTTGGAATAAAACATAAAATCAACAGGGTTTAACGAAGTAGTTTCAAGTTTCATGGCGTTGGTTATTTGTTGGGTATCCACAAGCCAATGACGACAAAGCGTTAAATGGACAGTGAATGAGTTTCCAATATAACAAAACCAAGAGGAGCGTCTTGTCGTATGATTATGTGATTATCATTATGCTGCTGTTCGATTCATTTGCGCCTTAAACGATTGCCTTCCGCACTTCTGTCAGGTGCGAGATTTATTATCGCCCAAAAGATCACCGCATTATCAAATGGGCACACGTCGGTTTTTATTGAGCAACCACAGATAAAAAAAATCAGATTGCGGCAAATCCCTTGCGCTACTTAACGCGAATCCATCGAGGAAACTTTTCAAATGTTTGTGGTGAGTGGTGCGCGCGGCGGGGGTCGAACCCACAACCTTCGGCTTCGGAGACCGACGCTCTATCCAATTGAGCTACGCGCGCAGTTCCAACACGATAAACGTGCCGAGCCTCCGGCTCAATCGCAATCTGCAACTGTCATTGTTTTGGCTTAATCCGGTTTTTAGGAAATCCCCACGCCGATATGCTGAATTCAGCGTTATACGAAGCCCTTTAATTTTACAACTGGTAGGGCAAAGCTGCCGCTTTGCCCATTTGTGATCATGACGATGGCTAGAGAAATGAACACGTTGTTCAAATATTAGAGCTCAATGGAATCTCTCCCCACCAAAAATTGAGGCGGAGCGACAGTTCCGCCCTACCCAGTTTCCCGCCGCGTTTTGAAACTTGGAATCTGCCGCTTTTCTGTGGCATCATCTTCGCCGATGAAAAAGAAATCCGCCTCCGGCAAAGCCATCAACCTGCGTCCATTCTCCAGTCAACTCGTGGATGGACCTGAACGCGCTGCCGCCCGCGCCATGCTATATCCCGTTGGTTTCACGAACGAAGATTTCAAGAAGCCCATCATTGGCGTCGCGTCCACCTGGAGCAACGTCACCCCGTGCAACATGCACATTGATAAACTTGCGCTCGAAGCCGAAAAAGGCGCGAACAGCAACGGTGGCAAAGCGATCATTTTCAATACCATCACCATCTCCGATGGCATCTCGATGGGCAGCGAAGGCATGAAGTATTCGCTCGTCTCGCGCGAAGTCATCGCGGATTCCATCGAAACCGTCGTTGGTTGCGGCGGCATGGACGGTTATGTGGCCATCGGCGGCTGCGACAAGAACATGCCCGGCTGTCTCATGGTCATGGCGCGCATGAACCGCCCGGCAGTATTTGTTTATGGCGGCACAATTTTGCCCGGTTGCTTGACCAACCCGCCCGCAAACTCGCCGAACAAAGGCAAAGACCTCGATGTCGTCTCCGTATTTGAAGCCATCGGCCAGCACGCCGCCGGCAAGATCAGCGACAAAGAATTGCACGCCGTCGAATCCTGCGCGATTCCCGGACCCGGTTCCTGCGGCGGCATGTACACGGCCAACACCATGGCCAGCGCGATCGAAGCCCTAGGCATGAGTTTGCCGAACAGCTCCGCGCAAAATGCCGTCTCGCCCGCGAAGATGGATGATTGCCGCCGTGCCGGTGCCGCCGTCGTGAACATGCTCCGCCTGGGCATCAAGCCGCGTGACATTCTGACCAAGAAAGCATTTGAGAACGCCATCACGGTTGTCATCGCGCTCGGTGGTTCGACCAATGCTGTATTGCATTTGCTCGCCATCGCCAGTTCGGCCGAAGTGAAGCTGACCATTGACGACTTCACGCGCATCGGCAAACGCGTACCTGTGCTCGCCGACCTCAAGCCCAGCGGCAAATTCAGCATGAGCGCGCTCGTCGCCATCGGCGGTATCCGCCCGCTCATGAAGACGTTGCTTGATGCCGGCCTGCTCCACGGCGATTGCCTCACTGTCACCGGCGAAACCATGGCCGAGACGTTGGCCAAGGTGAAACCGTATCCGCAAGGCCAGACCATCATTCAGCCGCTCGACAAACCGATCAAGAAGGACAGCCATCTCGTCGTCTTCTACGGCAACCTCGCTTCTGAAGGCGCGGTCGGGAAAATTTCCGGCAAAGAAGGTCTGCGCTTTGAAGGCAAAGCCATCGTGTTCGAAGGTGAAGAAAAGGCGCTGCAAGCCATTCTTAAAGGAACCGTCAAGAAAGGTCACGTCATCGTCATCCGCAGCGAAGGACCGAAAGGCGGACCCGGCATGCGCGAAATGCTTTCTCCTACCAGCGCCATCATGGGTCGCGGCCTCGGCAAAGACGTCGCGCTTATCACGGACGGACGTTTCAGCGGCGGCAGCCACGGTTTCGTGGTCGGCCACGTGACGCCTGAAGCTTACGTCGGCGGCACCATCGCCCTCGTGAAGAACGGTGACCACATCACCATTGATGCCGAGAAACGCGCCATCACGCTCGATGTGCCGGCGAAAGAACTTAAGAAGCGCAAAGCCGCATGGAAGAAACCTGCTCCGCGTTATCCTCGCGGTGTGCTGGCGAAATATGCCGCCCATGTCACGAGCGCGTCGGAAGGCGCGGTGACGGATGTGGATTTGAAGTTGTAAAAATTTTGAATGTTTAATGGAAAAACTTGAACAGGCTGTCGAAACCGTTAAGTCGTTCTGCGCCTCATGGGGAGATACTGCAAGCGTTGCTGGCTTATTTGTCTCTGTGATTGGCTTTGTATTGGCGATCAAAGGAATTACTACAGCCAAACGTGCGGCACAACAAGCGGAGTCAGCCGCGAGGCAAGCAAAAGATAGAGTATTAAGCCAAGGAACTTTGGCACATTTCTCATCTGCAGTTGCAGTAATGGAAGAAATAATTAGATTACAAAGAAAGAAGGACTGGGAAAACGCGCTGGATAGGCATTCCGAACTTCGGAGACTTCTCGTTGAATTAAAAGATGGCGGCGTTGGTATTTCACCGGAACAGGCAACCATTATTCAAGGAACTATCGAACAGTTCAAAACCATCGAAGGCCAAATCGAGAAAACAGTTTCTGCAGATAAACCAGAACCAAACGCGGCAAGAATAAATGGTGTCGTAAAAGATCAAATCGCAAAAATGCAGGGAATTGCAATTTCACTCAAAAATAATTAGGAGAATATTATGACTGTGATTGAAAAAAAATTACTGGAATTGGTCAAGAGAATTGAAAATAAAACTAATTCGGATGCATTGAATTGGGAAAAAACAGCCGAACAAAACGAATTTCAAACCACATTGGCAAATTTTGTGGTGCGAATCCGCGAGTATTACGAATACGGTGAGGATGACCCCAATTATGTAATTAAAATAATTAGCTCCGATGGCACCATCTTGGAATCCATTTCAAATGCGGATTTGTATAGAATCTATAACCAATTAAAAGATAAGGAAAGCGAGCAACATCCATATTCAATGTTTGTGTCTATTTTCGCGAAGGCCAAAAGGCAGGCTTTGGAAGTTGATAAAGCAATTGATAATATCCTGTCAGAACTTGCTTGAATTTTTATTTTGCATTCTGCGTTAATGAATCTCCAACGAGATTTCATCGTTTAGACCAAGGCTGTATGAACTACCTTTGGGCAAGCCACTAAAAATAAATACTTTACCCTGAAGATATTGCAGCGCCGCTCGTACTGCATTGAGGTTCAATTCTTTCAGAGTTGATTTCAATTTATGAATCACCCCTCAGCATAATTGCTTTAATCCAATGCTGGGCTGATTAATACAATCCCCTTGGGATATAAATTACGTCCTTAATTTATTTCTTCCCAGCAGCTTCCCGCATCGCATCAGCAAGTTGTTGCGGTGTCCATTTATTGCCATCGAATTGTTTTGCGATACGGCCTTGCGGGTCCAGCACGACGGTACGCAGGTTGTGGGAGATGCTCAGACCTTCGTGCATGACGACCAGATCGAGGCGCGGCGCGATATTTGCCAGCACGTTGGTGGACGCCGCAGCGAATAGCCAGTGGCCCGCGTCATCGTTGCGATATAACCGGGCGTAGTTCGCCAAAGCTTCCGGCGTGTCGAAAGCCGGATCGAACGAGATGGACAGGAATTGCCAGTTGGTCGGCGCATAGGGATTGTTCAAAAGCAACTGCCGCGCATTCGAAAAATTCCGATCCATGAGCGGGCAAAAATCCGGCAACGGACACCGGGTGAAAAAGAAGGTGAACGCCAGTACTTTTCCGCGATAATCCGAAAAATGAACCACCTGTCCCGTCTCAGATGTAAGTTCGCCATCCGGCAATAGATCGCCGGGTTTCAGGTCAAAATCGGCAGTGGGAATGACCACGGTTTTATTCGTCACCGCACCGATATGATGCGAGACGAATTGAATGCGCTCGATCCAGTCGTTGGTTTCGTTCACAACCAGTTTGAATGTGATCTCGTCACCCGGCGCAATCCGGTTCAATTCATTCGTGTCTTTGACCGGAAAATCCATCGTCATCGCCATCATGTAGCCGGGAATCGCCTCGTGCTTAATCGTGGCCTGTTGCCGGTCAGCGGCGATCTGTTGCACAATGCCGCGCGCGGAAAACATTTTCGCCGTCGAGCCAGCCGCTTTATCCGGCGCGGCGAAAGTGGAATAAACCAGCAACGCCGCCAACAGCAAACCACAGATCCCCATCAAATATTTCATAAAATTATTTACGCAAACGCGCAATTTCCGCGACGATTGCCGCCGCAACATTTTCATTCAAGCCATCAAAGTAAGCCTGCACCCGGCCCTGCGCATCCACCACGGCGATGCGATCGGTATGGGAAAAATTTCCCGGCATATACGTGAACGGATCGTCCAGGTCCGGGTTCAAAAAACTGGTGGCGATCAATTCATGCAATTGTGTTTTGTCACCGGTCAACAGCAACCAGCGGTTCGTGTCGGCGCCGAATTTTTGGCCGTACTCCGCCAGCACATCCACCGTATCGCTGCGCGGATCCACGGTCAACGAAACCAGCTTCACGTCCGGCTGGTTGGTCGTCAGTTGCTGGACTTCTGCCATGTGCTTGTTCACCACCGGGCATGTCAGCGAGCAACTGGTAAAGAGAAAATCCACGACTAATATTTTACCGGCCAATTCTGCGCGCGTGATGGTACGATCAGTGCGATCGGTCAATGAAAAATCCACCAATTGCCGGGCATGATCCGGCAGGATGGGAACAATATCCGCGCTGTCAATGGTTTTGGACTGGACGGCTTCATGCTTGTTCACTGCGACGAGCAGAAAGCAGAGACCGGTTCCCATCACCAGGGCAAGCACGAGGGCGGCGGCGAAGAATATTCGCTCGCCGCTCCATTGATGGGAACCGGTACTCATTTGTTTTTGCTCAGAATTTCCACGTGAACGCCGCATGAATTCGATAATCCGGCAGAACTTGTTCGCCAGTATTGGCGCGGCTCACCGGGATATCGGCCCCGACGTTGGCCGCCAGTTTATCCGACCAAGTAAAACTGATTTGCGGGCCAAGATACACAATAGTTTCCGCCGAATCCTCATCCGGCACGCCAGCGAAGGTGTCCATCCCTTTGCTTTCACCAGATACCACAGCTTGGAGCGAACAAGTATAGGCATCGTTCAAAACGAGATAAACTCCCGGCCCCCCGGACCATGTCCAGTCGTTGGCGTAACGATGTTCAAAATCCCCCTGGCTGCGGATGGCATACTGCATCTGGGCATTAAGGAAAAGATGCTTCCAGCGTGCGGAGAAACCGGTACCAACCAAACCATCCACGGAACCTGAACCGAGGGCGAGATCGTGGCCGCCGATGCCATCCGGCAACGCCGAATCTGGCGTATTCAACGCGCTCGAATCACCGGTTGGCAATTTGAGTCCGCCCAACGCCGTCCAGGTGAATGACCAGTTCAGTTCCGACCGTTGGTACAATCGGAAATTACTGACCAACGAGAGGTCGCCAACACCCACCAAACTGCCGTGCATCGTGTCCGAACCGTAGTCGCGATAAATGATGGGCACATTGAATTGTACGCCCACAAATTTATTGAAGTTGTACCCGGCAAAGATCTGCGAAACGAAGCTGTTGATATACTCACCATTTCCCGTCACATGATGACCGTCATCCTGCAAGGTGCCAAACCGGGTGAACTGTTCGGCGGTACCGGCAAAAAATCCTTTGCCGCCACCCTGGGCCTCATTGGCCGAATAGATCGAACAAATATCGCAGGCCCTGACCGCCTGCATTCCAACCGCTGCCAAAACTGACAAAGCTAAATAATTTCTCTTCTTCATTTAAAATTCAACGTTACGAGCCATCGCCACAAGACGGAGCCCGGATTAAAAAGGATTGTTGATATGAACCGGCAACCCACCGGTCCGTTCAGCTCGAGACGGCCATGCGCCGTCCTTTTGCTTAAGTTTGAATCAGACGAAGAACGGTCGTGGCGGCGGTACGGGCGGTTTTTGTGAAATGGATTGAGCGAAGCTATCGGACACAGTCAGCACTTGAAAAAAGCGCGGTGCGACCAGGATGGCATTTTCCGTAAAAGGCGGGTACTCCAACTTTGGGGCTGCCCCGGTGATTTCGGTTTTCCGTTCGGACTTTTTCCCGGCAGCAATGGCTTTACACAAAGGGCACGGATGGTCGCCGTCAAACGTCTGCGCCACGGCCAGGGACAGGGACTGCGTGCGAAGATTGTCCGCCAACATCGTCGTCCAGGCGACGGACTGCAACAGCGCCCAATGCGCTCCCGTCGTCGCCACCAAGGTGGCGATGACAAGCAGTTTACCTAGCCGGACGAGCATGGATTCATTCTTGTGAATTTTTTCACAAGGTCAAGGTGAAACAAATGGAAGGGTAGGAGAAAGAGCTAAACTATTTTAATTCGTAACCCAAAAACCAGTAATACTCCAGTTCCGTCCAGGAAAATTTGGCGGCAGCAGCGCCGATTATTGCTCGAACCTCTTTTTCTCCCGGAAAGTTCTTCAGAACTTCATCTTCACTGCCATTTTCAAGCTTCCGCAATTGATATGTGTTGCCCGCGTCATCCGTCCGGCTGATGGGCGTATTACTGCCGGGAATAAATTTATTGTCCATGAAAACGATCAGCGCGCCGGAGGAAAATTGTCCATGGAACTGGGTCAAAAATGAATTGATCTCAGATTTACGCAAGTGCGACCACCAGGCAGCGGCCAATCCGGCGGTAAAATTATTTTGCGGAAAAGACAAATTAAAGGCGTCCGCTCTGTGAAAATCGGTTTTACAGCCATAATTTTTAGCCCGGGCGATTTGCAGTACTTCCTCGTTGAAGTCAGTCGCCACGATTGATTTTGCCGTTTGCGAAACAACATGGGTCCAGTAACCGGTGCCGCAGGCGATTTCACAAACTTCGTGTCCGGCAAAGGTTTGCCGGCAGATTTGCTTCAACTGCACCAAATCATTTTGGCGTTCGGATTTTTCATAAATCCGTTCATATTCGTTCGCCCGCCTTGCGTAATAGTCAATCAGTGAGGCGTCATTAGGCACAATCAGGTTTTCAGTTTCTTGACCAATACCTTGGAATTGCGGCCGCTCTGATCATATTTCTCGCGGCGGCTGGGCGGCAGGTCATCAGGTGTACCTTCGGTAAAGCCGCCTTTGGATTGAAAATAAGTGAAGGCCTGCGTGGAAAGGGTGAGCAATTCGCTCAAGCCGATTTCCCGCGCCTTGTTTTCCACGAACTGGATGAGCTTGCGCCCAATGCCTTGATTCTCATGCGCGGAACTGACAAAGAGACACGCTAGCTCGCCTTTTTTCTGCTCGGGATAGACATGCAGCGCCACACAGGCGACGGGATTCTTATCAATCTCGAACAGATAATAGTCCGTGAGACTTTTCTCGATCACCGTCCGCGTGCGCTTCACGAGTTCGTCGGATTCAACACCCGTTTTCGTCAACGATTGGATCGCCCGAATATCTTTTTTCTTGGCCGCCCGGATCTGTTGATATTCATTGGCATAAATCAATGTCCCAATGCCGTCGTTGGAAAACACTTCCGCCAGCAACCCTTCATCCACCCGGCCATTGATGACATGGACCCGGGGAACGCCCGCCTGGCAGGCAGCGGCAGCGTGCTGCGCTTTCGACAAAATTTCCGGGGTAAATGCCGCGCTATTCGTCTGCAACAAATTCTGCAATTCAGACACCAACATCTGCCGGATGAGCTGGCCATGATGGATCAGACCATCCTGTGAGGTGATGAAAATCAATTTGATCGCCTTCAACGCTTCCGCGACTGCGACTGCCACGCCATCGGAATTAACCCGGTACGTCTTGCCGTCGCCGTCGAATCCCAGCGGCGGGATGACCGGCACCACGCCTTGCGCCAGCAAGGTCTGGAGTAATTCCGTGTCCACGCGTTCAACCTTGCCGGTGAATTGATGATCCACGCCGCCGATGATACCCATCGGATGCGCGATGATGACATTAGTGCTGGCCGCGCGCAGGTCATTGGCCGAAAGCCCTTCGAGAATCTCATGCGTCAGCCGGTTCGCGGCCGTCAGCGCGAGTTTGAGCGTGTTGGCATCGGTGATGCCTGCGCCGTCAATATCCGACGGCCGCACCTTTTGCTCTTCGCCGAGCGATTTGATCTGCGCGGAAGCGCCGTGGACAAGGGCCACGCGGATGTTCAACGAGCGCAGCACCGCGACGTCGAGCAGCAAGGTGGCGAAGTTTTCGTCGGTGACGATGGCACCGTCAATCGCGAGGATAAACGTCTTCTCGCGGAATTGAGGAATATATTGCAGGATGCCCCGCAGGTCGGTCAGTTTCACTTTGGCTGGTTATCGATTTGCAAACGCAGAATAAGTAATCGGTTTGGCGCGGGATTCAATAACTATTTTTACTGGAAAATTCGGCAAACGGGCAAATTCAAACTTGCGCCCGGTTTACGGCTTGCTTCAATCCTGCGAAAGCATCTTAAAAATGAAAATTACACCTGCGATATTTGCGCTCGTCGCCGCCTTATTGACGACTTCCTGCGTGTTTCAAGCGCATACCGTTTCAACAGCGGACAAGGCCGATCACCATTCGGTAATCCTTTATGGCCGTTTCGATTTGAAACAGGATTTTGCGTTTGGCAATAAATTGGCCATTTATCTGCAAAATCTTGATACCAAAAGCATGGTTTATATCTTTTTTGATCCAAAGCACCCGCTCCAGGTGGTTCAAGTCAAACCGGGCCATTATCAATTGGCCGGTTTTGTAGGCGTGAACAGCAGCCACGAAAAACGGGTGCGTCAGGAGTTTTATGGTAAACGACTGCCACTATCATTCATCGCTGCCGCTGGCTCGCAAATTTATCTGGGCGATTTTCAAGGCGAGGTCACTTCCGTCGAAGGGCAGGTTTATACTGGCAATACCGTGAACACCCTCCGCACCATTGATTCAATCTGGAAGGTCAAATCTTTCAAAAATAATTTTGCCGGCACCACCATGGATTTCCGCGAACAATATCCCAAGTTGCGGACAATTCCCGCCGTATCGGTGTTTGATGGTCTGAATTAAACCTGGAAATCACTTTCAGATTTTTAGTCAGAACCTTAAAGCACTGCTTGCAAAGCCTTCAAGGCGCGGGTGTTCTCCTCCGGCGAACCAACAGAAATACGGATCCATTCCGGCAGCAAATAGCCGCCCATGGGTCGTGTGATGACCCCAAGCTTCTGCATGGCTTCAAATACCGCCTTGCCATCGCCAACCCGCACCAGGATGAAATTCGCGGCGGACGGCACGAATTCTAAATTCAGATTTCGGAAGGCCTTTTCAAAAAATTGCAGGCCGCCGAAATTATTGGAACGCGTTTTGCGGACGTGTTCGTCGTCGTCCAATGCCGCGATCGCCGCCGTTTGCGCGAGCAGGTTGACATTGAACGGCTGGCGGATTTTTTCAAACGCGGAAACCAATTCCGCGCTGGCGATACCGAAGCCAACGCGCAATCCGGCCAGGCCGTAGATCTTGGAGAATGTGCGCATCAAGATCAGGTTCTTGCGCGTGCCAAGGCGAATGAGCGGAACCAAATCCACTGCGTCATTCAAAAACTCAATGTAGGCCTCATCCATCACCAGCAACACATCATCAGGCACATCGTTGACAAACTTGATGACGTCTTCGCGCGGGGCGAGCGTGCCAGTCGGGTTATTCGGATTCGCCACAAAGACGATCCGGGTTTTGGCCGTGATCGCCTTGAGCATTGCCGGCAGATCATGGCCATGGTCCCGGGCGGGAACCGTGATGACGTTCGCCCCGAACATCTTGGCGACAATCGGATAGATCGCGAAACAGAACTGCGAAACGACGATGTCATCATCGGGTTTCAGTAACGCGTGGGAAACAAATTCAATGATCTCATTCGAACCGTTGCCCAGAATCAAATTCGTAGTTTCGACACCGAGCTTGGCGGCGAGTTTTTGCTTGAGATAAAACGCGTTACCGTCCGGATATAAATTCAACGTCGGCAGCGCTTTTTGCATCGCCGCCAGCGCCAGTGGCGACGGGCCGAACGGATTTTCGTTCGACGCAACTTTGATAATCTCCTTGGCCGGCAAATTCAATTCACGGGCAACTTCTTCGATCGGCCGCCCGGGTTGATACGTTGGCAGCGTTTTCAGGAATGGATTGAGATTGATATTCAAATTTTTAGTTTTTAGTTTTTAATTTTAAGTTGGAACTCTCAACTTGGCACGTCTTAACAATTGCCGTCAAAATACGGATCAGTTCTAAATTTTCAGTCACCAGCGGAGCTATTCTCGATTCAGGAATAATCTTGGAATCGCGTAGTAACCGCAGCCAATAGTGAGTTTCCCGCGCTTCCTTTGAAGCAATCGACATCTTGGCGATGAAATCTGGCCGACTGACGCCGGCTAAAGCTTCTTCAACGTTTGCGCCAATCGCCGGGCCTGAACGCAAAATCTGTCGGACAATATCAAACTCTTTCCGCTCCTGTAACCAGTGCGTCACAGAAATAATCCGCAAGGCAAAAGCATAGCTCTTGTCTTTGACGATGCTGGATTTCATGGCGTAACTAAAAATTAAAAACTTTTAAAGTGATTCGATGATTTTTTTGACGTTAATATGTTCAGCCACGATGTCGCGGATAAGCGAGATTTTTCCCGCGTCGCTGGGGCGCGTTTTGACGATAAGATTGTTCACCTTTGACGCCACCTCGTAGCTGTCGGGTTGCACGAGCAGCACGGGTATCGGCATAGCTTGAATCGCCTTAAGGACAGCCGGGCCGGGCCGCAGTCCGCCGGTCAAAATAATACCCGCCATTTTTTCTTCACTCTGCGGATTGGTCATGGCGCCAGCGGCGAGAATGATGTCTTCCCGGTCGCCCGGCGTGATCAACAACACGCCGCGTTTGAAAAATTGCATGGCGTTCTGCGCGCCCATCGCTCCGACAACCACGTTATCTACCAAAGCGCTTAATTCTGGCGGATGATTCAATAGTTCGGCACGCAATTCTTCGCGGATAAGGTCCACGGACGGATTGCTCAAGATCTGTTCGTAGGGCAAAACCCCAAGTAATTCCAAGCCTTTGCGCTTCAAGCCGCGCCGCGCGAAATCGGTGATGTAATCCACCTTGTCGCGCAACACCTTGTTCAAGATCACCCCGATGATCTCAACCCCTTCCTTCTCAAACAATGCCTGGTTGAGGGCGATTTCATCAATCGGTTTACCAATGCCGCCCTGGGAGACAATGATGACTTTCGCACCGAGAATTTTGGCGACCCGGGCGTTGGACAGATCGAAAACGGACCCGACGCCGGCGTGGCCACTGCCTTCACACAGCACAAAATTTTTCTCCCACGAAACGCGGTCGAACGCTTTTTGAATTTTTTTGACCAGTGCATCATTGTTCGCCGCTTGCAGATATTTACGCGTGAAATCCGGCTCAACCGCAATCGGGCTCATATCCACCAGCGGACATTCCAAGCGATACACCGCATCCATCAATACCGTATCTTCGTCAATTTTCTGCTCTTCGATTTCCACGAAACGCTGGCCGACGGGTTTGATATAACCGATGCGCGGAAAATATTTTTGCAACGCCGAGATCAACCCAAGCGACGTCGTCGTCTTGCCGTCATTCTGGCGCGTCGCAGCGATGAAAACACGAGGAGTGGCAGAGTTCATGCAAGTATGAAGGGTGAAGTATGAATGATGAAATCCGCAAATGCAGGCACGATGCGAATTGAGAGCATGAACTTATTTTCAACCTTCATAATTCATCCTTCTGCCCGCAAATCATTCTCCCGGCAGATGTTTATCCGCACCGGGATACAATGTTTGATAATTCGTCGCTTGCACGCCGATGATCGCGGCAACCCCCAGAATATCATGCGCACTGGAGCCGCGGGAAACATCCGCCGCCGGACGGTTCAAACCCAGCAGGATCTGGCCATAAGAATTGGCGCGGCTAACGAGGCCGACAAATTTGCTCGCGATGTTGCCGGAGTTGAGATCGGGAAAAACCAATACATTTGCGCGGCCAGCCACCTGACTGTCACGCAACTTGCGTTCGGCTACCTCCGGCGTCAACGCGGCGTCCACTTGCAATTCACCGTCAAAATCCGCCTCCAAAAACAATTGTGCAGCCTTGTGCCGGGCCTGAGCCGTGGCGGCCTGAACTTTGCCAACGCTCGGATGCGAGGCGCTGCCCTTGGTTGAAAATGACAATAAAGCCACCCGTGGGCGCACCCCCAATAGATGCCGGGCAACGCGCGCCGTCGAAACGGCAATATCCGCCAGCTGGTCCACATTCGGGTCGGGAATGACACCGCAATCCGCCATAAACAACACCCCTTTTTCACCAATACGGGTATCTTCCACTTCCATCACCATGCAACTCGACGCCGCGTGGATGTCGGGCGCGACTTTAATGATCTGGAACAATGGCCGCAATACGCTGCCGGTGATGTGCGACGCGCCAGAAATCAAGCCGTCGGCTTGATGCATCGCCAGCATCATGGCGCCGTAAAAATTTGGCTGCAATAACGCTTCACGCGCCTCGGTCATGCGCAGTCCTTTTTCGCGACGCAGCGAATAAAACCGCTTGGTGAAGTTTTCGAGATCTTCGCTTTCGGCCGGGTTGATGAGCCGGATGCCATCCAGCGGCAGGCTGATCTTTTCAGCCACGGCGCGGATCTTCACCGGGTCGCCGAGCACGATCGGTGCACCAAGGCGCAGGGCGCTGAATTGCCGCGCGGCCTGCAGGATGCGCGGTTCTTCGCCTTCTGGAAAGACCACCCGCTTGGGATGGCGTTGCAACTTCTCAATGACATTGCCAATGAAACGCATAAGCGCAGTTTCAAGTCTCAAGTCCCAAGTTGCAAGTTTCAATTCGATGATAACCAAGTCTTCGCCAGTTAATTTCTCTGCGAATTTTTTCTGCGCATTGACTTGGATTTCTTTCACCGTTAGTTTCTAGTTCACATGCAGGAAATCATCGAGAAGCTGCTCATTTTACAGGATCGCAACCGGAAGATCCTCCGCGTTTCCCACGAACTTGCCCATATCGGCCCCGAACGCGATACGTTGCACTCCCGGGCCAGCGCGACCCAAAGCCAGTTGGAAGCTGCCAAATTGCGCGTGAAGCAGATCGAGGCCGAACGCAAACGGCTCGACCTTGAGATCGAAGCCAAAAAAACTCAGATCGAAAAATACGCAAATCAGCAACTGCAAACGCGTAAGAACGAAGAATATAAGGCGCTCGCCCACGAGATCGAAATGGCCAAGGAAGCCATCTTCAAGATCGAAGATCAGGAAATCGTCCTGATGGAGCAGACGGAAGCCGGACAAAAGGAAACTGCCCGCGCCACCGTCGAAGCCGCCGCCGCCAAAAAATTGGTGGATGACCAGATCGGTTTGTTGAATGGCCGCGAAGAAAATTTGAAGAAGGAACTGGCCGAGTTGCAAAACGGCCGCGTGGCCCTGGCGGCCGCGATTGATGAATCCACCTTGAACCGCTACGAACGCCTGTTCAAAAGCAAAGGCGAGAACGTGGTGGTCGGCGTGGAACACAGCGTTTGCGGCGGTTGCCACATGAAATTACCGGCGCAAGTAATCGCCAGTTGCCGCGGCGAATCCGCCGAACTCGTCACCTGCCCCAACTGCGGACGGATTTTATATTACACCCGCGACATGGTTTTGACGGGCGGAGATTAAGTCGTACGGTTCTAATCAGAGTTTTTTGATCCCACGTTGCCACAAATCAAAGTGGCTTAACGCAACGACGACCAGTGAATGCCCGATCTTGCCTTCGGCCAGGAGACGGGGAATATCCGCCACTGGCACTAAACGCGTGACCAGATCTTCCCCGCTGTCGAACTCCACACCATGTTTCAATTCACAATTCTCGATCAAAATAGTGAATGTCGTGTTGCTCAAGATCGCCGGGTTAGACCAGACCCTGCCCAACTCCCGGGCGTCCTTGCCTTCATAGCCGGTTTCCTCGCGTAATTCCCGCACCGCCGTCGCCACCGGATCGTTTTCCCCCGCATCCATCAGACCGCCGGGCACTTCCAACTCCACCGTGTTTGAGCCATGGCGATATTGCTCGACCATGACCAGTTTTTTATCGGGCGTCACCGCGATGACGTTGACCCAATTTACACAATCGAGAATGAAAAAATCATGTTCCTTGCCCGTACGCGGGGAGATCTTGAAATCAGAACGTAATTTGAAGATGCGGAAGTCACCGACAAGTTGGGAACGGATTTTTTGCCACGGTCTAATCATGAGCAGAGCATTCAGAATTCAGAATTCAGAAGCCAGAAAAAAGCGCCCACTATGTTTGCTTTATAACATATTTAATAAAACCATGGCCGTAAAAGCCCACCTGACCATGTGGCGAATCAAGGAGTGTCATGAACTGCGGCGGGAAGGCGGCTGCCGCCACGCCGCTTTCGTCCGAACGAACCGTATGCATATAAAGAACGGCCTGGGTGCGCACGAAAGCGGTGTCGCTGCTGCGCTCTGCCACCTCAGTCCAAGATCTCGCGGATGTTTCTCCCACGCCGGTGACATGCGACGATAGTCTTATTAAAGATGCTTTAAATGCTTGGGACTTGGAATTTTCTTCCGCCCACCTACACTCGCCCAATGGCAATGCTCGAAAGATACTTTCGACTTTCAGAAAACCAAACCACGGTACGCACAGAAATCCTCGCCGGCGTCACCACCTTTTTGACGATGGCCTACATCATCGTCGTCCAACCGGCAGTGTTGTCTGGCAAAATGTTTGGACTGACCACCGGCATGGATTTTGGCGCGGTGATGACGGCTACCTGCCTATCGGCTGCCCTGGCGACGGTCTTGATGGCGTTGCTCGCGCGCTATCCCATCGCCCAAGCGCCGGGCATGGGCGAAAATTTCTTTTTTGTTTTCTCGGTAATTCCTGCCGCCACTGCTGCCGGCTTTACTAATGGCTGGCAGGTTGCGCTCGGAGTGGTATTCCTTTCCGGCGTACTGTTTTTGATCCTCTCCCTGATCGGGTTGCGCGAATTGATCTTCAATTCCATCTCGCCCAGCATGAAAAGCGCCATTGCCGCCGGCATTGGCCTGTTCATCGCCTTCATCGGCCTGCAAAACACCGGACTGATCGTCAAAGACCCCGGCTCGGCGGTAAAACTAAACGCGCATTTCACCTCACCGGATCTGATTGTTTTCTTTACCGGTTTGCTTACCACAGCAGTATTGCATGCCCGAAAAGTCCGTGGTTCGATTTTATGGGGCATTGTCGTCGCCACGGCTCTGGCAGTCGGGTTAAAGCTCACTTTGGTTAATTCGACTTCGCCGTTGGTCACGGATTCCATGCTGGCAAAACAATTCCAATTCGCCCAACACATCGTCGCCCTGCCGCCGTCCATCGCACCCACATTCTTTCAGATGGACGTAAAACATGCATTGTCGTTGACGATGTTGCCGTTCGTGTTCGTCTTTCTGTTCATGTTGATGTTCGACGCCATCGGCTCGCTGATCGGCGTTTGTGAACAATCCGGTTTTATGCGCGACAATAAATTGCCCCGCGCCAAACAAGCGATGGTGTCCGACGCCGTCGGCACGGTGGCAGGCGCAACGCTGGGTACGAGCACGGTGACCAGTTTTATCGAAAGCGCGGCGGGTGTGGAACAAGGCGGACGCACCGGACTAACCGGCATTGTGGTCGCGTTATTATTTTTGGTAGCGCTGTTCTTTAGCCCGCTCGTGGCGATGATCGGCAGTTATCCACCACTCACCGCGTCAGCCCTGGTCATCGTCGGTGCGATGATGCTGCAAAATGTTGCGCGGATTGATTGGAATGACCGCACTGAATCCCTGCCAGCCTTCCTGACATTGATCGGTATTCCACTGTCCTATTCCATCGCCGATGGTCTGGCGCTGGGATTCATCAGTTATCCGCTTATCAAATTGCTCAGTGGACGCGGGCGTGAGGCGGGTTGGTTGAACTACGTCCTGGGTGGCGCCCTGGTCCTGTATTTTGTTTTCGTTCGCAGTCGAATGAGTTAATAATCTCCGTGAAAGGAGAAATGTCATGCGCCACATCCAACAAAAACTTTCCGTTGCGCGCGGTGAGCGGCCAGCCGGATTGCTTTTCAAGAACGCCCGCGTCGTCAACGTCCTGAGCGGTGAAATCCACGAGGCAAATGTCGCCGTTGATGACGGTCGTGTCATCGGCTTTGGTGATTATCGCGCTCAAAAAATCATTGATCTGAAAGGCGCATACCTCGCGCCGGGTTTGATTGACGGCCATTTTCATGTTGAGAGTTCGATGCTTACCGCATCGGAATTCACACGCGCCGTAGTTCCCCATGGCACCAGCGCGGCCGTGATTGATCCCCACGAATACGCCAATGTCCTCGGCCTCGACGGCATCCGTTACATTCTTGAATCCACTAAAAATCTCGCCATCGACTTTTTTGTCATGCTGCCGAGTTGTGTACCTGCCACCCATCTGGAAACTGCCGGTGCGCGCCTGACTGCCGATGATCTGAAGCTGATGATCGCCGACGACCGCATCGCGGGCATCGCCGAACTGATGAATTTTCCCGGTGTATTCCTGGGCGACAAAAATGAGCTGGCGAAAATTGCCGCCGGCAGGGGCAAGGCCATTGACGGACATGCCCCTGGTTTGCGCGGGAAAAATCTCAATGCGTACGCGCTCGCCGGCATACGCTCGGATCATGAATCCGTCGAAGTCGCCGAAGCACGGGAAAAACTGCGGCTGGGGTTGCATATCCTCTTGCGCGAAGGCAGCACCGAACGGAATCTGGAGCACTTGATCCCGTTGCTCAACGGACATAATTCACAAAATTGTTCATTTGCGACCGACGACAAATTGGCGGGTGACCTGGTGAATGAAGGTCACATTGACCATAGCGTTCGCAAGGCCATCAAACTTGGTGTGCCACCCATCACCGCCCTGCAAATCGCCACCATCAACCCCGCGCGCCATTATCGCCTGCGCAATCTCGGCGCCATCGCCCCGCGCTTTTGGGCGGATTTCATTGTGTTTGATGATTTGAAAAAATTTCAGATCCGACTGGTTTACAAGAAAGGAATCCTCGTTGCGGAAAACGGAAAATTCCTCGGCCAGACACCTAAAAAGGTTCCGCTGCCACGCAGTACGATGAACCTGCGCTATTCGCCGAAGGATTTAACGTTGAAAGCGGAGGGCAAAAGAAAAATCCGGGTCATTGAAATTATTCCTGACCAGATCGTGACGAAAGAAGTCATCGCGTTGCCGAAAGTCCTTAAGGATGAGGTCGTCGCTGACACTGACCGCGACATTTTGAAAATGGTCGTGATCGAACGTCACCGCGCCACCGGCAACGTTGGGGTCGGTTTTGTCCGTGGCTTCAAATTGAAAAACGGTGCGATTGCTTCGACGGTCGCCCATGACGCGCATAACGTCATCGTCGCTGGCACAAATGATGCCGACATTCTGTGCGCGATCCGGGAACTGGAACGTTTGCAAGGCGGACAAGTCGCCGTCGCCGATGGCAAAGTATTGGCAGAATTACCGTTGCCGATTGCTGGTCTCGTCACCGACCAACCATTGCTGAAAGCGATGAATTTGATTGATAATTTGAACGCCGCTGCGCACGGGCTGGGCTGCGACCTGGTCGCGCCGTTCATGACGCTTTCCTTCCTCGCGCTCTCGCCGATTCCTGCATTGAAATTGACGGATCAAGGATTGATTGATGCGACGTGTTTGAAGAAGACTGATTTGTTTGTAGGTAAATAAAAATTTCAAGCACCAACCTCCAAGCTCCAGGGGAATCTCACATTCCAAGCATCAAAGCAGCAACGCGCAATTGAAATTCAAAGTTTGGAACTTGGAGTTTTCTAACCCGCCAGTTCAGCCAGTGCTTCCGCCAAAACACGCACGCCTTTTTCAATCTGTTGTGGCGAAGAAAATTCATCCGGCCGATGGCTGTAGCCTTTGTAGCAGGGAATAAAAATCATCGTCGTTGGACAAACTTGCGCCATGAATAGTGAGTCGTGATACGCACGGCTGACCATGCGTTGGCACGAAACTTTTTGCGTCTGGCAAATCTCAGAAATCATTTTCACCAAACCCGGATCACAAACTGCCGGCGGATCCAGGTTCAATCGCTCCAACGTGAACTCGATTTTACGTCGCGCACAGATTTTCTTCACGGCCGCTTCAATCCGTTTTAAGGCGGCATCGCGGGTCTTCACATTGGTATCACGCAAATCAATCTCTAGATAAGCCCGACAGGGCACGCTGTTCACCGCACCGGGTTCGATGCGAAAAATCCCCGTTGTGCCGACGGTATCCGGACTGCCGCTCGTCGTCGCCGCCTGTTCAACCGCCAAAGCGATTTCGGCGGCGGCCACGCCGGCATCACGTCGCCCCGGCATCAACGTGGCTCCCGCGTGTCCACCAACCCCAGTGAGTTGCACGCGAAGAGTGCTCGGCGCGGCGATTTTTTCCACAATTCCGATGGCAATTTTTCCACGTTCCAAAAGTGGGCCTTGTTCGATATGCAGTTCCACAAATGCGGCATAAGTATTTTTCGGCAGCTTGACCGAATCCAGCTTGCCCTTGCAACCGCCTTGTTTGCGCCAAAATTCCAGATTCTTTCCGTCGCGGTCACGCAATCCCGCTGCCTTTGCCAGTAATAAAACCCCACCCAGCAAACGGCTGCCAAGGCAACCGATGCCAAAACGCGTCGGTTCTTCGGCAGTAAAAACAATGAGTTCAATGCTGCGCCGGGGCTGGAATCCAGACTTTTGCAAAGCCCGAATCGCTTCAATCGCCCCCAGCACACCGACGACGCCATCGTACTTGCCCGCATTTGGAATGGCATCGATGTGCGAGCCAGTGGCGACGGCAGAAAGTTTTTTATCCGAACCCGGCCAGCGCGCAAAGATGTTGCCCACGGCATCCTCACGCAAATCCAACCCGGCTTCGCGACAAAGATTTTTTACAAACGCCCGCCCGCGCAAATCTGCTTCGGAGAATAACACGCGTGTGACTACCGGCGGTTTCGCTTCAGTGATCAGCGAAAGATCGTCAATTTCACATTGCAGGCGTTTTTTATCTACGGAAATTTTCAGTTTCATGTTAATCCAGTTTCAGCCTGGCAAAATTCCAAACTCCAAACACCGCGTGCCGTTTTTTAAAGATTGGGGTTCTCTGGAGGTTGGAGGTTGATGTTTGGAGCTTTTACAACGGCGCCCGGTTCACATCTTTGTAGTAAATATAGCTCGATGTTGTTTTACCCTGCGCGATGAACCATTGCGGACAGTAGCTCGCCATCCAGATCACGTCCCCGGCAACCACACGATGACGGTCGGCATCCAGACGATAGAGGCCGCGGCCGCTGAGCATCAACAGACCGTGCTCCATGATGTGAGTCTCAACAAACGGCAGCGTCGCGCCCGGATCATAGGTGAAAATGTTTACCGCCAGGTCAAACGACAAATGGTCAGGCAATAAGACTTGCAACCGCGCATCTTTGTGGCCAAGAAATGGCTTTCCCTCAATGGCTTCCGCATGACCGACGATGATTCCGGGAGTTTTTTCGCCGGCCAGCGGCTCGAATTTTTTCTGGAACACCAACAGGCGCGCGCCCTTGGTGGCACCGGAAAATTTAAAATTGGTTTTCGGTGGCAAAAAAAGATAACTGCCCGCGGTCAGCTCATGCTTCCGGCCGTCGAGTTGCGCGGCGCAATCGCCAGTGATGACGTAGTAGAAATGCTCGAGTACGCCGGTGTTGCCAGTGCCGGCACTCGTTTCATCCAGCGTGATCTGCAATTGTGAAAAACGCGGACCACCCATCACGGGCGCGATGTTGACGATGGCGACGGCATTTTTCCAGCCGGGCAGCACACTCGGCACAAAGCCGTCGGACGTGATGAGTGCATAATTGCGCTTGATCACCGTGCGGGTAAAACCAGATTGTTTGGCCATAAACTAGCGTTGCGGTTTGATAAGTTTGCCACCGCCGGTGGCGGTGATTTTGCCGTCCTTAAAAATCGTTCTTCCTCGCAGGATGGTCTGAACCACCCGACCTGTCAACGCGCGGCCCACGTAAGGACTTTGTGGATGACGATAGAGCAGGTCGGCCTTCGCGACGGCGAAGGTCTGCTTCAAATCCACCAACACGAGGTCGGCATCGAAACCCAGGGCGATGTTCCCTTTGTGTGGAATCTTGAAACGATGAGCCACATTTACAGAAAGCAGATTCGCGATGAACGGCAGCCCGAGACCGCGATTCACACGGCCTTCGGTCAACAGCAACGGCAGCGTGTGCTGCACTCCTGAGATTCCACCCCAGATCTTAAAAAAATTATAATTACGCTTCAGGTCTGGCGGCGACGGCGAATGGTCCGACCCGATGGTACGAACGAACCCGTTTTCGAGATAACGCCACAGCACATCCTGTGCTGATTTTGAGCGGAGCGGCGGAGCACATTTGGCAACAGCCCCGATTTGTTCCAGATCATCCTCGGTGAGTACGAGGTAATGCGGACAGGTTTCAACCGTCACATCCACACCTTGCGCCTGGGCACTGGCCACCAACGCCACGCCCGCGCCGCTGCTGACATGGACGATGTGCAACGCACATTTCGTCTCACGTGCCATCTCGATGGCGCGGTGAATGGCTTCCAACTCGGCATGGATGGGCCGTGAAGCAAGATAATCGCGGACGGAAAAATTGTCCTTCGCCAGCGCCTGCGCGGTGAGCCGGGCGGTGATGGCGTCGCTTTCCGCGTGGACGGCGACGAGCTTCCCGAGCTGGGCACAACGTTTCATGCCCTCCTTCAACGTCGCGTTGTCCACGCATTCAAAATCTTCAATGCCACTGTTCGACATGAAGGCTTTGAAACCGACGACACCGCGCGCGGCGAGTGGTGCCAACTGGTCGAGATTATCCGGCACCAGCCCGCCCCAAAACGCAAAATCAGTCACCGACTTTTCTTCCGCTGCGATCAATTTTTCATCAAAACTCCGCGCATCGCACGTCGGCGGATGGGCGTTCAGCGGCATGTCAAAAAATAAAGTGCCTCCGCCTGCGGCCAGGGCTCGCGAGCCGGAATCAATTCCTTCCCAATCGGCGCGTCCGGGATCGTTGAAATGGACATGCGAATCAATCACCCCGGGGAAAATATGCAGGCCGGTGGCGTCAATTTCGGCGTCCGCCGCGCCGGGTAGATCTAGTGCGAGCGCGACAATTTTTTCTCCCGCCACGCCCAGGTCAGCCAACCGCTCACCGTCCGGCAGCACAATTTTTCCACCGCGGATGATCAGGTCAAACTGCTTCATAAGCTTTAGCGAGCCGCAAAATAAAATCGTTTAAGACTGCCAGCGCAATACCGACATCTCCCGCCTTGGCTGACTCATCAGGATGATGGCTGATACCTTTTTTACAGCGGACAAACAGCATCGCTGTCGGGGTGATTTTAGCCATGATCGCCGCGTCATGCCCGGCACCGCTGGGCAACGCGATGGCTTTTCGTTGGATTCGTTTCACAGAATCTGTCAGCAACGAAGATAATTTTTCCGAACAATCAATGGCATTGGCGGTGTGAACGACCTCAAATTTCGCTTTCAGCTTTCGCCGCACCGCGATTTGCGCCATCAATTGTTTCAATTTTAGGCCCATGGCCTGACGGATTCCATCTTGCGCGTGACGCAAATCAAGCGTGAGTTGGACTTCACCGGGAATGACGTTACTGGCGCCGGGTTCAGCCTTGATTTGACCGACCGTAGCGACCAGGCCGGACGTTTTACGCGCCAGATTTTCGGCCGCCAAAATGAACTCAGCAGCGGCGCAAAGGGCATCCTGCCGCAGGTTCATCGGCGTTGTGCCGGCATGGCCGGCATGGCCGGTGAATTCAAGGCGGGCGCGGGTTTGACCGGCAATGGCCGTCACAATGCCAACTGCAAGATCTCTTTTTTCCAGCACCGGGCCTTGTTCGATATGCGCTTCGAGGTAACCGATCAATTTTTTGGGGTTTAATGCGGCTAACCCGATTTGAGCCGGGTTTCCACCAAAATTTTGGATGGCCGCCGCCAGCGTGATTCCCGCAGCGTCCTGGCGGCGAAGATCTTTTAGGTCGAAACAACCCGCCAACGCTTTGCTGCCAAGGTAGGTGGTCTGATAACGCACACCTTCCTCATCAGCGAACCCGATGACCTCAACCGCAAAGGGCAGCCGGATTTTTTGCCGATGCAATTCAGCGACACTAGCGATAGCGAGCAGAACTCCCAGCGGACCGTCGAACTTCCCCGCGTTACGCACAGTGTCGAGGTGTGAGCCAAGCAGCAATATTTTGGCATCAGATTTTTTGCCCGCATAATGACCGATCACATTGCCGATGGCATCCACCCGCACTGTCATCCCGGCCTCCCGCATCCAGCGGGTGATGATTGTGTTGGCGCGCTGCATGGCCGGAGAAGCGAACGTCCGGGTGATCTTCCCCGGTTCATCGGTGATTTTTGCGAGCTCCTCGAGGCGTCGCAGCAGATTTTGGACGGATTGACGGTTCATCCGCGATAGATGATGCCTGATAATGCCATCATTGTCAGCTTTATGCTGAATCCAAAGCTGCCTTGGCCAGGCATATATTCAAAAAAATCCGCCCCACTGCTTTACTTGTTGGCTTTTGATTTGCGAAAATGACTGCAATTAGTTTGCCATGCATAGCTCATCTTTTTTACAAGACCTGGCGGTAGTGATGATCGTCGCGGGATTGGTCACCATCATCTTTCACCGGCTCAAACAGCCGGTGGTGCTGGGCTACATCATCGCGGGATTGATCGTTGGGCCGCAT
>DASYEY010000179.1:0-24452 GCA_036498725.1 Verrucomicrobiia bacterium | reverse complement strand
GTTTGACGTGGATGGCTTCAATGATTTTCTTGGCGAGTTCGGGTTTTTCGATCAACGCTTTTTTCGCAGCCTCTTTGCCCTGGCCGATGAGGGCGCCTTCGAATTGCAACCAGGCGCCTTTTTTATCCACCGCGCCACAGTCAATGCCGACATCGAGAATGCTGCCTTCCTTGTCCACACCGTGGTTATAGATGATGTCAAACTCGGCTTCGACGAAGGGTGGTGCGACTTTGTTTTTAACCACCTTCACGCGCGTGTGATTGCCGTATACGTTGCCGGTCGCATCTTTCAATTGATCCTTGCGGCGGATATCCAAACGCACGCTCGCGTAAAATTTCAATGCCTTGCCGCCGGGGGTCGTTTCGGGACTGCCGAACATCACGCCGACTTTTTCGCGCAATTGATTGGTGAAAATACACGTCGTCTTGGACTTGTTCAGGATCGCGGTGAGTTTGCGCAGGGCTTGAGACATCAGGCGCGCCTGCATACCCATCGTCGCCATGCCCATGTCGCCTTCCAATTCGGCCTTGGGCACGAGTGCCGCGACGGAATCCACCACGATCACGTCAAGCGCATTCGAGCGCGCGAGCGTTTCGCAGATGGTCAATGCTTCTTCACCGGACGAAGGTTGCGAGACGAGCAGGTCATCCAGGTTCACGCCCAATTTTTTGGCGTAAGCCGGGTCCAGCGCGTGCTCGGCATCAATGAACGCCGCTAGGCCGCCGGCCTTTTGCGCGTTGGCGATGATGTGCAACATCAGCGTGGTTTTACCGGAAGATTCCGGACCGTAGATTTCAACCACCCGCCCGCGGGGCACGCCGCCGACGCCCAGCGCGAGGTCCAGCGCGAGGGCGCTGGTCGGAATCACTTCAATCTTCACCTGCGCGCGCGCATCACCCAGCCGCATGATTGAACCATCGCCAAAAGCTTTGGTGATGGACGAGATCGCGGCATCCAGTTCGCGGTCACGGGTGGCGAGCGCTTTGGCGTCAACCGCTGCTTTTTCCGTGGATTTCTCAACAGCCTTTTCGGCAGGTTTTGCGGGCATAAAAATAAAAATTCAGCTTTGGTTCCTGAAAGCGGAAGGTAGCCAATCAACGGCCAATAGTCAAACGCAGGCCGTGATGATTTTGCGTTGATGAAATCTCTGGCGGCTAAAATAAACTGCGGATAGCCACATGATGGATAGCTTTCACCGCTGGCGCCTCAACCAAACTACCAAACTCAACAAAACTCATACATCACAGTTTGAGGTTGACAAGCATCATAGTTATAGGTATGGTCGCCGCGATGAAGAAAACCAACCCCAGTTTTTTGAATGGAGTTCCAGAATTGCTGGTGTTACGCCTGCTTTCCCGCCAGGAGATGTACGGTTATCAGATCGTGGAACAAATCCGGGTTCAAACCCGGTCGGCTTTATCTTTCGGTGAAGGTTGCATTTATCCTTATCTGCATTATCTCGAATCGGAAAAATGGGTCAGCAGTCAGCGACGCACGGTAGATGGACGAAATCGGAACTATTATCAGCTCACGGATCGCGGCCACCAGCGTCTGGAGGAATTGACCGGCGAATGGGAGCGGATCACGGCCGGGGTTTCACTTTTAATGGGAGGAGCTTATGCAGCCTGATTTTATCGGACGATTACAATACCGGTTGTTGGAACTGGGATGTCCGGTTTTCCAGATGCGACATCTGACCCGGGAGCTGGCTGATCACCGTGAAGACCTGAAACAAGCCGCGCTGGCCGAAGGCTTGACTGAAATTGAGGCGGCGGCACACGCTGATTCACAGCTCGGTGACCCACGTTACCTGGCTGAACAAAAGATGATCATGTTGCGGCAGTCCTCCTGGTGGGGGCGTCATTTTATCATCGGCTTTTGTTTGCTGCCATTGCTGACAGCGCCATTCTTATGGCTGCTCTTTTTGCTTGGTAATTTAGCCTTGGCCTATTTTCTGGGTTACGGTGGCAATTCCAAAAAAATGATTGCCGCTTCGGAAAATCCGGCAATTTTCCATTACATGCACATGGGGTTTCGCCTGGCGGACTACCTGGCGATGGCCATGGTGGCATTGGTTTTCTGCTGGCTGGCACGCCGGGCGGCGGTGCGGTTTACGTGGCTGGTAAGCGCCTGCCTCATCTGCTCGTTTTACTCCTTATTTTTATCCGTTGAAGTCCGGCCGCATAATTTTTCAGTGGGTATTTTCCTGTGGCCCCATTGGCTGCGCGCGGCGATGCCGCTTCTGATTGTCGGTGCCGTTTATATTTTGCGGCAGTGGAGCCTCCACAAAGAACGTCAAAAAGTGGCGATTTAGTAAACAGTCATCTCACCGATCAAATGAAAATCATGAACTCGCTCATCGGCTCGTTACCGATTCGTTGGACGGCAAAGCTTATCTTGAGTGCCGGCATCGTGTGTCTCTTCGCCGGTTGTGCCAGCGAAAAAAGCAAGCCAGTTGCGCAACGTGGTTGGATTGGCGGCGAATATGCGGTGACCAAGTCACCGCAAAAGACGCAAAAGGCCGCGCTTCGCATTACGGAACTCAGCACCAATGCGCCCGCGTGGAATGCTGGCTTGCGGCCGAACGACTTGATCTTGCAACTCGACCAACATCCCTTGGCCACACTGCAAGATTTTCAGCGCCTCGTTGACCAGAGCAAACCGGGCGACCAGCTTGCTGTCAAAGCGTTGCATGATGGCAAAGTGGCGGACTACACGGTCCGGGTAGGGCGGGAAACGTTTCGTCGTGGTGGGTGCTTTTCCGTCGTGGTTCCCACCGTGGTGCATCCGTGGGATCTTTGGCCAAACCCGGGGTTTTCATTGGTCTTGTTGGGTTATGAACCCAATTACAACCCGCGCCCTGAATTGGGTAAACAACACGAACTATATGAGGAAAGCTGGAAGGCTTATCTGATTTTCTTTGAAGTTTCCAGTGGCAAACGGGTGCTTTCCGAAACGATGTAGTTTCTCGCAATTTCGACTGGCGCCTTCCTCCTCGTCCTCATCGTCATGCGCATCCTCGTATTGGCCTGTGCTTTTTAATTAGAGAATCGTCACCTCGTCACCGACAAAATCAGTCGTCGCGCGACCGATTCCACGCATGGCAGTTAGGTGTCAACGCTGTTATGAAATGATGCCGGCTTATTTTTTAAGGAACAAGCACGTCCAGCCCACTAGAAAAGCCACACCGCCGATGGGCGTGATCATGCCGAGTTGCAGAATGCCGGTCACCGCGAGCAGATACAGTGAGCCTGAGAAAACTACGATGCCAATCAAAAATCCCCACCACGCGATCATTGGCACGGTTTTTCGTTCGGCCAGTATGAAGAGCATCACCGCGTGGATGAAATGATAGAGGACCGCCTTTTCCCAAATCGCTGTGGTACCGTGCTGGGCCAGCACATTTTTCAAGCCATGCGCACCGAATGCGCCAAGCACCACCGCCAGAAAACCGGCGGCAGCCGCGACGCGCGTGGCCGTGGAATTGGACATCTTAATTGGAATCTGCCGTGCGCTGTTTCAGTTGCCGTTCCAGATACGTATCTTCCGGCGCTTCCAGCCAGGCCGTCAGCCAGAGATTGCCGAGCATTTGCCCGCCCTTGACCAATTGTCCGTCGAGAAAGGGGCGGCCTTCCATGCCTTTGTCATCCTTGCCGGAGAGCTGGCCGTCTTTCTCCATCTGATAAAGCGGTTCCACGAATTTATTCTGATCAACGATATAATTGATCACGTCGTGAAAAATGCCGTCCGTCTCACCAGCGTTGGCGATGCGGGTGGCGGGTTGGATTTTGCCGACGAGTTTGTCCACCTGAATGCCGCCGGTTTTTTTGAAATAACCACCGTCAATCCAGGAATGAAACCGATTGCTGGTCGTGTAATGCTTCGGGTTGTCACCGATCCAGCCGTTGAATTGTTTGGTCGTGTGCAGTGGTTGGGAACCATCACCGACATAGTGTCCCATCACGCCCATGACGTAGATGCAATCGGCTTCGGCGTTGGCGATTTCCACCGGCGTGCCGTAAAGCCGCATGGCTTTAAGGGTGCTAAAATCAGATTTTAATTTTTCGTAGTTTTCCGTGATGGACCACGGCAGGAACCCGTCCAATTCGCGGGTATGGTCAGCGTCCTTGCCGTCTTCAATGGCGGGAAATTTTTCTGGATGCGCCGTGCGGGCCTTGACCAGGTCGGCGACAAAATCATAACGCAAGGGCGGCAATGTCGCCGGGGTCAGGCCGCATAAATTGAGGTCTTCCAGGTCGAAATAATGATCCGGACCGTTGACATGTTTGAGCGGCAAATCCGGCGTGTTCCGCCAACGATCCGGTTCACCGGCCAGATAGGCGACACGCGCCTTCAGTGCCGGAGTCATTTGAATTCCGAAATCCGACGGCAATGACGCCAGCGCCAGTTCGTTGACGGCGTGGTGTCCCTCGTAATCCCAAGCCCTCGCATTCAATGTCAAACCGCCGGTGGCAATCGCAACTGCGAACATGATTTTCTTCATATGCATCTCCTATAGCTCCTTAATTTTTGCCAGCTTAACCCAAGGTTGACCAAATGCAAAACGGAATCCTTGCCCGTAAATCCCTGTTTCATCCACGACCATCTGTCGTTAAAATCCACCCGTGAAAATCATCAGCGACGCACACTGTTCCGGCTATTTTCAACCCGGCCATCCCGAACGGCCGGCGCGCGTGACCGCCGCCGTTGAGCGGTTACAGCAGCCGACGGGCCTGCCGATCACGTGGGTGACGCCAACGAGCGTGGACGACCAGACAATTTTGCGCGCCCACACGCCGGCCATGCTGGCTCGCTTGCAAGTCGCGCAACCGTTCGATGCCGATACGCCCTTTTTTGAAAACATCGCCGGCTACGCCCGCGCTTCCGTGGCCGCGGCCCTGGATGCCATGCGTTTCGCCCGCACCGGTGAAATGGCGTTCAGCCTCATGCGCCCGCCTGGGCATCATGCCACCCGCGAAAGGTCCATGGGTTTTTGCTATCTGAACAATATCGCCATCGCCGCTCTGGAAGCGGCGGCCAACGGCGTTGGCCGTGTCGCAGTTTTTGATTTTGACGTTCACCACGGCAACGGTACGGAGGATATCTTGTGCGACCGTGAAGGGGTGGCGTTTTTTTCCGTGCATCAGTTTCCGGCGTATCCGGGCAGCGGCGAAAAGCCGGTCGGTAACAATTGTTTCAATTATCCCGTCGCGCCTTCCGCTGTCCGGGTAACCTATCGCGCCACGCTCGCCCGGGCGTTGGCCGACCTCAAAAATTTCTCACCTGACCTCATAGCCGTGTCCGCCGGTTTCGATGCTTATATACGCGATCCTCTGGCCGACGGTACATTGCTCGCGGAAGATTTTCACTGGCTCGGCCAGGAATTGCGTGCGTTGCAAACGCCTCTGTTCAGCCTGCTCGAAGGCGGTTATAGCCGCGACCTGCCAGAACTGATTCTGGCATATCTAAAGGGCATCGCCGGTCAATCAACCGGAACGCATTTCTAAATGGTTCGCGAACGTTTAGTAACTTGCATCAGACATCGCATCAAAATTGTTCAAGAGCATCAACCCCGCCAACTGCACGAATGGAGTTTGTGCGATCGCTTTGGCCGGCGTGGTCGCACGATTGTTGGTTTCGTATTGTTGTTGCCACTGCCGGCGCATCAGTTGTTCGGGGGAGTTGCTGGTGGATTTCTTTTCCAGCGCCGATTTACTGGCCGGCAGCGGATAGAGATCAGTGATTATGGGCGGTTGATGGCTGGCTGCCGCCGCGACCGCGTGCCATAGGCCGACGAGATCACTCACGCGACTATAGTCGCCGCTGGCGTGGCGGTTCAACGGATCCAGCCGGATGATGTTGAACGTGATTTCGTCGCGCGCTTTGGCTGGCACGAGGGTTTCGTCGCTGGCGGCCTGGGCCTTCACCCACGCATTCAGATAATCCGGATCGAGCTTGGTCGCCGCCAGGAAATTAGTGCGGGCCTCGTTGAACCGATCTTGTTCAAACCGCAGGTAACCCAGCAGGTAATGCACCTGGGGCTTGTCTGGCCGGTCAATGACGAGCTGGGTGAAAACTTTTTCCGCGATGCCTTGGGCGCGTTCACCGTCAAACGCCTTTTCGCAGCCGAAGCAATGACTTTCCACCCGGCCAAAACTGTCCGGCATCAATTCGTAGGCGCGCCGGTAATGTTCCTCGGCTTCCGCATTCATGCCCAGGGCGGAAAGCTGGATGGCCAGGCGCGACTGGATGCAATACGCATCGGAGAAATGACTCAGGCCTTCCTGATACATGCCGACAGCGTGCTTCAAAAGGCCGGCGGCATAAAATTGGTCTGCATCCTCGGACAGGCGGATGGCTTTGATGACTTCACGATATTCATCCGCATCTTTCCGGTTGCCACGTGCGTCTAGGATGTCCGCCAATTCGGCGTAGGCGCGCATGCGGTCGCCGCGTCCTTCTTCGCCGTCCGAGGGGTCAATGGCGATTGCCTGGCGGATGATTTTCTCCGCAGCCTCCAGTTGGCCCATCTGCCGCAGCAGGTGAGCTTTCCAGATCAACGGACGTTCTTCGAATTGATCGCGCGTGAACAATTGGTCCAGTTCTGGGATCGCATTGGTGCCATCCAAGGCGAGCAGTAATTCATAGCCGCGGTCCAGGCCGGGATACCGAGTCAACAGCGCCTCGGTGACTTTACGGGCCGGTTCTTTCTGGCCGCTGGCGAGCAACGCTTTCGCCGCCAGATAGGGTGCCGGCAAGGGCGACGAACCCGTATGCAGCCACATCAAAGAAACATTTTCATCCCAGGACGAGGAATCCAGCAGGTCGCTCAGGTCGCTGGCACCCCAGCCTGGTGATTGTTGTAGTAGCTGCAGGACATCCTGGTCGCGTCCGGCGAGCGAGTACAAAGTTGCCAGCTCGGTCAGAATCTTGCGCGCGGGCGAATCGCCTCCGAAATCGTTGTCCGGTGAATCGCTAATACGCGACGCATTTGCCAGGGCGTCCCTCAACAACGCTTCCGCTTCCGGCCCACGCTGGAGATCAAACAAAGTATGTACAGTGGAATTCAAAACGGTGCTGGCTTCATCATTTTGAAAATTTTGACCGGCCGGTGTCGCCAGCCACTTCTTGGCGGCAGTGATGCCTTCGCTGGTCCACTCCGGTTTGTGCCGCAAGCTGCCGAGCCGGGCGAGCAAAGCTCCCAATTGGCCACTATTATAGTCCTCGGAACCGGAAGCTGATGCCGGGGTGCCGTTGGTGATCAATTCACGCATTTCCACCACGGCTTCGTCGGTATTGTCCGCTGCGAGCAGGGCTTTGAAGAGAATCTGATGGAGCGCGGCTTTTTTACCTTCGCTTAAATCGGCGCTGGCAATGGTTTTGCGCACCAGCGCCACCATGCGTTCCGTAGTGCCGGCGTTGGCGGCAAGTTCCACATATTGATCCCAAAATGGTAGCGCAGGATTTTGCGCCAGCAGGTCATAAAAGAAGTTGTCCAGCTCGGTGGTGTAACCCGCATGCTCCATGGATTGGAAAGCTTCGCTGAAATAATAACTTTGGGTCCCGGCCAATTTCCCGGCGATGACGACTGCTTCTTTGGAGCGATTCTGGCCAATCAAACCGAGTAGATAATAAACCCGGGCCTGATTTTTGTGCTGATCATCTGCTTCATTATTGTCGGTGCTGCCGGCAAAAATTCCCGAAACGATTGCCCCCAGCCCCGTGGCGGGCGGAAGATTATTGGTGGGTGCGCTGAAACGCTTGTCGAGCGCTTCGTAGAGTTTTACTGCCTCCAGCGAATTGACCAAACCCCACTGCGGCGTCTTAAGTTGCGGCAAAAGTTCCAGCGCCAGCTTTTGCGCCAGCCGTGAGGTATCGTTGGCCTTGAGGAAGGTCAGGTTGACATTGGGTGTGACCAGCGCCTGGCGCAAAAACGCCTCCGCCTTCTCCGGGCCAACTTGCGGCACCAAGTTGGGCACCATTAAATCCTGTTCATTCCGGCCGCGGCCAATGGTGCTTAGCTGCGCTTCCAGCGCTTTCAAAACGGTGTCGGGATCATCCGAAGTGGAAAGGAGTGTCTGGCTGATTTGTTCCATGATGCTTCGATAAAAATAAGCGCTGCCATTGCCGGCGCTTTGCGCCTTGGCCTGCAGGTTGGTGATCGCCTGGTCGCGGGCATCTGTGTTGCCCGACAAGGCGGCCGCCAGCAAGCGGAGGCCAACTTCATTGATTTCATTGCCTTTCTTTGCCGGCGGTCGCGCTGCGATGGCCTGGGCCAGTACGTTCCAGGCTGCGGGCGGCGGCAAGGCCGCCAATACCTCATCAGCGGTTAAAGGCGGGCTGGAGGGATTATCATTTCGAACCGACTGCGATTGTAGCTTGCTGGCGCGATCAACCAATTCCAGCCATTTCCGGGCGGCGTCGGCGGGCGGCAGGTTGGTCGCGTTTTGGCTGAATGTTTTCAATTCATCCCGCAGTTGGGATTGAGCGTCGGCCGGCTTTTTATCTTCCGGTTTGGCGATGCGCGTGGCCACTTGTTGCAGCACTGTGTTCGCGCCCAGATAATCCTGCGCCTGGCTTATCTGGCACCAGCCGATGGCGAGGAAAAGGAACGCGTTGTGTTTTATCAGGGAAAAGAACCGCATCCAGATGTTGGTTTTCATAAGGTGACTCTGATTTGTTGCTGGCCCCCCATCCGACACGCATTGGCGGTGCGGCGTTCAAGGGACACCCCAGAAAAACCAAATGCCGCACAACTGCAAGTCATCCATGCGTGAAGCCGGTGAGTTCTAGTTAATCAACCGTGGTGCTTTCTTCAACATAAGTCGGGGATTTTGCGACCTCGGAAGTCAGGTCGAACCGGGAACGACCGTCGCCAGCCTTCACCCCGCGGGCGACGATGGTATAGGTGACGGATTTCTTGGCCGCGAGTTTGGGCGCGACGGAAAACGTGACAATCTGGCCGTTGATGGAGCCTTCGCTGGCGCTGATGGGAATCAGTTCGGGCGCGATGGTGGCGATGACTTGAACATTGCCAGCCTCGGCGGTGCCCTGGTTGGTGACCCTGACGGTATAAGTCGTAGTGCTGCCGAGCCGCACGGGATTCGGGCTGCCGCCTTTTTCGAGCAAGAGTGCCGGGGTGCCACTGACGCTCAGGTCGCAAAAACTTTGCACAAGCGCCACGTCGGCACTGCTGGCATTGGGGTTCAAACTCAACTGGCCTGCCCAACGCGGTTTCAGCAGCGCGCAAATTTGTTTTGTCGCGTTCACCGGCAGGTTGGTGATCGTCCATTGCACGGCGTTGTCCATGACCGTGCCGCCGTCAGTGGTCGCGGTGACCACGGCGCTTTCCGGAATCGGCAGGGAGACCGACACGTTCGATTCTGTGATGTTTCCAACATTGTGAACACTGATGCAGGCTTCGAAGGGATGGTCGGCCTTGGCCTTTTCCGGCAGGCTGCAATCAATCACCAGCATCGGTTGCGGCTGCGAGCCCAAATCCATTACAAAAAAATTGCTGCCCGGCTTGGGGATGATGCCGCGGTAAGCGTGCCCGTTGGAGGTGAACGTGAAGGCATAGGCGGAAAGCGATGCTGTGCCCGCCCACGTCACATTGCGCAGACAGATGGGTTGGCCGTCGGCGCGTGCGGCGATGAATGGCAGTGTGCTGCCGACCGGAATCTCCATCTCAATGATTTCATTGGTCAGGCCGGCGTTAAAAAAATCGTCCAACTTTCCGCGCCAGCCCCATTGGTGCAACACTTCGATGAAATCATCATGTAATTCCGGGTCCTGAAAACGTTCCCGCAAATCGTCCGGCGTGTACAGCGCCGGCGCGAAGCGCGTCGCCGGATCATCGAGACGGGTGGCGCTGTGCTGTTCCGCGTGCGCCGACATACCCAACGCCAGGAGCAGCGTGAGCAGTTGGACCAGGCAGAAATCGTTTTTCATGCGAAAACAGTCTGTGAAAACCAGCGATTCGCCAAACAATTTTTCTGAGGATTTTGCGATGACAAAAAGCCGCCCAATTGTTTTGGGCGGCTTGGTGGTGATAATGAATCAATAAATCGTGGCACTTTCCCGGGCGGCGGGCACGGATAATTTAATTAAAGCGATGGGCTTTGACCACGTGACACATCCAGGCGCGCGACCGGCGTGTCAATTGTCCAACCACAAGTGATTAAAGTGTTTTTATCCATGGGCAGACCCTTGATCGTGATGATCTTGGATTGCTTGGCGCCCAGCGAACCAACCTGCCAGGTCGCAATGCCTTGGCCGTTGATGGTCGGTTGCAAATCAGAATTGATGGAATTGCTCGCGGAATAAGCTCCGCTCATCTGGTCGCTGACCGTGACTCCTGCCAAGGTTGTATCCGTCAGGTTGCTGACCTTATAACTATATCCGGATGTTTGGCTGGCAGCGATTTTTTCCACTAAAAGACCGCCGCTATCAGCCTTGCCGGTCGGGAAATAGGCCGAAACCGTGCCTGATTTTACCGAAGCCGGAGCGGCTGAGGTGGCTCCCGGTGGAGCATTCTGAGGTTGATTTTGCTGTTGGGCACAGCCCACCAATACGGCGGCGCAGCCCGTCAGAACGATGATTTGCTTCAGGTGGTTCGCTTTCATAGGTTTTTTTGTTTTAGTGTGAAAACAAAAAACGCAATTGCGCCCAAGCTCATTACGAGCACTTACTTCTGGGAGTGCAATTGCGTTCTCATATTAGAACATCGCTCAAAACCTGAAAAAGTCAAATTCTTGGACACAGTTTTTTTGCTTGGAGTTTTCAAAAATTGAAAGTGTCTCAATTCTGGAATTAACTTTTTCGTTTTGCATCGGGGGGGTGCCGGTACCAAATTTGATTTCCTTACTTTCTTTTTCGTTCAAATCCGTGTTCACTCTTCCACCGTTTGAACTATGCCTAAGCGCACCGACATCCACAGCGTTCTCATCATCGGCGCCGGCCCGATCATCATTGGTCAGGCATGCGAATTTGATTATTCCGGCACGCAAGCGTGCAAAGCCCTCAAGGAAGAGGGCTACCGCGTCGTCCTCGTGAATTCCAATCCGGCTACCATCATGACCGACCCGGAATTTGCCGACCGTACCTACATCGAGCCCATCACGCCCGAATGCGTGGAGAAAATCATCATCCGCGAGAAGGCGGAAATGAAAAAATTGGGCGCGACCGGCAAACTCGTTTTGCTCCCGACACTCGGCGGTCAGACGGCGCTGAATACGGCGATGTCATTGAACAAAAACGGCGCGCTTGCACGGCACGACATCGAAATGATCGGTGCCAAGCCCGAAGCCATTCACAAAGGCGAAGATCGTTTTGCGTTCAAGGAATTGATGTTGAGCATCGGCCTCGACGTGCCGATTTCCGGGGTCGCCCACAACATGGACGAAGCCCGGGCCGTAGCCGATAAGATCGGTAAATACCCGCTCATCATCCGCCCCGCTTTCACGCTCGGTGGTACCGGCGGTGGTATTGGTTACAATCAGGAAGAATTTCTGGAGATCGCCAAGCGCGGCATTGAACTGTCACCCGTCAACGAGATTCTCATCGAAGAATCGCTCCTCGGCTGGAAGGAATACGAAATGGAAGTCGTCCGCGACAAAGCCGACAACTGCGTCATCATCTGCAGCATCGAGAATTTCGATCCGATGGGCGTTCACACCGGCGACAGCATCACCGTTGCGCCGATCCAGACGTTGACCGACAAGGAATTCCAGATCATGCGCGATCAAAGTTTCGCCGTGATCCGCGCGGTCGGTGTCGAGACCGGCGGCTCGAACATCCAATTTGGTGTCAGCCCTGATAATGGCCGCATGGTCATCATCGAGATGAACCCGCGCGTTTCCCGCAGTTCCGCGCTGGCCTCGAAAGCCACCGGTTATCCCATCGCGAAGATCGCGGCCAAACTCGCCGTCGGTTATCTGCTCGACGAACTCAAGAACGACATCACGAAAGAAACGCCTGCCAGCTTTGAGCCGAGCATTGATTACGTCGTGACGAAAATCCCGCGCTTTGCCTTCGAGAAATTTCCGCAAGCCGACCCCACGCTCACCACGCAGATGAAGAGCGTCGGCGAAGCCATGGCCATTGGCCGTACCTTCAAGGAAAGCCTCCAGAAATGCCTGCGCTCATTGGAAATCGGCCGCAGCGGCCTGGGTGGCGACGGCAAACCCTGGCGCATCGGCACCGAAGTTTACGGTGACCGCGATATCCTGCCGCGTGACCTCATCAGCCGCAAACTGAGCGTGCCCAACGCCGAACGCATCTTCTTCATCCGCCACGCCATGCGGGCGGGTTTCAGTATTGAAGACATATTCAATCTGACGAAGATTGATCGTTGGTTCTTGGTGCAAATTAAAGAGATTGTGGATTTTGAAGAGGAGTTGGCGACGGCGAAGAATTGAATTTATCAAGCCCAGTTTGCTCTGCAACTCCTTCAGAGTTGTTTTCGTTTTTTATCGCCACCCAGCGTAGCCCAATTACATTGGCCAACGCTGGGCTGAATGACGTAACTCCGTTGGAGTTGTGCGGTCAAAAGAAACGAAGCTCCTGCGAATACTCCGCTTGTCTTTTATGGCTGGTGATTATTCCGCTCGCACAATTGCTGCACGGGAGAATTTAAGGCGTGCTGGCCGCGCCATTAGCGGACTTCAGCTTGGCCAACTGCCTTTTCATGGACTCGACGAAGTCGCGGGGCGCGTGAGCATCCTTTTCAGCGGCGGCTACTGCCTGTTCCTGATATTTTATCGCTCCGGCCCGATCACCCAGATTCGTCCGTACAGCGGAGTTCATGGCGAGAAAGAGATAGTTCATCTCGCCTTTTTTGAGCGCTTCATTGATCAAGCCCTGCCCAAAATTATAAGCTGCCGGCGAAAGGTCGGTTTCGGACGCCAAGACCGAAGCGATCATCCGATAAATGCCGATGTCATGATTTTGTTCCTCCAAAATCTTGTTTGAAAAAGCGATGGCTGCGGGCACATCCGTGTGAAACAGCGCGACCAGCCGGGGATAAGCATAGGCAGGCGCAAGGTTGGGTTGTTTGGCGACGATCGCATCCATGAATTGCAGCGCGCGTGGGTAATCCTTATTTGCCATGGCGTCGTTAAACGGACGGACAGTGGCCAGTTCCAGATCGCGCTTATTCTTGGCGGCAGTCACATCGAACGTGTTGTCCAATATTTGCTGGAGTGCCTCATCCATTTTCGCCGGATAACCAATCCAGGCGATCCGTCCGTTCCGGCCGACGATGAACGAGGCCGGAATGCCATTTTCACCTGCCGCTTTCATCCAGGCATTCGCAATATCGCCCTGTGGTCCGTCCACCGCCACCCGGTAATCCATTTTATCGCCTTCGCTTTTGACAAATTGTTCAACCTTTCGGATGTAAGAAGCGTCGGTTGGATCGGATGATTCCCAAATGCTGATACCGGCGATGGCCGCCTGATCCCGGTATTTTTTAGCAAGCTCGGTGAGGTGGGGGATGTTGGCCTTGCACGGCCCGCACCACGTGGCCCAGAACTCGATCACATAAACGTGGTTGGTTTCGAAGTGTGCGATGGGGTCGCCCTTGATCCATTCGGCTGGATGTAACTCCGGAGCCGGATCGCCAATATTCAAGTGTGAGGCAGCGTGGGCGGGAATGGCCAGGGCAAGGCCATATAGCACGAGTCCCAAGACGCCTACTTGCCGCTGAAACCCCTTAAAGCAATCATTCACCATCACACTCTGGCATTTTTGCGCGTGGTTGCCAGAAATTTCCGACAAGCGATTATAGATTCATGATGAAACCTTGCTTTGAGATTGATTTTGCTCACCATGGCCTTAGAACGGTAAATCGCAGACTGAAGAACTTATGAAAACCCTGAATCGTTGTTTCTTAGCTGTCGCACTGGTTTTGATCGCTGGCTTTTCCCTGAACCTCTCCGCCGCTACCTTGAATGTCGGTGATCCGGCCCCGAAATTACAGACTGGCAGGTTTGTGCAAGGCGCCCCAATCAATGCTTTTACCCCCGGCACGGCGTATATCGTGGAGTTCTGGGCGACATGGTGCGGGCCGTGCAAAGCTTCGATTCCACACCTCAATGAGACTTATAAAAAATTCAAGGATCAAGGTCTGGTCGTTATCGGACAGGATTGTTGGGAACAGGATGAGAGCAAGGTCGCGCCGTTCGTTAAATCCATGGGTGAACAGATGACGTATCGCGTGGCTTTGGATGACAAGAACGGGAGTCAGAAAGGCAAAATGGCGGAGACATGGATGGACGCAGCCGACAGAAAAGGCATTCCTTCAGCCTTTCTGGTGGATACCCATGGCAACATCGCCTGGATTGGCCACCCGATGGAATTAAAGCCGAGCACTATTGCCGCCGTGCTGGCGGGAACCTATAAGGCCAAAGAAACAGCGGCTGCCGAAGAAAAGGCGAAGGTTCAGGTTACGACCTTGAAAAACGATATCACCTTAGCCGTTAGAGCGAAGGAATGGGACAAGGCCGCCACCGGCTTGGATGAGCTGGCTGCGCTAGCGGGAGATGATGATGCGCTCAACAATTATATCTACATGACGCGTTTCAGCGTTTTGGTCGGCAAAAAGGATTTTCCGGCAGCGTTCAAGGTGGCGCGACAACTGAGCGAGGCGACCAAAGACAAAGCGATTTATCAAAACATAGTCTCCTTGTTGTTGACCACGGATGACGCCATTAAACATCCCGATCTCGATCTGGCCCAAACCGTATCCCTGCGCGCAGTGGATCTGGCCAAAGACCCGGTTGAAAAAGGTCTTTACTTGGATACGTTGGCACGCGTGCAGTTCATGCGGGGCAGCACGAATGACGCGATTGCGTCGGAACAAAGGGCGGTTGATCTCGCGACGAACAACCCCAGCATAAAAGAAAAACTTCAAATGGGCCTCGACAGTTACCAACAAGGCGAATTACCGGCTCCGACTTGGAAGCGAACCAAGCCCGCGAGCAAATAATCTTCGCTTATTTAAGGAAGTGGCAGAGCCGTTGTGTTACCGCGGTTTTGGGAAAAAACCTGTTACCGATGTGTTGACAACTCTGCAGCAATGCTTCGCGCGAACGTTTTTAAACTTTAATCGTGAAAATGGTGGCTTTGGTCGCGCTGCGACCGAAGTCGTCGCTGAGCGCAGCGTCAGGCGACGAAAAGAAAGTGTTCAACTGAGCAATCACGCCATAAAGTGACTGCGGTGCAGTCAAAATAGGTCGCCGAGCGCCCCATTCCACCCAGAATAATTGCCAGTGCCAATCCGACCTGCACCGTAATATCGTAATATAAATCCAACCAATCAACTCCGATTTGAAATTGAATTGGCGGGGCGTTTACGGCACTATTCGCGGACCGAAATGTGCATTCCACAAGAATGATAAAACACAATTTCATTGATCACCTTTTTCGAATTTTATGAGCAAAACAATTAAGAAAGTCGGAATTTTGACGGCGGGCGGCCTGGCACCGTGCCTGAGTGCCTCCATCGGCTATTTGATCGAAAACTACACGCGCAAAGCGCCGAAGGTGGAGATCATCTGCTATGTGAACGGCTATATGGGCTTGCTCCAGGGCAAGAGCCTCAAGGTGACCGCTTCGGCCCGCAAGAAATGGAAGGCGCTCGTCGAACACGGCGGCAGCCCCATCGGCAACAGTCGCGTGAAGCTCACGAACGTGAAGGATTGTGTGAAGCGCGGACTCGTCAAAGAAGGTCAGGACCCGCAGAAAGTAGCCGCGGATCAATTGGTCAAGGACGGCGTCCAAGTGTTGCACACCATTGGCGGTGACGACACCAACACCGCCGCCGCGGAGCTCGCCAAATTTCTCAAGACGAACAATTACGATCTCACGGTCGTCGGCATGCCCAAGACGATTGATAACGACGTGATTCCCATCCGCCAGAGCCTCGGCGCCTGGACAGCAGCGGAAGAAGGCGCGCACTACTTCGCCAACGTCGTGGCCGAGCACAACGCGAATCCACGCATGCTCATCATCCACGAAGTCATGGGCCGCAATTGCGGCTGGCTCACTGCCGCCACCGCGCTGGAATATCGCAAGCTGATGGAAGAAATGGTTTTCCTGCCGGAACTAGGCTTGAGCAACGAACGCCGCGCGGTTCACGGCGTTTTCATTCCCGAAATGGCGCTCGACATCAAAGCGGAAGCCACCCGTTTGCGCAAGATCATGGACAAGCACGACTGCGTGAATTTGTTTGTCTCCGAAGGTGCGTGTGTGTCCTCCATCGTTGCGCAAATCGAAGCGCGCGGCGAAGAAGTGCCGCGCGATGCGTTCGGCCACGTGCGTTTGGACAAGGTCAACGTCGGCGCCTGGTTCGCGAAGCAATTTGCCGAGATGATCGGTGCGGAAAAAACCCTCGTGCAAAAGAGCGGTTATTACAGTCGCGCCGCAGCCGCCAACGCCGCCGATCGCAAGCTTATCGAACGTTGCGCCGTTAAGGCCGTGCAATGCGCTTTCGCCGGCAAAGGTGGCGTGGTGGGCGAAGATGAAGAACGCGGCAACCAGCTCCGGGCGATCGAATTTGAACGCATCAAGGGCGGCAAACCGTTCGACATCAAATCCAAGTGGTTCGTGCAGTTGCTCAAGCATATCGGCCAGCCCATGGGCAAGGTCGTCGCAGTGAAACACTGAATCGGTTTAAAATTCTCACGGGAGACGAGGCTGCCGCCGGGCGCTTTGTCTCCCGTTTTGATTTGATGGTGGATTTGGCCGCCGCAAAAATCGTAATTCTTTCAATTGTCGCCGCCGCGGACTTCGTTTAGTTTTTCTGCACCATGAAACGCACACTACTTGTCGCCTTCGCTGCTGCCGCCCTGACTCTGGCGGGTTGCGCCTCGCCGGGCAGCGCAAATAACGCCAAACCCAATACGCTGACCAAGGCGGAAAAAGCCGCCGGCTGGCAGCTTTTATTCAACGGCGAAGATTTCTCTGGCTGGAGCAATTTCAAACACGACGGGGTTCGCCCCGGCTGGCAGGTGAAAGACGGCGCCATGGTCTGTGTGGATCCGCATAATGCCGGCGATCTCGTCAGCGCCGGCAAATATGATTGGTTTGAATTACAGCTTGATTACAATATTTCCGAAGGCGGCAACAGCGGCATCATGTATCACGTCACCGATGACGGCGGTGCGATCTGGGCGACCGGCCCGGAATTCCAGTTGGAAGACAACCAAAAAGCCGCCGACCCGCAACGTTGCGGCTGGCTCTATGCGCTCTATCAACCGCCGATTGATCCCGCCACCGGCAAAACCCTCGATGCCACCAAGCCGGTCGGCCAATGGAATCATATCCGCCTCCTGATCACGCCGGAAAAATGCGAACACGACATCAACGGGGTAAAATATTTTGAATACGTTTTGCACAGCGACGATTTCAATGCCCGGGTCGCCGCCAGTAAATTCGGCCGGATGGCTGGCTTTGCCAAATCCGACCTTGGTTTCATCGGCCTGCAAGGCGATCACGGCAGCGTTTCTTTCCGTAATATCAAGATCCGTCCGATTGCAGTGAAGCCGTAAGTTGGAGGCGACACCGCGTTGTTCGCTCATTCGCCAAGCATCTGGTTATTTTTTAACCCCAGCGGGGCGGCATATGCCGCCCCGCTGGGCTGCCGCCACACGGAGGGGCCATGGATTTCTAAATTCTGTCCATTTGGTTAATTCTGTAAAAAACATTCCCCCAACTTTGTGCCTTGGCGCCTTGGTGGTTCAAATGATTGGCGCCGTATTTTTATTGCTCCGCAAACCTCGTTCCGGCCAAATCTGCAGAAAATAATTTCAGTAAAAAGCGTTTTGTCGCCGCCGTTTTGATTTTAGACTGCGCGCGTGACCGTTCTGGAAGCGATCCAAAAAAGCGCGGAATTTCTTGGCAAAAAAAGCGTCGAGTCGCCGCGCCTGCAAACAGAATTGTTGCTGGCGCATCTGCTCCAGATGCCGCGCATGAAGTTGTACCTGAATTTTGACCGGGTGCTGACAACGGCGGAAACGGATGCCCTGCGCGAATTCGTCAAGCGGCGCGGCTTGCGTGAACCATTGCAGCACATTGTGGGTTCAACTTCGTTTTGCGGCTATGAAATCACGGTGAACCGCGATGTGCTGGTGCCGCGTCCGGAAACAGAATTGCTCGCGGAATTGGGCTGGCAATTTCTCTCAACTCGCAACGCTCAACCCTTGACAGCCTTGGACTTTTGCACCGGCAGCGGTTGCATCGCAATCGCGCTGGCGGCGAAATGTCCGGCAGCCAAGATCACAGCGACGGATATTTCCGCAGCCGCGCTGACGTTGGCCAGGACCAATGCGACGAAAAATGGGGTTGCCGAACGGATCGAGTTTTTGTCAGGGGATGGTTTGGGCGCATTGGCTGACGTTTCGGCGCGCGGGTTCGATCTGATCGTTACCAATCCGCCCTATATCGCCTCGGCAGAAATCATGACTCTGGACCCGGAAGTCCGCGACTTTGACCCGCGTCTGGCGTTGGACGGCGGCGCGGATGGCCTGGATTTTTACCGAAAGCTGGCCAAAGAGGCGAAGAGGTTTTTACAACCGTCCGGCAAAATCATGCTGGAATTCGGCGATGGCCAGGCGGACGAAATAAAAAAACTCTTCGAAGATGAAAAGTGGATTGTCGAAGCGGTACGGGAGGATTACAGTCAACGCGCCCGGATTTTAATCGCCAATTTGCCCGCCTTCGCGCCCTCGCAATCAAGTTGAGGACGATAGTGGGGGCGGCTTCGAGCAGGCTAAAACATAAATTTACATGGACAGTTTTTTGATCAAAGGCGGTGTGCCGCTACGCGGCACAGTCACCATCAGCGGCAGCAAAAACGCCGCGCTCCCCATCATGGCGGCAACGCTGCTCACGGATGAGCCTTGTGTTATCCGGCGCGTACCGGACCTGAGCGACACGCGGTTCATGGTGAAAATCCTCGAATCGCTCGGCGCGTCGGCAAAATACGAAAACGGCACCCTGACCGTTCATGCCAAAAAAATCAAAGGCTACGCCGATTATGATCTGGTCCGCAAAATGCGCGGCTCCATCTGCATCGCCGGGCCGTTGCTGGCTCGCTTGCGCAAAGCACGGATTTCATTGCCCGGTGGTTGCATCATCGGCGCGCGCCCGATCAATCTGCACTTGAAAGGCTTTGAAGCGCTGGGCGCAAAGATCAAAATTGAAGGCGGTTACATTGACGCCGCAGTCAAAAAAATTTCCAGCGGCTCCGTGTTCCTCGGTGGCCGCGCCGGACCAACGGTGCTGGGCACAGCGAACGTGATGATGGCGGCAACTTTGGGCGACGGCATCACAGTCATCGAAAGTGCGGCGTGTGAACCGGAAGTTGTGGACCTGGCTCATTTCCTAAACGCGATGGGGGCGAATATTACCGGCGTCGGCAGCCCGACCATCACCATCACCGGCGTGGAAAAATTACATGGCGCTGAACATGAAGTGATCGCCGACCGGATCGAGGCGGCGACTTTTTTGATCGCTGCCGGCGCCACGAACGGCGAAGTGACAGTCAAAGGCGCGCGCGCCGAACATTTGCGAGCCGTGATTGATAAATTAGGCGAGGCCGGCGTTTCGGTGGAACGGCGGGGAACGGACATGATCGCCAAGCGTAAAGGCAAACTGAAGCCGGTGGACATCACGACGTTGCCGTATTCCGGTTTTCCGACCGATGTGCAGGCGCAGATGATGTCGCTGCTCGCGCTTGCGCCCGGCATCAGCATCATCACGGAACGTATTTTTGAATCGCGCTTCATGCACGTCAGCGAACTGGCGCGGCTCGGCGCGGAAATTGAAATTGAAGGTCCGAGCGCCATTGTGAAAGGCGGTAAACCATTGAGCGGCGCGCCAGTCATGGCGAGCGATTTGCGCGCCTCGGCGGCCCTGGTCATCGCCGGCCTGGCGGCCAAAGGTTCGACGCAAGTGAACCGCATCTACCATCTGGACCGTGGCTACGAAGGCATGGACGCGAAGTTGCGCAAACTGGGCGCACGGATTGAGCGGGTCCAGGAAACGTAAGAGCGGGGATCGCATCCCATCGGAAAATAATTTTCCCCGACGCGATCACGACCCGCGCTCTGGTGATTCTGCCCGATCAGTGGCGGGCGACCAGTGATGAGTGGCGTGAAAAGCAGGCTCATCACTGGTCACCCGTCACCGGTCACTTCGTTGCGTTTTCATGCGGGGGCGAGTTCCACGCTGTTGGCATAAATCCGCTTCTGGCGTTTGGCCTGCCGCACGACGGTCTCGGTCTTTTCCTCGAACAACAGGGGAAACACGAGCAAGGGGAACTGGGTCGCCCACGCAATGGCGGCGGCATCGTTCGCGGCGCGGCGCACCGGGGCATACAATTCCGCCTCGTCAGCGAGATAGAGTTGCTCGCTGAGCAACTGGCCTTTGAGTTGTTCGAATTCATTTTCGAGATTGGCCCGGAACGGTGCGGGCGGCACGGGCCGCAGCTCGAACCGCGTTTCGGGCGCGAATCTGGCGAATAATTTGGTTTTCTTTAGTTTCATATTTGTCTTTCTCGATCAGTCTTTATGTTTGGTTCTTTGGTTAAAAAGCGAAAAACCCGCGATTGACTGGCAATCGCGGGTTTAGGAAAATCGTTAAATCGTTTAGAATTTTCTACCCACATTGCCAAAATGACAAGAGATGCGCGTCCAAATGGCGTTACGGCCATTCATGGGCGTCTGCATCTTCAGTTGTTTGGCAAATACTGTTTTCATTGCTAACCAACGCACAGGAAACACTGTTTGACCCGCTTTGTCAAACGTATTTTTGTCGCGTGAAAATTGCGTTGTCGGATTGGCCAATGGTGTTAGATTGAAATCACCATGAGCTCGCAGGCGTTAAAGATGGTTACTTGTCCAGGGTGCGAAACGAAAACGTTTATTCCTGGTGATCTCGCTCCCCTGGCGACCGTGCCGTGCAGCAAATGCGGCCACGCCATCATGATGCCGATGCAACTGCGACAATTCGAGCTGCGCAGCAAAATCGCTTCCGGCGGCATGGGCATCGTTTATCGCGCCTGGGACACGATGTTGGAACGGCTGGTCGCAGTGAAGTTGATGAAGAAGGAGATGCTCAATGAACCGGAGGCGTTGGAGAGCTTTGCCCTTGAAGCCCGCGCCTGCGCAAAATTGAACCATACCAACATCATCCATATCTACACGTTCGATGAATGGCAGGGCGAACGTTATCTCGTCATGGAAATCGCCGATCAAGGCAGCCTGGATGCACGCATTGAAAAGCTGCGGATCCTGCCGGAACTGCAGGTTCTCGATGTGGGCATCAAGATTGCCTCCGCCTTGGACATGGCGTTGAAACACGATTTATTGCATTGCGATATCAAGCCGGGAAATATCCTGTTCGACGCCGATCACGAGCCAAAGTTGGTGGATTTCGGCCTCGCCCGCAAAGCGGATGCGGAACACGAATCCGCCGAGTTCACTCGCGGCACGCCATTTTATGTCGCGCCGGAAAAGATCAAGCGCGAGCCGGAAACATTCCTTTCCGACATGTACAGCCTGGGGGCAACGCTCTATCACGCCATTACCGGCCATGTGCCATTTGATGCGCCGACGCCGGAAGAAGTCGTGCAAGCGCACGTTTACGAGGCACTGACACCGGCCAACCAGGTGGAGCCAATCATTTCACAAGCCACCAGCGATGCGCTGGGCCGGGCCTTGGCCAAGAATCCGGGCGACCGTTTTTTGAGCTACGATGAATTCATCATGGGCTTTGAGGCGGCGCGCAGCTTGTTGCTGTTGCAACAAAGTACCCAGCCGGAAGCGGCCAGCCAGCCCAAGCGGCTGACCGGCTGGTGGAAGCGGAAATAAAAAAGGTGAACGTTGGCGTTCGTCTTGGGTTGTTTCTGCGTATCGGTCTGATTGGACTGAAAAGCCAATGAAGACGTTTCAAAAAACTGACAGAAAACGGCTTACCAACTGCCTTCGGTCAGAAGCTCGGTGATGCTTTGCGCGAGATTCTGGGCCAGCAATGGCAACGCCTGCCGTTCCGCGCTGGCCAGGTCAGAACCGACATGTACAAGCGTGTGCCCCTTGACGTCTTTATCCAGCACGATTTTGCCGGAAATCGTATCGCGGGCCGTGACGTGCACGACCGCTTCGACCCGGTAATCTTCGGGCGTGGCCGCATCGGTGCTCAAATAACCGATGGCCATGCGGTTATAACTATGGATGACGCCGGTCACCACGATGTCACCGGTATCATGGGTGGCCAGATGAAATGTGCCATCGGTCTGGATCCGTTCACGCACGGATTGAGTCAACGCATCGCCCAGCCGCGGCTGCAAGGTCTGGTTGTTGAAGGGGGTGATCTGGATGGTTTTATCGCCCGGCGTGACGTTGTTGACGGGGCCGAGGCGATAACCAGCGCAGCCTGTGAAGGCGAGGGCGAAAAGACCGGCCAGGAAAAGAGGCAGCGCACGCATGGGTTTATTTTCCCGGCGACAGATGCAGCCGCGGTTTCAAAACTTCAATCCGTTCGCGTGCCTGGGCGGCCAGCGGCGAATTGGCATCGAGTTGTAATACGTCGTTGTAATAAACCACCGCCCCGGCCCAGAGATGGCTTTTCTCGTAAAAGCGGGCGATCTCAAAACTGCCGCGCACGCGTTCGGCCTTGAGCAGGACGATGGCTTTTTCCGCGTCCGCCACGCGTTTGTCATCGGGAAAAAAGGCAATGAAATCGGTGTAAGCCGCGATGGCCTGGGCGGCGGCGCCCTGGTCATATTCCGCCGTATCCGCCTGTTTTTGCCACGAAACGCCGATGTGATACATGGCGTCGGCCGCCACGGCCGGCTGGCCAGTGTAACGATCCGCTGCGGTCTGATAGGCTTTTACCGCTTCGGCATAGCTGCGGGCTTTGTCCTGGGCGGTGCCGATTTGCATTTGCGCCAGTGGCGCAATGGCGCTGTAAGGCCCGTTCTTGACAATTTTCGCGTAAAGTTTTGCCGTCTCATCCATTGAAGGATAAATGGGGATGGTATCCCATAACCGGAACCATTCACCGGCCAGAAAACGGCCGGCGATTTCATATTGCCGGACCAGGACTTCATTGAACTGGCCGCTCTTGGGATATTTTTCAATGATCTGCTGGTAGGCATTGAACGCGGCTTCGTCTTTGCCGCTGACCTCATAACAGCGGCCGAGGATGTATTCCGCGCGGGGCGCATAATCGGACAAGGGAAAGACGTGCAATACCCGGTTGGCCGCATGTTTGGCGGTGCTGTAATCCTTGTTTTTGAAGGCGTCCTCGGCGACTTCGACCTGTTCTTTGGCGTGCGGCCGCTGCCAGGCGGTATTGCCGCCGAACATCTCATAATACCAGCCTTCACCGGGTGTATAAATGAGCGGCGCGGGTGAACGTTGCGGCAATAGCACCGTAACCGACACCACCAAAACAAATAAAATCAACCGGCGACTCATGATGAAAACGGTATCGGCCAGCCGCAGCCAAGTCAAAGTGATTCAACCCCAAATGATTCAACCTCGATAGACAATCGTCACGCCGTAATCCGCCGTCATCTTTTGCGTGGCGACATCAAAGAAATCGTAGTTCACAACGTGGACGCCAACCAGGTTGGTCTCGCCGACTTCGTTCAGGAACTCGGAAACCTTTTCATCGAAATGATCATGGCCGGATTCCATGCACTGCGCCCGGCGGATGGTGTGTACGCGCAAGCGTTTGCCCGCGCCTTTTTGGACGCTCTCCAGCGGCGGCTTGGGTTTGGCGATCAACGCTTCACCCGGGGTGTCGCGTACGGGCACCTTTAGGTGCAAAGCGACTTTGGCAGCCGCTGAAGTCGTGATGGCGCTGGGGGCGGGCGGGGGCGTTGCCGCCGGCGGCAATGGTCCCGTCGTCACCTTGCCGCTGGCGGGGATGGTGATGCTCTGGCCGCAGGAAGGGCATTCAATCTGGCTTCCCGCGCCGGATTGATCCACTTCCAGTTCTTGGTCGCAGTTCGGACAGTTGAAAATGATGTCCATAAATAGGCAGGCTTAATTTTGTGCCAGCCTAAGTCCAATGTGGCGGGCAGGCCAGAAAAAAGTTCACGGGATAAAATTCAAAGATCCTGAGGCACTAGACTATAGGATGACAGAATCGTCAAGAAGTGCATACTACATCTCAAATTAGGTGGCTGACAATTGGAAGCTTTCCATCAAGAAATCGTTGCAAAAGGAAAACCACTAGGCGGATGGCCGAAATCTAGAGAAGGCCTTTGACTCTGCCCAGAATCTTACTATCACCCTCGCGTCGGGATTCCGGCGCGGAATGGCCAATTCAGCTTTAAGAAAAAAGAATAAGATCAGATTTTTCTGCCAAAAATTTTTGAAAAGCAAGCTTGTCCGCCCTGCCCATGTCGTCGTCTCCAGGCCAACCACGAATCGCTGCGT
>DASYEY010000178.1:0-41091 GCA_036498725.1 Verrucomicrobiia bacterium | reverse complement strand
GTCAGAAGAAACCGTGGCGGCGGCCCGAAATGTACCGCGGGGCATCGTGCGTTCCGTCGTCGTTTCCAGCCTGTTTGGCTGGGCGATGGTCTGCGCGCTCGTGCTGGCGCTGCCGAATTTGAATTCCGGCGCCGCCCAGGGTGGAAATATTTTCTTTTGGTTGATGGATCAGGTCATTCCCACCCGCCTAAAAATTCCGCTCGAAATATTGATCGTGCTGGGCAATTTTCTTTGCGGGTTGGCCTGCGTGACTTCCACCTCCCGCATGATGTATGCCTTTGCCCGCGACGGCGGATTACCTTTCAGCCGGAAATTACGAAAAGTTTCCGCCGCCCACACTGTGCCCGTCAACGCGATCTGGACTACCGCCATCATTGTCGTGTTGTGCACCGTCTGGGCCAATGCCTATGCCGTCCTTGCCGCCGTGTGCGTCATCTTCCTTTATCTCAGCTATCTGATGCCGTCGGCGGCTGGCATTTTTGCCTATGGCAAAACCTGGACCCGGATGGGCCCTTTCGATCTGGGTGGCCGGGCCTACCGCGCATTGAGTGTCATCAGCCTGCTGGGATTGGCGGCGGTCATCTATGCCGGCATTCAACCGCCCGCAGCCAATGCGCCCTATCTCGCCTTGGACGCGACGGTGGCGGCCATTCTGTTACTGCTCATCGTGTGGTTCGGCGGCATGCGAAAAATATTTAACGGGCCACCGACGCTGGCCGCGCGCGCAACCGGTCCTCAACCTGCCGTCAACCTCCCGGACGATCCTGACCCCGCGCCGACCGCCGGTTAAAATCCTCGTCTCAGGCGAGAAATTGGGAAGAAATTGCTTGAGTGAAACGCGTCGGCAGGTTTCGCTATCCGTCCGGTGGAGAGATGGCCGAGTGGCTGAAGGCGCTGGTTTGCTAATCCAAACAAGGGTTTTCGTGACCTTGCGAGAACAGGGACAATCCCCGCGTGAACAAAAGAGAAAACGTCGGTTCGCTAATATCACCAATTTTGCAGAAAAGCGCACCGTTACGCATTTTTACTGTTGCAACTTGTTGCACGGAACTCATCCAAGTCACCTCACAATATTTCCCCGTAGCCTCGACATGTTTTAGCCCATTACACTTCTAAATGGCTGGGCTTGATTTTCTCACGAATCGGCAGAAACTAAACCCTACAATGACACAGCCCAAGCATCTTTTTGTTGGCGGTTTGGTAGCAATGGGCTTTGATGCGACTGGCAAGTATCTGTTGACGGTCACACACTCTGGCCGTGGTGTCTTTGCCACTGATACTTGGATTCGAGTTGCTCGTGATAACGCGCTGGCATATCCCACCGATGGGAAAGCCGTAGGGATAGGGCCGCTGGAAGGTTTGGCAATTCTAGTACAGGAGCGTAACGAGCAACAGGAGCACCTTGAAATGCAATCACCAGACGGCAAGTTTCATCTAGTTGGAGCGCCAGATAACATTACAGTTACGGAGATATGAGTTACGCCCAATTTCAAGAGCATTGGGAACAGGAAGCCGACAAGGAGCGCCTAATATACGATGTTCGACCTGTGGCGGAATTACTGGCAGACGTTCGTGTAAAACGTTTCGGAAACTACTACCAAATATGGACTTCTATCGGTTCGCGAGCATCGCTTGCTGAAGCTGGTTCACTGCTTGCGGACGTTTTGGAATCAGATGTTGATTATTTAAACCGCTACCATTGCGCTGCTGCTCTCATTTCAATCAGCCGAACCTACTCGGACGGATTTCGACCAGAACAGTTGAGCGCCGACAAACGCTATCCAATTCATCAGAGAATTTGCGAGTTGAGACAGAAGCTAAAAATATGAGGTCATCAATAGTAAAAATGATTCAAAACTGAAAATTCCCCTCAGAGCGTATCATCGTCGGATGACTGGCGCGGGTCTGCGGATTGGCCTCGCCGATTGAAATGCGCGATCAAAACGTCATAACTAACCTTCCCTCTGCGGCCAGTCACGTTTCGTTTGAATGATTCCAATCAAGCGCAGCGCCAGTCCATTCCAGATAAGCCTTCATTCCCGCGATGTCCTGCTTTGTAATTTGTGCTTTAACGGGCAAGACTGCCATTGCTAGCGGAATAGCACTGCGCGGCCCAAAAACATACTCCCAGGCCTCGCGGAGTCCCTGCTTTGACACTGGCCTAGAGTCTGTCCTGACCAGCTTCCCCTTTCGGACACCTTGCCAGAGGAATTGGCGGGACAGCTTGCCGCTGGTTGGAACTACCCCTTTGAATAAAGAAACTGATCGAATGCGGAACAAATCTCACGTCGTAAGCCTCATCTGGCGAGTTGAGTTTTTCCCTTTGCCGATAAGAAATTGCTTGAGTGAAACGCGTCGGCAGGTTTCACTATCCGTCCGGTGGAGAGATGGCCGAGTGGCTGAAGGCGCTGGTTTGCTAAACCGGTATACGGCCAAAAGCCGTATCGGGGGTTCGAATCCCCCTCTCTCCGCCAGTTTTTTGTTCTTCGATAAATTGTTAAGCTCTTCGGCCTTTGATAGCGTCAGAAAATTTACAGCTCCCGTAGCTCAAATGGATAGAGCAATTGTTTCCTAAACAATGGATCACGGTTCAATTCCGTGCGGGAGCACCATTAGCAACTGGCACCGATTTTGCTCGTCAATATTTGAACATTAACTCAGAACCGAGTTCTGAATTTTAAGCCCACAAAAGCAGTCCAATTTTCGATTTTTGTTTCAAAATTGGACAGTTCGGCTTAAATTTCTTTCTTGGTTCGGGTGCACGCTCGAAAATCAAACGTATAATTTCATTCGCCAGCATTTAGGAGTAGCAGACCATCTGTAAACATGTCGGAAGCTGATGTCATCTGGGTTATCCGCAAACATGTCGAAGGACTTTTTCCCAAGACGTGCAATGTCTGCCAACGGGTTTTTCCGGACTACCAGAATTATCTGCAGAACACGACCCACCGTGGAGTTCCGATTTCGTACGACCTGGCACTGGGTGATTTAAGGCCGAAACATTCTTCCGGAAATATCGCCCTGGCCAATTGCGGCTGCGGCAATACGCTGACCATCAGTTCGGCTGGGATGCCGTTGATGCGGATCTGGCAGATTTTGTACTGGGTAAAAATGGAGTCGCTCCGGCGCGGCGTCAAAATTGAGGATATGATCTGTTATATCCGCGAGACGGTGGAAAATCAGGCCTTGAACGAGCCAGTGCTACGCTAATCCGCTTTTTGCTTTCAGCCTGCTTACCGGGTCATTCCCCGAGCGGTAATGTGAAGAAAAACGTCGATCCCTTGCCCGGTTCGCTTTTTACCCAAACTTCGCCACCGTGCGCCTGCACGATGTGTTTCACGATGGAAAGCCCCAAGCCCGTACCGCCCTGATCGCGGGAACGCGCCTTGTCCACCCGATAAAACCGTTCAAACACGCGGTCGAGTGATTCGGTCGGGATGCCCGGACCGTCGTCCTGCACCGAGATCTCCAATTTGTGATCATCCACTTTCCGGCCGCCGACAATCACCCGGCCTTGCGCCCGGCCATATTTGATCGCGTTGTCCACGAGGTTGGCGAGCACCTGGTCAATGCGGTTCGCGTCCGCCGTGGCGGTGAGTTCCGGCAGGGTATTGACCAGTTGCATGTTTTTATTTTCGGCACGCGAATTCAGGTCGGCCAAAACTTTTTCGACCAGCGGACGCAACTTCGCCGGTTGCAGGTCCAGCTTGATCCGTTCCGATTCCAGCGCGGAAATCGTCAGCAGATCCTGAATGAGCAGATCCAGTCGTTGCGTGTTGCGCTCAATGATTTTTAGAAAACGCTCGGCGACTTCAGGATTATTCCGCGCACCATCGAGCAACGTCTCGACGTACCCTTTGATGAGGGACAGCGGCGTGCGTAATTCATGGCTGACGTTGGCGACGAATTCTTCGCGCGTGCGTTCAAGTTGTTTCAAGCGCGTCAGATCGTGAAACACCAGAATCGTGCCTTCGCGTTCGCCGGCAGAATCAAAAATCGCGGCGGCGTTGACCTGCAGCCAGCGTTCGCTCAAGTCCGGCAGTTTTAATTCGTAGTTCAACACCTGCCCCTTGGCCTCAACCTGGTTTACCAGTTCATCGAGTTCATGGATCCGCAGCGCTTCCAGAACCGTTTTGCCGCGCAATTCGTTTTTCAGCCCAAATAGATTTTTGAACGAGCGATTGGCGAGATAAATCTTCCGGTTACGATCCAACAGCAACAGACCTTCGAGCATGGAATTGAACAACACCTGCTGTTGCGCCTTGGCGTCCACCGAAGTTTGCTGCTGTTGACGGCGAAAACCTTCCAACTCGGCCGTGCGCTGGCCCTGCTGCGCGTTAAATTTCGCCCGCCACCAGAAATGAATGGCGATGGCCGCAGCCAGCGCAAGGATGAACAGGAAAAGCCACATATTCAAAGGCAGGAGGAAGGATGCCGCAGACAAAAATAAATGGCGAGGAGAACCAATCTGTAAATCTCACCACTTCATTCTGCCTTTCCGCCGGCTCATTCCACAAAGCGGTAGCCTACGCCCCGGACGGTATCCAGATGTTGCGAGGCGGCCCCAAGTTTTTCGCGCAGACGGCGCATGTGCGTATCCACTGTCCGCGTATCAATCAAGCTATCGTATTCCCAAACATCGCGCAGCAGATGGTCGCGGGATTGCACGCGGCCGGCGCGTTGGGCCAGCACAGTTAACAGACGAAATTCCGTGGCGGTCAATTCGATGGTCTTGCCTTTCCAACTTGCGATATGGCGCGGCACGTCGATCAACAAGTCGCCATAGCGCAATTGGTCTTTCACCTTTTCTTCGGACTGGCCGCGGGCGAGAATTTTTTTTATGCGCAACAACAGTTCGCGCGGGCTGAACGGCTTGGTGAGATAATCATCCGCACCGAGTTCAAGGCCCAGCACGCGGTCAATCTCCGCGGCCTTGGCTGTGAGCATGATGACAGGAACCTTCACGGTCGTCGGATCCAGTCGCAATGATTTGCAGATCTCAAAGCCGTCCATCTCCGGTAACATCACGTCGAGCACGATCAGATCCGGCACTTGCGAGCGGGCCTTTTTTAAGGCTTCCGCGCCGTCACCCGCCGTGGTGACCGCATAGCCTGCCTGCTTGAGGTTGAACTCCAACAGCTCAACTGCTTCCGGTTCATCATCTACCACCAAGATTTTTGGTTTCACGTTAACATCATGGCACGCACGAATTTGTCACACAATTGCATTTCAGCGACAAAAATGTGACGATTCCGTGACGAAAATCCAGCGAATGTGACATTCTTCTTTTGCGCCGGGGGAAAATTTGCCACGCTCGGGCCATGCCGATTCCAGTCATCACGCTGGCCCAGATGCGCGCCTGGGAGCGCGCCACGTGGGCCGGTGGCCAGACCGAAGCCGAGGTCATCCGGCGCGTGGGCAAGCGCATCGCCCGGCGCGCCCGCAAGCTTACCAAGGCCGGTGACACCATTTTGATCCTGGCCGGCAAAGGCCATAACGGCGATGACGCCCGCGCTGCCAAAGCGCATCTCGACGGCCGCAAAGTCAAATTTCTGGAGTTGCTCCTGCCCGGCAGCGACCTGCTCAAGGTTGAAATGGCGTTGCGCGAAAAACCGGCGCTCATCATTGACGGCATGTTTGGCATCGGCCTCAACCGGCCACTCGCTGAGGCGTGGCAGAAGATCATTGCCGCCGTTAACGCCACCTCCATTCCTGTGCTGGCCGTGGATATACCCTCCGGCCTCAACGCCGAGACCGGTGAACATTTTGGTGCGGCGATCAAGGCGACAGTCACCCTCACAGTCGGCGCACCGAAAACTGGATTGCTCATGCCGGCAGCCTCGACGTTTGTCGGCCGCTTGGAATTGGCTGATGACATCGGACTCATCGCCTGCTCTGCCAAAAGCGAATTGAACTGGACGCTGCCGGAGGATTTTGAACAGTTTCCGCCGACACGACCGGCTGCCGGTCACAAGGGAACCTTTGGCCATGCCACCCTCATCGCGGGCAGTTTGGGTTTTCACGGCGCCGGGGTGTTGACCGCGCATGGTGCGCAACGCGCCCAGCCCGGGCTCGTCACATTGTTCACGCAACCGGAAGTGTTTGTGCCCGTCGCCGCGCAACTGGCGGCGGCAATGGTCAATGTTTGGTCGCCGGAAATTGAGCTACCGAAGAATGCCAGCGCCTTCCTGATCGGCCCCGGGCTGGCCGCCAAAAAAGATTCCGAAACGTTGAAACATTTTACGCGCCAGCTTTGGCGCGAAACACCCGTGCCGTTGGTGGTGGATGCGAGCGCGTTGGACTTTTTGACATCCGATAGTTTTCCGGCAAATGCCATCCGCGTTTTGACACCGCATCCCGGCGAAGCCGCCCGGCTGCTGGAAACCACCACGGAAAAAGTTCAGGCAAACCGTGTCCAGTCCTTGCGTGATCTTTCGAAAAAATTCGGCGGTTGCTGGGTGATTCTGAAAGGCAACCAGACATTGGTCGGCCGGGCCGAAGGCGATATTTTTGTGAATCTATCCGGCAATCCGCATCTGGCCCAAGGCGGCAGTGGCGACTTGCTCGCCGGTTATCTGACCGGACTGCTGGCGCAATCCAACCTACAAACCGAGGTGTTGAAAACCCTCCGTTACGCTGTCTGGCAGCACGGTGCCACCGCCGACCAACTGCAAGCCGACCGCAAGAATTGGATAATCGAAGATTTGGCACGGGAAATCGGTAATACCGTTTAAGGACGTTCTGACGTTTCGATCAGACGCGGAGACGCAGAAGCATAAATCTTAATTTTGGTGGAGCGAGACTGCGTCGAACTCAAATATCCTTTGTAGAAAAATACGAGACATCTGTCAAAGGCTACAAGTGGAATGGCCCCCTCATCCCGGCCTTCCCCGTTGGGGCGAAGGAGTGCGATGCGCCGTACGCAGACTACTCGCTCCCCCGCTTCACCAGCCCAACGTGTGGTGGTTCTCAGACGCGAAAACTTTTCCCACTCTCCTCGCCAAACGAGGAGAGGGACGGGGTGAGGAGCCTTAACCTCATATTTTGGTCGCACTTCTCCGAAATTCGGATTCAACCTAAATTTAAACCTTATACTGCCTTCCTCCGTGACCCTCATTGAAAGATTTCAAAAGCGTAGCTTTGATGGTCAACTCGACGTCTTTGCAATTGATCAAATCCAGTTAATCTGTCTGTCTAAGATTGAAAGGAGCGGACTCGCGTCCGCTGCTACCAGCCATCTATTTTCCACTTTCAATTCACTTTCCAGCCGATCGCTTCACCATCGGGTAAATGAACCAGATTTTTGGCAATGGCAACGGCCGTTGACTTGGCTCCCAAGCTCCAATTTCGATCCAAATGAACGACGGTCGTTTTGCCGTCTTCAATGACGACCGGCACCGTCACGCGACCGTAGCTATCGGATTCAGCCACGACATTATATCTGCCCACCGGGACCATCACGAGTGCGGGGGCTTCATCCATGCTGCCGGTGTGGTTGCGAACGAACTTCACCACGGCACCGGAATCGTCATAAACCGTGTAACTGGTATGCGGATAATAATAGGTGTTCTCCGCGATCACATGTGTCTGGGTGGCACTGTAAACACATAGATAGCCGCTGCCGTTGGCGTGATCTGCCCCGGTTGATGACGGGCCGACGGGCGCGACGGAAACCGGTTGCGAGGCACAGCCAGCAAATAACCAGACCATCCCCGCTCCCATCAGAACGATAATTTTTGTTTTCATAATGACCTCACCCTAGCCCCGGTAAATGAAGGCCATCTGAATCGAAGATTAAAATCGGCAAACGATGTTTTGCCCATATCGCAAGGGCACAACCGGATTGGCATTGATGTTGGCTTTGGCTGCGCTGCGGCCAAAGTCGGCGCCGAGCGCAGCCTCAGGCGATGAAAGGTTGCGCGTCCAACATGATAGCATACCTTAAAGTGCCGGCTTTGCCGGCATAATGGGTGGCAGCGCAACCCATTCCACCTAATAAGGATCTAATTTACGTTCTTAGTTTAAAGCCGGGTTAAAAGTCCGAAAACTATCCAACAATTATTTCAAAGCACCGACCTCATAGTTCAGGCTCGCCTGTTGGATGAGGAGATTATAACGCGCGCTCGCCGCGGCAATTTGCGCCGAAGTGAGCGCCAGTTGCGCCTGGCTCAATTCCACGATGGAACTGCTGCCGATTTTGTAACGGGCGCCGGCCAATTCGTAAGCGTCGTTCGCATTGGTCACCAAGTCAGTGGTCGTCTTGAGCTGTTCCACCGCGTTGTTGACATTAAGCCAGGCCAGATGCACATCACGCACGATGTCATTTTCCGCCGCGCGCAGTAATTCCAGGTCCGCCTGCGATTTCAATTCCGCTTCATGTTGACGGGCGGTGTAGAGCCCGCCGGCGAACAACGGGATCGTCAGTTGCAGACCGCCGACGGCATAATTGTTGTCGAGATGATCGTCATGGATCGGCGATACCCCGGCGACGCCAAAGGCCGCGATGGTCGGCAAGCGTGCGTCGCGTTGCGATTTGGCAAAACGCAGCGCCGCTTCGTTTTGATTGTGCAAACTCAATAACTCCGGCCGGTCCGTCAACGCGGTTTCCACCAATTGCGACACATCGTTCGTGGCGACCACGACGGCGGCCGGTTCGATCAATTGATATGATTTCGGTTCGCGCCCGCCCATGTCCGCGGTGAGGGAAAACATTGCCGCGTCGGCGCTGCTTTGCGCCTTTTGCAACAGCAGTTTGCCTTCCTGCACGGCGACGCGAGCAAAACTGACATCCAGTTCTGATTTCAATTTATTCGACGCCTGCACGCTGACTCGATCCAGTAACAATTGCCGATTATCAAAGGTTTGTTGCGCGACCTGCAAGACGGCTTGCGCCTGTAAGGCACTCAGGTAACCCACGGTCACGCGCAATAGAATCTGTTCGCGGGTGGCGCGGGCGTTCTGGCCTTCCGCCTGCGCTTGAAATTTGGAACTGGCGGCAAGATTGGCCGTATGGCCGAAGTCTGTGATCAATTGGCTGACCGAAACACCGCCCGCCGCACGGTCATAAACGCTGGGGTTGTTCAAGCCACCGGCCAGGATGCGCGTGCCTTCGTCATTCGCACCCACCGCGTCCACCGCAAAATTTGCCGTCGGATAATATCCGGCACGGGCTTCTTTCACCGCTTCTTGCGCGGCTAGGACGCGGAAATCGGCGGCGGCGATTTGCGGATGGTTCTGCAACGCCAACTGTTCCGCCGTTGCCAGGGTCAAAACGGGCAAGGCGTTGGTTTGATCGGCACGCAGGCCGCCGACAGAAAACACCAGGACAACCAGGGCTAAAAGGATTCGATTCATTTAAAAAATCAGGATTGTGGGGTCTCGGCCAACGGCGTGGCCGGCGGATTTTTCGCCTTATTTTCCTGGCGCCGATACAGGAGAAAATAAGCGCACGGCACAATGAATACCGTCAACACCACGCTCACCGCCAAGCCGCCGATGATTGCGCGGGCGAGCGGCGCGTATGCTTCGCTGCCGGTTCCAAGTTTTGCGGCCATGGGAATAAGGCCGATCAACGTGGCCAGCGACGTCATCAATACGGGACGCAAACGTACGCGACAGGCAAACGCAACTGCTTCACGCAACGGCTTGCCTTCTTCACGCAAACGATTCGTGAATTCCACGATCAGAATGCTGTTGGAGACAACGATGCCAACCATCATCACCACGCCCATTAATGACATGACGTTCAGCGTGGTGCCGGTCGCGAACAGGATGATCAACACACCGGTCAAACCCGTCGGCACGGCCAGCAGAATCAGCAACGGATCGGCGAATGACTTGAATTGCGCCACGAGAATCAAATAGACGAGCACAGTTGAAAGCAGCAGGCCGAAGCCGAAGCTGCGGAACGAAACTTCCATCGCGTGCGCTGAACCACGGATCGTCGCGCGGAGGTTTTCCGGCATTTTAGTTTCCCGCAAAATCTTTTGCACCCCGCTCAGGACTTTGCCGATGTCTTCGCTGGACGGCGCAACGTAGATGTCCATTTCGCGCCGCAATTGATAGTGATCCACCTCGGTCGGCGATTGGATGTGCGAAACTTTACTGACTGTGTCCAGGCGCGTGGATCGGCGTGCATTCGCCGCCCGCAATGGAACCGAGGAAAGATCGGTCAGGCTTTTGATATAATTTTCGGGATATTGAACCGTGAGCAGATAATCATTGCCACTTTTGGGATCCACCCAGTAACTCGGTGCAATCATCATGTCCGAGGTCAACGCCGTGATCACATTGCCGACCACTTCCTTTTCGTCGAGGCCCAGTTCACTGGCGCGCTCGCGGTCAATGTTCAACTTCAACGCCGGATAATCCACGTCCTGCGGCACCAGCACGTCGCTGACCCCGGGCAACGTGCGTACTTGATTCGCGATCTCCAGCGCCGTCTGATGCGCGGCCGCCAAATCTTTGCCGCTGATCTGAATATCAATCGGGGCCGGCATGCCCAGGTTCAACACTGCGTCCACAAGTCCGCCGGTTTGAAAATAGGAATCGAGCTGCGGCAACTCTTTTTTCAGCCGCGCCCGCACCTGATCCATGTAGGCAAAACTGCTTGTGCGATGGCCCTCGTTCAGACCCACCTGGACGAACGCGGTGTGCGGTCCGGAATTGGGCGTGTAGATCGAGGAAAAACCCGGGGTCACCCCAATGTTGGAAACGATGATCTTCAATTCGTTCGTCGGCACCACCTCGCGCACGACTTGTTCGACCTGCGCCACCAGATTGTCCGTGAGTTCCAAACGCGTGCCCGTGGCGGCCTTGAGGTTGATGACAAATTGCCCCGGATCCGTGCGTGGAAAATACGCCTCACCGATGAGCGGATACAGCGCCAGGCTCAAAATAAAAATGCCCGTGATGCCCAGCACCGTGGCCAGCGGCCGCAACAATGAGCGGTTCAACCAGCCTTCATAGTGGTCAAGCAACTGGTGAAACTTGCGATTGAACCAGACGTTGAAACGGCGGCCAAAGTTGCTTTTGATCTCGATTTCGCCGGCTTCATGGCCGTGATGTGATTTGATCAACTTGGCGCAGAACAACGGCACGACCGTCAACGCCACGACGTAGGAAGCAAACAACGAGAGAATCACGGACAACGCCAGCGCGGTGAATAAAAATTTACTAACGCCATATAGGAAGATGACGGGGAAAAACACGATCACCGTCGTCAGGGTGGCAGCCAGCACCGGCAGGGCAACTTCGCGGCCACCGCGCTCGGCGGCGACCTCCGGCGTTTCGCCCATTTCCAGATGGCGAAAAATGTTTTCCAGCACGACGACGGAATTATCAATCAACCGTGAAAACGCCAGCGCCAAACCGCCCAGAATCATCGCATTGATCGTGTTGTCACCGACGGACAGGCAAATGAACGCCGCCAGCGCCGACAATGGAATGGAGAGAAAAACCGCGACGGTGGCGCGCATGCTGCCCAGAAAAATCAGGATCATCACGCCAGTGAGCACGAGACCGATAGCGCCTTCGTGGATCAGATTTTCGATGGCATTCTTGACGAAGACAGATTGATCAAACACCACTTTGGTGACCAATTGTTTCGGCACATCCAGCAGATGTTCCACGGCATCCTTGATCCCGTTCACGACCGCGATCGTATTCGCATCGCCACCTTGCTTCAACACCGGCAGATACACTGACGGCTGGCCATCAACCCGCACGATGTTATTTTGGATCTGCGACGCGTCCCGGGCCTGTCCGATATCGCCGACCAGGACGGAAGCATTCGCCACGGTTTTCAACGGCAATTTATTGATCTCGTCAATGGTGTTGATCTGACTGTTCGCATACAGATTGTAATCGTAGGGCCCGATCTTCACATCGCCGGCCGGCAAAATCAGATTCGCACTGTTCACCGCCCGCACGACATCCATCACGCTCAACTGATGGGCTTCCAGCTTCAAAGGGTCCACATAAACCATGATCTGGCGATACCGGCCACCGAATGGTTGCGGCACGGACGCGCCGGGCACGTTGGCAACCTGATTGCGCACGTCATACTGGCCGAGATCGCGCAACTTCGCTTCGTCCAGGCCTTTGCCTTTCAACGTGATCAAGCAAACCGGCAAACTCGATGCGTCAAACTTCAACACGACCGGCGGCAGCGTTCCCGGCGGCAATTTTCGCAGGTCGGCCAACGCCAGATTCGCGATGCTCGTGACGGCGGAGTCCGCATTGAATCCGGGTTGAAAATAAATTTTGATCAGGCTCACGCCCGGCAGCGAACGTGATTCGATATGGTCAATGCCGCTGGCCAGCGTGAAGAAACGTTCGAAGCGGCCGGTAATGTCCGTCTCAACCTGCTCGGGCGGCATGCCGTTGAAAAACGTGGCGACCACGACGACGGGGATCTTGATTGGCGGAAATAAATCCACCGGCATCCGCACCAGGCACGTCACACCGACCACGCAAGTGATGAGGCAAATGACGATGATGAGATAAGGCAGGCGAATGGCAAAGCGTGACATGGCAGGATTGGTTCAGGAATTTTTTGAAGTAGAAACAGATTCAATTCTCATCGCGCCGGGAAAGTTGCAGCAGCTTTGGCTCCACGGTCTGACCGGCACGGAATTGCGTCCGGTTGCCGACCACGACCAGTTCACCGGCCTGCAAGCCGCCCAACACCTCGTATTTTTCCGGCGTTTCCAATCCGAGTTTGACCGCACGTTCTTCAATTTGATGGTTCTGATTGATGACCAGCACGGTTGGATTTTTTTCACCGGCAACTGCTTCTACGGGAACCGCCAGCGCGTCCGGATGTTGTTCCACTTTTAAAACAACGCTGGCATACATGCCGGGCATCAATTCCAGTTTGGGATTGGGCACTTCAATTTCGGTCAGCATCGTGCGGGTGGTATCGTCCACGTCGTGGGTAAAACGGGAAATTTTCCCGGAAAACGTCCTGCCGCCGAGTGAATCCACGCGCACTTGCACCGGCGCGCCCAGGCGAATGTCCTTCACAAAATCCACTGAGACGGGAAAATCCAGGCGCAACTGGTAATTATCCGAAACGCGGACCACCGGCCGCGCCTGCGTGTCCGACGCCGTACCGGCCTGGATGAGGGCGCCTTGATCCGCATAACGGCGGGTGACCACGCCCGCGAACGGCGCGGTGATCTGGGTATAGCCGATCATCGTCTGAAATTTTTTAACACTGGCCCGGTCAGCCGCCAGCGTGGCGGAAGTGGTCTGCTCATTCGCCGATGCCGTGTCCAAATCCTGTTGCGCCACGAGATTTGGATGTTGTTTATTAACCGACATCAGGCGTGAATAAATCAGAGCGGCATTGGTATAATCGGATTCGGCTTTTTGTACGATCGCCTGCGCATTGACCAATTCATCCTGTAATTCCGGCACTTCCAGCGTGGCCAGCCACTGCCCGTTCGTCACTTGGTCCCCAAAATCCACGTTAATTGTCTGCAGATAACCGGAAACTTTCGCGTGCAATTCCACTTCCTGATAGGGCCGGAACTCGGCGGATATCGTGACTTCCCGGAATAAATCTTCGCGCGTTACCTTGGCGGCAGCGGCGGGCACGGCCGTTTCATCCGCACATAAAATCTGGGTGGACACAAGCAGCCACGCACACGGCAACCCCGCAAGAATTTTTTTAAACCTCATAAATTAATTTGCATTTTTATTTTCCCGGCATTGAAAATTTGACACGGAAACAACTGCCCGTTTGCGGCACGCTCACGGCTTCCACTTCCGCGCCATGCGCGGTGCAGATGGATTTCACAATGGATAACCCAAGACCGGCGCTTTCCGCCTCGCCGGTCCGGGCCGGATCCACGCGAAAAAATCGCTCGAACACATGCGGCAACGCCTCGCGCGGAATGCCAATGCCGTTGTCTTCCACTTCCAACAGTGCGCGTTCATTTTCGCTGCGGACCCGCAAATGGATCTGGCCGTGCGGCGGCGTGTATTTGATCGCGTTGTCGAGCAGATTCACGACCACCTGCTTGAGCCGGGCGCGGTCGCCCTCGATAAATACGGGCTGGCTGGTGGCGCACTGGATGGCGATTTTTTTATCCTCAGCCAGCAGATTCATCTGCCCGGCGGTGGTCTGGGCCAGCTCGGCCAGGTCAAAGCGCGCCCACTCCGTCTGCGCCTCGCCCGCGTCGAGCCGCGACAAAGCGAATAGTTGCTGCACGATTTTGCTCAGGCGCGCGACTTCTTCCAGCATGCTCCCGGCCTGTTCACGCACGGCGGCATCAAGCTGTTTATTTTCCGTAAGCGCTTCCAGTTCGCCGCGCAAAATGGTCATTGGCGTGCGCAACTCATGCGAGGCATCCGCCACGAAGCGCTTGGAATTCTGGAACGCATCGTCCAGCCGCGCGATCATGCGATTGAGTGAAATGGACAATCGTTCCAGCTCATCGCCGGTGTGGGGAACCGGCAAACGCTCACTCAAATTATGCTGCGTGATGCTTTCGGCGGCGCGTGTGATCTGTGCCACCGGCATCAACGCGCGGCGGACCAGCCAATAACCACCCACCGCGATGATGATGACTGCCAGGGGCAACCCTTCCGCCAGTTGCAGGAATAGATGGCGCAGCATGGCCTGCACCGGATCCAGCAACTCACCAAATTCAATGATATAAACGGCGGAGCTTTCCGGCGATTTGAACGGCAAGGCCGCCACGAGCAGGGTTTTGCCGTTGGATAACTTGATCTCCCGGGAAACTTCCCGGGTCGGTACGGGCGAAAGCACAGGCACTTCCGCCGGATCAAAGCTGCCATCGTGCGGTCTGCGGGAGGCGTAAATGAGCGTGCCATGCGCGCGTGTGATTCGGACGAAGCGATCGTTGATCTCGGGTGAGTACCATTCGTTGACCTGGCCGGCGACAAAGGGTTCGCCGGTTTCCCCGACGCGCACCAGCAAGGTGTTGGCGACTTGATGCGCCCGGCGCAATTGAGTTTCGCGCAGATCGTTCACCAGAAAAATCTGCAAGCGAAGAAACAACAGCGTGAACAGCAGCACGAAGATTCCCGTGAGCAATCCGGTGTACCAGGCAACCAGCCGAAATTGGATCGAACGCGGGTTCATGCCTGCGGCTCATCACTCAGGCTGTAGCCGACGCCGCGCACCGTGCGCAACAGTTTGACCGAAAACGGGTCGTCCACCTTCTCGCGCAAATGACGCACGTAAACATCCACAATGTTCGTCAGGCCTTCAAAACTTTGATCCCAGACGTGCTCGATGATCATCGTGCGTGAAAACACGCGCCCCGGGTGGGTCGCCAGGTATTCGAGGAGGGAATATTCCTTGGCAGTCAGTTCAATCTTTTTGCCGCCGCGCCGGACATTTTGCGACAACCGGTCAAGCTCCAGATCGGCGACGCGCAGGACGCTCGAACGGTTCACCGGCCCGCGACGCAATAAAGCTTTCACGCGCACAAGCAGTTCGGCGAAGGCAAAGGGCTTGGTTAGATAATCGTCCGCACCGCTTTCAAAATTTTTGACCTTGTCGGCCATGCCATCACGGGCGGTCAGGATCAGGATTGGCACTTCGGAATTTTTCCGGCGCACGCGCTCGAGGATTTCCGTGCCGCTCAGGCCGGGCAGCATCAGGTCGAGGATGATGAGGTCGTAACTGTAAGCGCTCGCCAGTTCCCAGCCGCCCACCCCGTCGTGAGCCACGTCCACGGCATAGCGTTCGGCTTTCAAGCCGCGGACAATGATGTCCGCCACCTTCTTCTCATCTTCCACGAGTAATATTCGCATAGACGTCAAAAGCTTTGACCTACGGAATAAACCAAATACTGATTAAAAGCTCGTAAAGATTTGATTAAAATTCATTCAGAATTCCCCCGCCGGGACGGCTGGCAAGCGGATGCTTGGGCCAATTCTATTGTCCAAAAAACTTCCGGATCTCCTTGATCACTTCCACGAACTGATCCACTTCAGCTTTGGTATTGTAGAAGTAAAAGCTCGCGCGCGCGGTGGATTCCACGCCGAGTTTGTGCATCAGCGGCTGGGTGCAATGATGTCCGCCGCGTAACGCCACGCCCGCCTGGTCGGCCAGCGTCACAACGTCGTGCGCGTGGACATCCTTCAACAGAAAACTTACGAGCCCGGCGCGTTTATCCGAGCCGATTTTCGGGCCAAACAAACGGATATCCTTCAAGGCGGAAAGCTTTTCGTAAGCGTGCTGCGCCAGTTCCTGGTCATGTTTCCAAATGTTCTCGCGGCCAATCGCATCAAGATAATCCAGGGCGGCGTGCAAGGCGATCGGGCCGGAAATATCCGGGGTGCCGGCTTCAAAACGATGGGGCGCCGGTTTAAATTCCGTTTTGTCGTAGCCAACGGTCAAAATCATTTCACCACCGCCCTGATACGGCGGCATGGCCTCGAGTACTTCCGAGCGGCCCCATAAAACGCCAATGCCAGTCGGCCCGCAAATTTTGTGGCCCGAGAACGCAAAAAAATCACAACCGATGGCCTGAACATCCACGGGCAGATGGCCGGCGCTTTGCGCGCCGTCCACGAGGGTGATGATGCCCAGCTTGCGCGCGCGCGCGCAAAGTTCTTCAACCGGATTCAAAGTGCCCAGTGAATTGGAGATGTGAACCAGCGAAAGCAGTTTAACCTGCGACGTGAGCAATGAATCCAGCCTGCTCAAATCCAGTGCCCCATCGTCGCCCGTGACGGGGATGTAGGCAATCTTTGCGCCAGTCTTTTGCGCGATCAATTGCCACGGCACCAGGTTGCTATGATGCTCCATTTCCGTGAGCAAAACCACGTCACCCGCCTTGAGATTCCTGCTCCCCCAAGCCGCCGCCACAAGGTTGATGCTTTCGGTCGTGCCCCGCGTGAAGATGATTTCATCCGCATTTTTAGCGTTGATGAATTTGGCGGTGCGGGTGCGGGCGGCTTCAAACGCATTGGTCGAGCGATTGCTCAATTCATGGATGCCGCGATGCACATTGGCATTATCGCGTTCGTAATAACGGACGAGCGCATCAATGACCGCGCGCGGCTTTTGCGACGTGGCGGCGTTGTCGAAATAAACCAACGGCTTGCCATGGACTTGCTGGTCCAGGATGGGAAAATCAGCGCGCAGTTTCGACCAATCAATATTTGCGGAAATGCTCATTCAAAAAATCCAGTCGGCCATGGACGTAATCCATGAGTTATAACCGGAAAACCAACCGGTTATCAGGTGCGTGACGCCGTTTAAAGCAGACCCAATTGCAGCTTGGCCGCCTCGGTCATCATGCCCTGATTCCACGGCGGATCCCAGACGAGTTCGACATTGGCCTCGTCAATCGGTTCGAGCGAGAGCAGTTTGTTCTGCACGTCCTGCGCGAGCACTGGCCCCATGCCGCAGCCGGGAGCAGTGAGCGTCATCTTGACGTCCGCTTTAAAACTATTTTCACCGGCCGCAGTAAGATGACAATCGTAGATCAAACCAAGATCAACGATGTTCACGGGGATTTCCGGGTCGTAACACGTCTTGAGCGATTCCCAGACTTTTTTCTCGAGCTGTTCCTGCGTCATCGGGCCACTCGTGGCCGTGGTGGTGACCGGGGCGGCGGGAATCTCGAACCCGAGCGCGTCGGCGTCTTTCGACTCGATGCGAAACATATTACCGTTGACGATGACGGTGTAAGTGCCGCCAAGCGATTGTGTGATATGCGCCGTCTCGCCTTTTTGGAGCGTGACTTTTGTGCCGATGGGAACGACCGACGCATCCACATCACGCACCAAAATTTTTTGTTCAGAACTCATAAAATGATTCGATTAATAACAAGATGCCCGAAAAAACGGCGAAATCAATTACGTCTGTTCGCAATTAAGTTTGTTCATTTTCCGTGCTGACCGACCCCGCTTCGCCCTTGAGCGCGCCCATCAACGCATGCCATGCCAGAATCGCGCATTTCACCCGGGCGGGATATTTATAAACCCCCGCGAACACCGCCAGTTTGCCGACGTCGCCAACCACGTTGCCGGTCGTAACCATTTCGCGCACCTGTTCAAATGTTTTCTCGGCTTCGGTCTTGGTCTTGCCCTTGACGTTTTCGGTCAACAACGAAGCTGACGCCTTCGAGATGCAACAACCTGAACCGGTGAAACTGGCATCCCGGATCACATCCCCATCCAAGGTAAGAAACAGTTTCAACTGGTCGCCGCAGATCGGATTCCGACCTTGCGCCGAGCAACTGCACTGCGGCATTTCATGGAAATTCCGCGGCTGCTTGCAGTGGTCAAGGATGACCTGCTGATAAAGGTCGTTGATGTCGTCAAACATGATTCAATCTGCCACAACGTCACCGAATTCAAACCCGTCACTTCAATCTTCACGCCAGCCCGGTGGCTCGGTGGCAATAATTATTGCCCCAACAAATGCGGATTCGCTTCGAGCCGATCCCACACGAGTTGATCAATCTCGATGCGCGCCGGTTCGCACTTGATGCGCTCGGTGATTTCACCGGCAAAGGCATGGATCAACATCCGCTTGGCCGTGCCTTCGCTCATGCCGCGCGAACGCAGATAAAAAATGGATTCGTCATTCAACTGGCCGATGGTCGCGCCGTGCGTGCATTTCACGTCGTCCGCATAGATCTCCAACTGCGGCTTCGTGTCCGCCGTGGCGTCATCGGAAAGCAGCAGATTTTTGTTGGTCTGCTTGGCGTCGGTTTTCTGCGCAATCTCGCGGACCAGAATCCGTCCGTGAAAAACCCCCTTCGATTTGTCATCAAGGATGCCGTTAAAATATTCATGGCTCGCGCAATGCGGCTGCGCGTGTTCGACGATCATGTGATGGTCGGCCAATTGGTCATTGCGCGTGAGGTAAAGGCCGTTCAACACACATTCCAGACCTTCCCCGGCCAGTTTCGTGCGGATGTTATTGCGTGATAATTTGGCTCCGAGGGCAAAAGAATGAACGTTCACCTGGCTGGCACGGCCAAATTCACCGGCGATGGTCGCAATGTGAAAAGCTTCGGCCGCTTCATCCTGCAATTTAACGTGTTCCACCACCGCATTTTCGCCCGCGAAAATTTCCGTCACCGCGTTCGTGAAATACGCGACGTTGCCGGTGCTGATATAGCTTTCCACGATGGATAGCTGGCTGTTCGCTTCAGCGATAATGAGGTTGCGCGGCGAAATGGTTTCGCCGTTTTGCGTGGCCGATGAAATATAAACAATCTGTACCGGCCCGGCGACGGCGACGCCTTGCGGCACAAAAATGAACGCGCCATCGGCAAAAAGCGCCTGATTCAGCGAAGCGAACGAGTTCTTCTGCGTCTGCGCGTAGCTACCGAGATGTTTTTCGATGAGTGCCGAATGACTCACCAGCGCAGCGGCGAGATTTTCGAACACCACGCCAGCAGGAACCGAACCGAACGATGACAATTTCGCTGAGAAAAATCCATTCACGAACACCAGCCGGTTGCCACCCAGCTTGGTGAAAACCGCAGCGTCCAGCGCCTGCGATTCCGCGCCATTAACGGCCACGGCGGGGGCAAGTTGGAACGGAAGCTGGGCGATGGGCGCGACGTTGGTAAAACGCCAGTCTTCATCTGCCAACGTGGGAAAACCCTGTTCGACAAAGTGCGCGAGGCCAGCCTTGCGTAAAGGCAACAGCCATTGGGGCTGCGACGCTGATTCCAACTGGCTGAACTGTTTAACGATCGTTTCGACGGCGTTACTGGAAATTTTCTGGGTCATAATCAACTTTCTACCGAACGGACATATTTCCATGCAATTGCGCTGCGTGCAAGTCTGCATTGAACTTGAAAGCGCTTGTCCCGGCACGTTCTGAAACTTGTTTTCAAAAGAAAAGCTGGCAGCCTATTGGTCGCATGCTTTCGCAAGACACAGTTTTGGACGCGCTAAAATCCGTCAAATATCCCGGTTATTCGCGCGATATCGTTTCATTCGGCCTCGTCAAGGATGTCACCATCAACCAAGGCACTGTCAGTGTGACGATGCAACTGACCTCGCCCAACGCGGAGGCCGCGCAGCAGATCAAAACGGAAAGCGAACGCGTCCTGAAAAATTTGCCGGGCGTGAGCCAGGCTCAGGTCGAAGTGCGGCCGCCGGTCGCCGGTCAGGCGACGGGTGGAACCAATCCCTTTGCGAATCAAAATAAAGTTTCCGGCGTGAAACGCATCATCGCCATCGCCAGCGGCAAAGGCGGCGTGGGCAAATCCACGTGTTCCGTGAATCTCGCGTGCGCGCTGACGCAGCTCGGCGCCAAAGTTGGTTTGTTGGATTGTGATATTTACGGACCGAGCATTCCGTTGATGATGGGCATCCATGAACGTCCGACCGTCAATGCGGCGGAACAATTGGTTCCGCCGGTGGCGCACGGCGTGAAAGTGATGAGTATCGGACTTTTGATCACCGACGACCAACCCGTGGTCTGGCGCGGGCCGATGATCACGAAAACAATCCAGCAATTTCTCCTGTCCGTGGACTGGAACGGCCTGGATTTTCTGCTTGTGGACTTGCCGCCGGGCACCGGTGACGCGCAACTTTCACTTTGCCAGACTGTCCCGCTGGACGGCGGAGTCATCATCACGACACCCCAGGAAGCGTCGCTCGGCGTCGTGCGCAAGGGCATTTCGATGTTCAATAAAGTGAATGTGCCCATCCTGGGCATCGTGGAAAATATGAGTTACTTCACGGCGCCCAATGGTGAACGCATCGAAATTTTTGGCCACGGCGGCGGCAAGCGTGAAGCGGCCCGGCAAAAAGTTCCGTTTCTTGGCGAAGTGCCGATTTTCACAGAAATCCGCGAAGGCGGCGACAACGGCATGCCGATCACCGTTTCCACCCCCAATCATCCGGCGGGCAAAGCTTTCATCCACATCGCCGCAGCTTTGCGGTAAATCGCCGGGACAGAATTTCTATTGCTTGTTCTGTCGCCAGGATTTAATGTGAAATTCATAAGTATGTCGAACGTCGGTAAAGAATCATCGGGGACAAACGATTTGCTGAAAAATTCGTCTTTATATCGGGAATTTCAAGCGGAACGTGAAGAAATCCTCCGTCATAAATGGCTTGAATCGGAAAAAGCCGGGCGTGATGTCGGTTTTGAGCAGGCGTTGACCGATTGGATCATCAAGCATCGCGCCCATTGGCGTAAGACCCGTCAATCCATCAACAGTAATTAAATAAAAAAATCTGTCCTTTAATGCCGCCCAGCGAGGTGGCTAAGGAATTATGAACGCCAAACGCATCACGCGAACAGGCTCCGCCCAGCGGAGTAAGTTCGCGTTTTTTATTTTTAATCATGCCTGAACCCACCGTCATCCTCGATGCCAACGCGATCCAACGCGCCCTCACCCGCATCGCCCACGAAATAGCCGAACGCAATGAAATCAGCGCCGACGTTGTGCTCGTCGGCATCCCCAAAGGCGGCGTCCCCCTCGCCCAGCGGCTTGGTAAAAGCCTTTCGGAAATTTGGAAACATGCCGTGCCCACCGGCAGCCTGGATGTCTCGATGCACCGCGACGATCTGGACCAGCGCGCTGCGCCCAACATCCATCCCACCATCATGCCCTTCGATGTGAACGGTAAAACTGTCGTCCTCGTGGATGATGTTTTGTTCAGCGGCCGTACCACCCGGGCGGCGATGGATGCACTCAATGATTTTGGCCGCCCAAAAAAAATTCAGCTCGCGGTGCTGATTGACCGCGGTCATCGCGAATTGCCGGTCAAGGCGGATTTCGTCGGCAAAAACGTACCGACGGCAGCTGACGAGAAAATTATTGTCCGGGAAAGCGAAGTGGTTTTGGAAAGAAAATCATAAATCGAATTCGATCATTAAAGCATTTTACGCCGCCACCAAACACAAATGAGCTGGACCAAAAAACATCTCCTCGACATCGAATCGCTCACGGCGGAAGAGATCACCATCGTGCTCGATACCGCCCGCGCCTTCAAGGCCGTTGGCGAACGCGCGATCAAAAAAGTCCCTGCCCTGCGCGGCAAAACGGTCGTCAACTTGTTCATCGAACCCTCCACGCGCACCCGCATCAGCTTTGAACTGGCCGAGCAACGGCTGACCGCCGACATCGTAAATTTTTCCGCCGACGCTTCGTCCTTCAAAAAAGGTGAAACGTTGAAAGATACGGCAAAAAATCTGGAAGCCCTTAACGCCGATTTCATCGTCATCCGCCATAGCGCCTCCGGGGCGGCGCATTTTTTGTCGCGCGTGGTGAAGTCGAGCATCATCAATGCCGGCGACGGCGCGCATGAACATCCGACCCAGGCATTGCTCGACGCCTTCACCATCCGCGAACGCAAAGGCAGCATCGCTGGACTGAATGTGACTATTCTTGGCGATATTCTCTACAGCCGCGTGGCCCGTTCAAATATCTGGGCCCTCACCAAGCTGGGCGCCAAAGTCACGCTGTGCGGTCCGGCCACCCTGGTTCCAAAAACCTTCGAGCAGATGGGATGTCGCGTGACGCACAATGTTGACGAAACCATCTGCGGCGCTGACATCATCCACTTGCTGCGCATTCAGCACGAACGCCAGCGCAAGACCATGTTTCCGAGCATCGGCGAATATACCAACCTGTTCGGCCTGAATAAAACGCGGCTCGCCCAGACCAAGCCCGATTCACTCATCATGCATCCCGGCCCGATCAATCGGGGCGTGGAAATTGACAGCGAAATTGCCGATTGCGGACGTTCGTTGATCTTGGAACAAGTGACGAACGGCCTCGCTGTCCGCATGGCGGTGTTATTCTTGTTGAACGGCGGTAAAGGTCCGCAGGAACTTTCTGGAAATTAAAGCTGCTTAAATTCCTTCGGTAATTCAAAGCCCTCACGTTGAGCCAGCTCCTGCCAGCCGCCGGGAAATAATGGACTAAAGGCCGCCGGGAAAGGTTGTTGGGGCAGGACGTCATAACTCATGTTGTTGCCAGCTTGTTTTAACGTGACGTTAATATACCAATCATTACCAGCTTGGCGACGATTCAACGTCAAGCTGGTTGGCTGATTTTGATGCTCAGGTATCGCTGCTGCCATGGATAAATATGCCTCGGGAATCTTTGAAAAGTCCACCCCCTCCGACAACCCGGAATCCTGCATCCACTGGCTCGAGTGATCTTGCAGCCATTGCGCACGCTGGCTGCCCAGGGCGCCAACAATTGCATTCGTGAAAGTGGTCATCTGGTTGGCGGCAAATTCTGGATCGGCCGGCAAGGTATATTGCGCCAACATATCGCCGCTGGGTTCAGTGCGCTGAACGTGTTCCTTGGCCCAAGCCGTGCGAGCATCACCAATTTGCTGGGTCGCCGCTTCAATTGCTGACTGCTCTTCCGGCGTAATGGCCAGGATTGCGCGAGCCGCTCCCGTTAATTTCGTTCCTTTCAATCCGCTGAAATCAATGGCCGCCAGTGACTTTTTGCTGATGATGAGAAAATCGCCCGTCGTGTTCCAGCTAAAGCCCAACTCAGCCAATAACTGCTCGCTTTCAGCAGCGGAAAGATTCTCTAACGAAGCGCCGGAAAGAATTTTCTCCTCCAATCGTGTCAGGGACGAGGCCAGTGACTGATGATTCAACAATTCCTGGGCGATGCGCCAATGTTCATCCCATTGCTGCTTTTCCAATCGCAATTGAGCGATCTGTTGCGTCTGCGTTTGCGCGGCGGATTTTTGCCAGATATATTCCCGCTGGGCTGCGAGCGTGGCGTTGTACAACATCAGGAACAGGGTGATTCCCGTCGCTAAAATCAAGGTGGCCAGGAAAGCGCGTTTCATTGATTGCCTTTCGTTCCCAGCCGGGCTTCCGCCTGTTGCCGAATCCAAGCCAATGCCGGAGCAGTTAAGGTTGCGGGTAATTGTTCCATATCCATAAAATTTTCACTGGATGAGCCATCGGGGAAAGTCACCCCCGGCAAAAAGAAGCGCAGCGCCATGCCGCCAGTGCTAAGCGTAGTATAGCTCTGGCCCCAACCCAGCCCGGTCATCAATTCACCGTTTTGGTTCTGGATCCAAACGGCCAATTCCTGGCCATTTTCTCCCGCATCCATATCCAATGTGTGACGCAAGCTATAGGTGCCAGAGGAGTCCAACTGGCTTTGCATCAATGGCCAGCGTTCTTCGCCAAAATCAGTTTGCAACGAGGCCTGCAATTCATCCGAGTATTGTTTTACGCCCGCGCCCAGTGCCGGCAGGCCAAAAACCTGGCTGGCGAGGGCGTCGGCGGGAACATGAACGTAGGTTCCCCGGTTGGTTTCATAACTGTTTGCCGACGCCAAATTATCCATCGCGGAAAAATATTTCTGCAAGGCTGCTTCCGCTTGTTCGCGTTCCGTCGGTGACAGCCCCAATAGTTCGCGCGCAGCCTGCTTGATGACGCCCGGCTGGGTGATTGGCTCGTGAACTTCCAATTGCGGCAACACCGACTTGGGGATGCGGATAAAGGCCGAATCATCCGGCCAATGATAATCAGCCGATAATAACTGCTCGCGCATCCGTTTCTTCCAAGCGGCAAACTGCCGTGCCTTCGCCTCACGTTCGGAAACCGACTTTGCTGAATCAGCCAGTGACGTATCCATTTTTGCGGATTTTTGGCGCAATTCATCCACCTCGGTTTGCAAAGTGCTAAATTCAGTATGCACACCGGCCAGGTCGGCTTTTGATTGCGCCAGTGTCGTGTTCGCTTGATTTTGTTGATGCCACTGCCACGCCACAGGAACGGTGGCAAACAACAAACAAACCACAGCGGTCTGTACTTTGGTCAGCGTCGCCAACCGCGCAGCCAAGGCGCCAAATCCAACCAGCGGCGCCGGCGCGGATTGCAAAGCCATATGGGCCACCAGGGAAACCGTGGCGGCAGAAACGGTCGTTGAAGTCTGTTGCAAGGCGGCGGCGGCGGCGGCGGCGGTCGCCGTCCGAAAACCCCGACGCTGGAAGAATTGCGAGACATTTTCCAACGCAGTGCGAACCCGCTTTTGCGCCGCATCTTCGCTCACTCCCAACCTTTTGCCGACGCTGCTCAAATCCTGTTTCTCATAAAATCGCAACAACAGCACCGTGCGATCTTTTTCCCGCAACGACAACAGGGCCTCGTCCAATAATGGCACCAAGGCATTGAACGCTGGCTGATCATCGGGAGTTTTCATAGTCGTGCCCAGTTCCATTGCCGTTTGTTCCCGGCCCCGCCGCCGCAATTCACCACGCACCCATGACTTGGATTCCAATACCGTGGTTTTATGCAACCAGGCCGGCAGCGAATCATCCGGAGCAAATTGCCAGGCTTTGCGCGCCAGAATGCTGAAGACATTTTGAGATATCTCCTCCGCGCCTCCCAGGTCACCAACCTTATGCTGGGCGGTGGCAAAGACGAGGCCAAGATGCCGGCGGACAAGATCGCGAAAAGCGTTTTGGTCGCCCGCGCGGGCAAATTGCTGTAACCATTCAAAATCAGGCTGCGACTCATTCATTTTCACTGATAGGCTGCCGCCACCGGCGAAAAACCGAAATAAATTTACCGGAATTTTTCAGAAGCAGGCAAAGCCTTGAGAATTAAGAAACTACTTTGGAAATCAAAGGTCAGCCCTCGCCTTGCCGCTTGGACAAGGTGAAGGCTTGAAATGACGCCGTCACACGCTTAACGACCGCGCCTGGCAATTAAACTTCCGATCAAATTCCGATCGGATGCCACGCTGTCTTGAATTCCACCGTGTCGAGAATGCGGTACGGATCTTCCACCTTCACACTGAACCAGTCAGCCGTGGCATGATTAAAATAGCGCTTCAGGTTGGTCGCGACCCCGGCTTGTAATTTTGTACTCTGCTCCGCATCCCCGGACCCGTCCACGATTGCGTTCACGTCCATGTGCGTGGCGATGTGCGGTACCAGTTCCGCGCGTTTGCCAGTAAGTAGATTTACCACGCCGCCAGGCAAATCACTCGTCGCCAGAATTTCAGCGAACGTCGCGGCCGGTAACGGAAATTTTTCAGAGGCGACCACGATCACCGTGTTGCCGCTCAAGATCACCGGGGCGATCAACGAAACCAGCGCCAGCAAACTTGGCTCGTCGGGCGCAAGCGCCACGACGACGCCGGTTGGTTCCGGGGCACTGAAATTAAAATGAGCGGACGCCACCGGATTCACACTGCCGAACACTTGCGAATATTTGTCCGTCCAGCCGGCGAAATAAACCAGCCGGTCCACCGCCAGCGCCACTTCGCGCTTTGCCTGCGCGACGCTCACGCCGGTTGAGCGCGTGATTTCGTTCACCAGTTCGCCGGCGCGGTTTTGCAACATTTCGGCGGCACGATAAAGGATTTGCCCGCGATTGTAAGCCGAGGCTTTGCCCCATCCGCCCACCGCTGCCCGCGCGGCTACGACGGCTTCGCGAAAATCTTTGCGCGAAGCGTGTGCAAAATTATCAAGATGTTCACCCTTGGCGGACTTGGCCGGCAGATAACGGCCGCTTTCACTGCGCGGAAATTTTCCGCCAATGAACAGTTTGTAGGTTTTTTTGACGTCGAGTCGAGTGCTCATGCTTTACCTTTCCAAAAAAGTGAACCTAGTCCGGAGATCAACAGGATCGCCCCGCCGATATAACATAACATTGTCTTGTTGCCCGGCGAACCATTGATCAGGCTGTCGGCCTGACCGCCGAGCGATTGGGACATGTTGTAACCCCAATAAATCAAAAGGCCACCGACCACCAGGCAAACAAGTCCGGATATTTTTTGCATAGGGATTATTTACGTTTATTTTTACCACCCACAAACCCGAGCAGCACCAGCAACACCACGGCGCCAAAAAAAGCGCATATCAATGATCCCAGCAAATTGGTGGTCGCAATCCCCAGCAGGCCAAAAATGAAGCCGCCGAGTACCGCGCCAATGACACCGATGATGAGATTGCCCAACAGACCGAAACCACGGCCTTTGACCACCGCTCCGGCCAAAAATCCCGCCACGATGCCGATAAGAATAAACCAGACCCAATTCATAATTTTATAAGAGGTTAATGTTGTTTACGGTTATTTATTTAATCCAACCGGCAATATGCCGCCAATCCTTGCAAACCGCCTTCGCGACCAAAGCCGCTTTCCTTGTACCCGCCAAACGGGCTGGTCGGGTCAAACTTGTTGTAAGTGTTCGCCCAGACCACCCCGGCCCGCAGCTTGTTGACCATTTTGAAAATCTTGCTGCCTTTGTCCGTCCATACGCCTGCGCTCAGGCCGTAGGGAATATTGTTCGCCCGCTCAAATGCTTCTTCCGGCGTACGAAAGGTCATCACGCTCAGCACCGGACCGAAAATCTCTTCGTTCGCCACGCGATGTGCGTGCGTAACGCCCGTGAGAAACGTCGGCGGAAACCAATAACCTTTCGCCGGCAGAGCGCACTGGGTCTGCGTCAATTCCGCACCTTCGGCCACGCCGCTTTGCACCAGTTCACGAATTTTTTCGAGTTGCGGCCGCGAATTGATCGCGCCGATGTCGGTGTTTTTGTCGAGCGGATTGCCGACGCGTAATGTCTGGATGCGATCGCACAATTTTTTGACGACCTTGGAATAAATCCCTTCCTGCACCAGCAAACGTGAACCGGCACAGCAGACATGGCCCTGGTTGAAATAAATTCCCGCGATGATGCCTTCGATCGCCTGATCAATCGGCGCATCTTCAAACAAGATGTTCGCCGCCTTGCCGCCCAGTTCGAGGGTCAGTTTCTTTTTCGTGCCCGCGATGGTTTGGGCAATTTTCTTGCCGACTTCAGTCGAGCCGGTGAAGGCGAGTTTATCAATGTCCAGATGATTGACCAGGGCCGCACCCGTCTCACCCGCGCCCGTGACAATATTCACCACGCCTTCCGGCAGTTCCGCCTCTTGAAAAATCTGCGCCAACCGCAGCGCCGTGAGTGAGGTTGTCTCCGCCGGCTTCAAAACCACCGTGTTACCGCACGCCAGTGCGGGTGCAATTTTCCACGCCGCCATGAGCAACGGAAAATTCCACGGGATGATCTGCCCGGCAACGCCAATCGGCTGCGGGGTTTTGCCCGGAAACGCGTATTTCAACTTATCCGCCCAACCCGCGTAATAAAAAAAATGCGCTGCCACGAGCGGCAGATCCACGTCGCGACTTTCCTTGATGGTCTTGCCGCCATCCATCGTTTCGAGCACCGCCAGTTCACGCGCCTTCTCCTGAATGATGCGCGCGATGCGATACAGATATTTTGCGCGCTCGCGTCCGGGCAGCTTGCTCCAGACCTTGTCGTAGGCTTTGCGGGCCGCCTTGACCGCTGAATCAACATCGGCAACATTCGCCGCGGCAATTGTCGTAAGCGTCTGTTCCGTCGCCGGATTGATGGATTCAAAATATTTTCCCGAGGCAGGTTTCACGAACTTGCCACCGATGAACAACTCATGCTGTGGCGCGACGATGTAATTCTTGGAATCTTCCGGTGCCGGTGCGTAATCCCACTTGTTGCCGAAATTCAATTTGCGGTCTTTCAACGGCACGACGGCATGCGTTGACGCTGTCACGGCGCGCTTGGCGGAAAGTTTCACTGCTTTCATTTTAGATTTCATGGAAGTGAGAAATAGTCGGAGCCTTGGTAATTACCATCCACTTGTTTAGCGATCTGCATCACCACGTCATTGACGAGCGTGCTGGCGCCAAAGCGGAACATATCCGGGTTCAACCAGTCGTCGCCAAGGGTTTCTTTGACCATCACGAGATAGGCGAGCGCTTGCTTGGACGTGCGGATGCCGCCCGCGGGCTTCATGCCAATCCGAATGCCGGTGGCGAAGAAATAATCACGGATGGCTTCGAGCATCACGAGCGTAACGGGAATGGTGGCAGCCGGATTCACCTTGCCGGTGCTGGTCTTGATGAAATCACCGCCGGCTTGCATGGCAATTTCACTGGCAAGGCGCACGTTGTCGTAGGTGACCAACTCGCCGGTTTCAAGAATCACTTTCAGATGCGCCGAACCGCAGGCTTCCTTCGTCGCCGCGATTTCGTCGAAAACTTTGCCATGGTCGCCCGCCAGAAACGCGCAACGGTCAATGACCATGTCAATTTCATCCGCGCCATCCGCCACGGTGCGGCGGACTTCTTCAAGCTTGGTGCGCAAGGGATATTGCCCGCTCGGGAAACCAGTGGCGACGGCGGCGACATGCACCTTGGCATCGCCCAGAAATTTGCGGGCGTATTTCACCATGTTCGGATAGACGCAGATCGCGGCACAACTGGGCACGTCGTATTTTGCCTCGGCTGGCTGAAGTGCTTTGCGGCAGAGATATGCGACCTTGCCGGGGGTGTCCTTGCCTTCGAGCGTCGTGAGGTCGCACATGCTCACGGTCATTTTTAATCCCGCAAGTTTGGCACCCGCCTTGATGCTGCGCTTGGTGAACGCAGCCGCACGTTCTTCGACCATTACCTGATCCACGGTTGGAACGGTGGCATAACGCGAAGCCAGCAACGAATGACGAGTTGAAGATTCTGACCGCTCCCTTGTCAATGCGGACACTTTCATATTTAACCGCAATTCTGGCGGTTAAAGCAGATGGCGTCAATGCGGTTTCGGCGGCTTTAAACCGGCAGCAGTTTGATCTGCGAACGCTCATCGGTCACGGCCTCGCCCAAGGTTTGCGTGAGGCGTTTGCGGCGCTCGATGATTTCCTTATCAAGCCGCGCATCGTAGGCAACGGGATAATTGCCATCGTAACACGCCATGCAGAAATTTTCCTTCGGTTGTTGCGTGGCGGCAACCATGCCGGCTTGCGAAAGATAATGCAGTGAGTCGGCATTCAAATATCGGCGGATCTCATCCACCGAATTATTCGCCGCCATAAGCTTGTTGCGGTCCGGAAAATCAATGCCGTAAACACACGGATTCCGGTGCGGCGGACAGCTGACGGCAACGTGCACTTCGCGCGCGCCGGCGTCTTTCAACGTTTTCACGCGCGAACGGCAGGTCGTTCCGCGCACGATCGAATCGTCCACGATGACCACGCTCTTTCCCTTCACCAGTGATTCAATGAGGTTCAATTTCACGCGCACGTTAAAATCGCGGATGAGTTGCGTCGGCTGCAGGAAGCTGCGGCCAACGTAATGATTGCGGATGAACGCCATTTCGTAAGGGATGCCGGATTCTTCGGCATAACCCATCGCCGCACACACGCCGCTGTCCGGCACTGGAATCACCAGATCGGCCTTGACCCCATGTTCACGGGCAAGTTGGCGCCCCATTTCCTTGCGGACTTCATAAACACTGTGGCCGTTGATGACACTGTCCGGCCGCGCAAAATAGACATATTCAAAAATGCAAAACGCGCGCCGCTTTTGCTCGGGAAAAGCCTGGATACTGACGAGCCCCTTCTCATTGATGATGACGATTTCGCCGGGGGCAACGTCGCGGACGAATTCCGCGTGGATCAGATCGAAGGCCGTGGTTTCGCTGGACAAGACCCACGCGCCGCTTGCCGTCTTGCCGATGGACAACGGGCGAAATCCGTGCGGGTCGCGCGCGCCGATCAATTCCTTCTCCGTCATGATGACCAGTGAATAGGCGCCTTCAATCCGGCGCAATGTGCGCACGAGCGAATTGGCCACGCCATCCATTTCCGGCTGGGCGAGCATCATGATGATGATCTCGCTATCCACGGTGGTTTGAAAGACCAGGCCGCGGTTTTCCAATTCATCGCGCAACTGCGCGGCGTTTGTCAGGTTGCCGTTGTGCGCCACGGCAATCTGGCCCCGTGCGCAATCCACCGTCAGCGGCTGGGCGTTTTTCAACTGCGACGAACCGGTCGTGGAATAGCGCGTATGACCGATCGCCGTCTGGCCGACCAGATTATGCAGGACTTTAGGATCGTTAAAAATCTGCGGCACCAGCCCCATGCCGTGATGTTTATAGAACTTTCCCTCGTGACAGGTGACGATGCCGGCGCTTTCCTGGCCGCGATGCTGCAAGGCGTAAAGGCCGTAGTAAGTCAGCTCAGCAGCATTGGGATGACCGAAAATGCCGAAAACTCCGCAGTAATGTTTGGGGTAATGTTTGGATTGTTTTTGCATCGCGCGCGCAGCTAAATTTTTCCATAAAAAACCGCTTGGCGCAAGTTGGAACGCGATAGATTCGTCGGGAAATTTGGCAAAACCGGTGCCAACGGTGATTTATTTTGCGGCAGAATTGGTCCGCACCGGCGCAACCGCATTCGTCGAAGGCAGGTCTGGCAACACCGCATTGGTGGAAAGTGCCGGCGCGTTGGTTTCCGCAGGCATCGCCAGTTGTGTGCGTAACATCGCACGGCCCGCATATGGCAAGCCCCCTTGCGGATCCAGCAAATTATTCAAAATCGCGCGGCGCATATCGTTGTACAGCGGTAGCGCCACTCGCTGCGTACCCTTGGAATCAGTCGTTTTGGCGGTGTAATGTTCATAGACGCGTTTGGCAAGCCGCCGGAAATTTTCTGCGCGATCATCGTCGCCCACCGCCTGGGCCAGAAACGCTTGGGTGATAAACCCGGCAATGGCCGAAGTCACGCGTTCCTGTGATGTTTCGCCAATGTCAATCTGCACCACATCAAAGGCGTACTGATCCAGCGTCAAATTTTTCGGCAGGGAAGTCGGGTCGTTTTCCACGATCGCTTTGTCGGGAAATTTATCGCCCAGATATTTGAACCACTTGGCAGCTTCATCCTTGCGGGCGGCGACATAGAGGAAATAGATCGCATCGCGCAGAAAGTTCCGTTGCGCCCGCAAAATGCCGTCCCGCATGCTGGGCTGGGTTTCCTCCGCAAACATTTTTTCGTAAGCCAGATTGACCTTGGGAATCAAATCCAGATTCGGCCCGAGCGAGTAAGACTTGTCAAATGGATCAACCACGATGCGCCCGTGTTTGAATGCCTGATAGATGGATTGATAAATAATCCGGCGCAGGGTGATCAAATCATCCTCCTTCACCCGGCCAGGATTGGCTTTGGCCACCGCCAGGCCTTTGGCTCCCCAATAGATCGCATGCGCCTCGGGCAACCGCCAATCAAATGGCCCCCATTCATCGTCCACCTGCTTCGCAAACTTGGGGTCAATCTTATATTTTTCCAGCAGCACCTGCGCGTTCGTTTTTTCCGCGGGCGTCTGCGGAGCGATCAAGGCGGTGAAATTCGTTCCATTCGGGCCGAAGAATGGCGCCATTTCCCTGGCCCATTGAACTTTGTAATATTGGTTCGCGTCGTCCAGGTTGGCACCCATCTTGTGCTGGAACTGCCAGGCGAGTTCGCGATAAATCAACACATCATCCGGATTGTAATGCAAGCCGCCGTCACGCAACAACTCGATGCCGTTCTCGACCCAACGCCAGCGATCCGGCGCGTCCTTGAACTTCACCGAAATGTTGTAAGACATGTTCCATCCCTGAAAAATCCAGACCTGGGTGAAGTGAGGTTCCAGATCTGTAATCCAATTCGCCAGCTGTGCCGCTTCAAAAAATTTATCGTCCTGCTGTAGATCATTGGCCCGGATCCAGAGAAAATTGGAGATTAATCCCCGGAAACCGCCGAGGGCGACGGTCGTGAACGCCAGCATCGGCGGGGCATTATCCAGCACCGCCATCTGCGTCATGCCCAGACGGTCACGATCCACGTTTAACGATTGCTGCACCCGGCCCGCACTGAACAACAATGCACCGGCCAGCAGGAGAAAAATGATCTTTTTGGCGCGCAGGTTCATTGGGTTCCTTGCGCCGTGGCGAGTTCACGCCGGTTGAAGCAAATAATGCCGATCAGGGAGAAGAAGCCGCCAAGGATCAGCACGATCTGCGTAAAGGCCAGGCCCAGTTCCGCCCAGCTAATGCTGCGTCCGGTGCTCAAGGCATCAATCGGCGAAAAATTCTGCACCAGTTTGATTACCGACAAAACGCCCTTAAATGCCGGCAGCAACACCACATCCATCACCGAATGTCCGGCCTGGCCGGTTTCTTCATTGCCCGCAGCGACAGAACCGGAATCAATCGAATCCGCCAGGGTACCGCTCGACATCACCACGGTCAGCAATGCCAGCGAGAAAAAAGTGGCAACCGGGAACGATAGAAAGCTCGCCGCCATCAGCCCCATCGCCGCAATCAGGGAGAGCCAGAAGAAAATGATCCCAAGGCCGCGGATAAAATTCAGCGCAAAACCACCTTCGGGATACAGAACTTCAATGCCATCATCGAGCGGAAACAGGAGCGCCGTGTCACTGTAATTGGCCGCAACGATCGTCAGCACGCCATTTTTATCAAACAAATTTGGCGGAATCCGAAATTCATAAGCCGTATCGGGAGCCATGCTCATCGGCTCGCTCTGCCAATAATTGGTCGTGCCGATGCTGCCCACCTGCCAGGCAATCAGAAAAGTGCCGGAAGCGCTTTTATTAGCCGCATTGAATTTCACCCGCAGTTGCAGCGGCTTGTCTTGCAGGAAATTTTTTGCGAAACCCAAATCAATCTGCCATGGGCGCGGGTAGCCCGGCGCCAGTAATTGAAAATCACCCTTCACCCGTTCACGGATTTGTTTGTAAACTTCTTGCTGGTCAATTGGTTCAACCGGCGCATTTTTCATCCGGTCATCAAAAATACGTTTCGTTTCCGCATCAATCTGTGCATCGTAGTTTTGTTGTTTGGCCACACCTCGCGCGACCAGCACCTGTTCCCGCAGGTTTTTTTGTTCCGCCGGCGGCAACTTGGTGGCCCGCCATTGCAAAAGGCCAAAAACGCAACCGCCGGAAATGGCCAGCAATACCGCATTCAAAGATACGATGCCCAACCATTTGCCCAGCCAGATTTGCCAGCGGGCGATCGGTTTCGTCGCGACGACCTGGACCTGGCATTCTTCGATGTCACGCGCCAGCGTGCCGCAGGACAACCACAAGGTCGAAAGCCCGAGCAACGCCGTGATCGCACTCAGCGTGTAAGTCAAAATGATCTGCGTGAACCCCTGCGCCGTGCCGTCATCCTTAATGACCAACGGCAAGCCAACGACCGCCAGCACCAGCAACGCCGCGATGACCAGGAAGAGCTTGAACCGCAATGCGGCCTTCCAGGTTAACCAGCAGATGGCAAGAATGGGTTGCATTTATTCGGAAACTGGATCCGTGACTGAAATTATTTTTTGCCGCCCAACAGCGAGGACAATTTTTCATCCGCCTTGGACAAATCTGCGGACGCCGGATCCGGCTTGGCCTCCGATTTTGGCAACGGCGCCGATGGCGTGGCCTGAGCCAGTGTTTCTAATTTTTTCTCATCCACCCTGGCGGTGGCAGCCGGTACGGCAACGGGAGCCGTCGGCAACGGTGCCTGTGGCAATGATAATTTTTCCAGAACCTTTTCCGTCTCCGGTTGTTCCTGAACCCCGCCCCGCAGATATTCCGCCACGCGCGCGCCCGATTGCGCGCCGCTGGTTTCGTTCGCCGCGCGGGCCTTGGCCACCACGTCGAGAAAATAGCTTTCGAGATTTTGCGTCGGGTTATCCACGCGCACTTCACCAGTGGTGAGATCGCGCCGGATGATTTCCAGCACGCGTTCCAGGGTTTCGCGCGGCAATACGGGAGTCGTGATCCGCAACGCATCCGGCTTGGCGAGCAATTCCTTCAAGGTGCCGGCCGCCTGGATTTTCCCGCCGTAATAAATCACCACCCGGTCGCATACGTCTTCAACATCGGACAATAAATGGCTGCTCAAGATCACTGTCTTGCCACGGCGGGCGAGGGCGACGATCAAGTCTTTTACTTCGCGGCAACCGATCGGGTCCAGCCCCGCCGTCGGTTCGTCGAGAATGATCAGGTCCGGGTCGTTGATCAACGCCTGGGCCAGGCCGATGCGGCGCTGCATGCCCTTGGAGAATTCGCCAACGGCGCGCGTCTGCGCCTTGCCCAAGCCGACCATGTCCAGCAATTGTTCCGCCCGATTGTTGCGTTCGCTCTTGGATAACTGGAAAATATTCCCGAAAAAATCCAGGGTCTCGCGCGAATTAAGGTAGCGGTAGAGATATGATTCTTCCGGTAGATAACCGATGCGGGCCTTGGTCGGCACATGCCGCGGAGAATGGCCGAAAACTTCGATATGCCCCTTGGTTGGGTTCAGCAAACCGAGCATCAATTTGACCGTCGTGGATTTTCCAGAGCCGTTCGGTCCGAGCAGGCCGAAAACTTCGCCGCGCCGGACTTCAAAATCAACATTATCCACCGCGCGCGCCTTGGGCCGGTTCCAAAAATCCTTAAAGACTTTCGTCAGCCCGCGCACGGACACGACGACCTCGCCGGATTTCTGATTTCCGGTTTCTGATTTATGATTCGGTTCGGTCAAAGTCATATGTTACTTGCGTGTTCACGGAACATGGCGGCCAAATCAGTCTTTGTCATCCGTTTTTCCGCAATGGCAATCATTGCGTTATAAATCAACACTTCATCAACTTGCAGACTCACATCATTACCCGCTAAAAAAGTCAAAGCCGCCACCACCGCTGTGCGCTTGTTCCCATCCAGATAAGCCTGCGCCTGGGCAATATGGAAAGCGTAACTTGCCGCGATATCGAATAAATCACCCTGCCCGTAAAGGTAAGTATTTCGCGCAGAAGCCAGTGCCGATTCCACCAAGCCACGATCACGAACTCCACCACTGCCACCAAACAAAGCCAGCGAATCAGCCTGTAGTTGCTCAACGATTGCCAGGTTTAAAAATTCCGGTTCAGGCACAAATCAACTCGCCAACTTACGGAACAGCCCCGTGTGTTTTGAAAAAATCTCCGCGCTCAATGCCTTTGCTTTGCCCGCGTCCATATACTGCACGTTCGGCTCAGCCCGCAAGGCCTGGTTGTTCGCCATCAAATTCTGGATAAAAGCAGAAATGCGCTCCTGCTCCTCGCGAGGCAGCAGCTTAATTTCTTCAATGAGTTCCGTTGCGCTCATAGCCTTAGCCTAACATAATTCAATACCCCAGCAAGCCCGTGACTCACGCCAGCTTTGGCGTCAAAGTGCCGGCCGGCTTCTGAGGCGAACCATGGCTGGGTTTGTTTTCGACTGCTTCGGGTGAGAAATGTTCAAGTTCTTCGCCTTTGCGAACCAGGCGGGCGCTGTTGAAAATCACGATCAACGTGCCGGTTACATGCAGCATTGCCGCCTCGATCGGCCCGATGTAACCGAAGGAAGTCGCCGTTAATCCGAGGATGATGAAAATGACGCCAAATGCGAAATTTTGATTGATGACCGAACGGGTGCTGCGCGAAAGTTTCACCAAAAACGGCAGCCGGCGCAGATCGTTGTTCATCAGGGCAATCGTCGCACTATGGATCGCCACTTCGCTGCCAGCAGCGCCCATCGCAATGCCGATGTCGCCCGCTGCCAGCGCCGGCGCGTCATTTACACCGTCGCCGATGACAGCCACTTTATAACCCTTCGCCTTCACGGCGCGGACAAATTCCACTTTGTTTTGCGGCAAACAATCACCCTTTGCTTCTTCGCAACCAATTTCGGCGGCGACGCGCGTAGCGACCACTTGACGGTCACCGGACACCATCGCAATGCGACGGACTCCGGCTTCGCGCAATTCCGCAAGCGCATCCTTCGCTTCGTTGCGGGTTTTGTCCTGCATGCCGACCCAGCCGACACAGCGACCATTGCGCGCGACGAAGATCAAACTCCAACCTTCCGTTTCGCTCAAATCCACGGACTGCTCGAAACTGGCATCAATGCCATTGTCTTTTAACCATTGCGCGCGACCGACCAGGATGTTTTCGCCATTGATTTGCGCTTTCACGCCGCGACCAGCGGTTTCAGAAAAATCCTTCGGTTCGGCCAAAGGCACACCGGCTTCGCCGGCGAGATTCGCCAGCGCCTTGGCCGTCGGGTGGTTGCTGTATTTTTCCGCCGAAGCGGCGAGCAATAAAAGTTCCGCGGGCTTCGTTTCGCCGATGGGAGCCAGACGACTAACCGCCAGCTGACCGGTCGTAAGCGTGCCGGTTTTATCAAAAATGAACGCGTTGATTTTTGCCGCGGCTTCGATGTCCGCAACGTTCTTGATCAAAATGCCCAACCGGGCCGCAGCGGAAAGTGCCGCCACCATCGCGGTCGGCGTGGCGAGAATGAAGGCACAGGGACAAGACACGACGAACACGGCGATGACGCGCGTCAAATCATGCGTAAAGGCCCAGACGAGCGCGCCAATGACGAGCACCAGCGGCGTATAGAAGCCCATGTATTGATCAACGATTTTTTGAATCGGCAACTTGGTCTGTTCCGCCGCGATGATGAGTTCACGCACCCGGCCAAGTGTGGTATCCGTGCCGGCCCGGGTGACTTTGATCTCCAACACGCCGGTGAGGTTTTGGGTGCCGGCAAACACTTCGTCGCCGGATTTTTTATCCGCCGGCAACGATTCCCCCGTGATCGTGGCTTGATTGAACGAGCCCTGGCCGCTGACGATCAGGCCGTCGGCCGCCACATTATCGCCGGGGCGGATCCGGATGATGTCGCCGACGGTCAATTCACTGGCGGCAATCTCTTCTTCACCACCGCTCTTCGTCAAACGCCGAGCCTTGGTCGGCGTCAGTTTGATAAGCGATTCGATGGAATCCCGCGCACCTTCCGCCGTCTGCGTTTCAATCAATTCACCGACCAGCATGAAAAATGCGACAATACCGGCAGTTTTATAATCTTCCGAAGCGAACGCCGCGAGTACGGCAATGGCCACCAGTTCATTGATGCTCAAACGGCCAACGCGCAAATCTTTGATTGCCGTGATGACAATCGGGTAACCCAAAATGATCGCACCAACAAACGCACTGGCGCTCGCCAAGGTCGTACCGGACTGGAAGAACCAATCCACCAGATACGCATTGAGGACAAAAACCACCCCTAGAACCAGTTGCCACAGATGAACGACAGAATGGGAATGGTCATGGCCGCAACCACAGGAATCATCATGCTCATGCTGATGTTCCGACTGGCTCAAAAGTGACGTGACTTGCATAAATTTATAAAACGCTATGGCCAAAAATCGCCATGAAATTCAACCAGCCAGAAAAGCTAACACAGGACGGCCCAAAACCAAGTCCACTCCGGGACTGTCCCTGACTCAAGCCATGCTGGTGCGTCATAACCATCATCATCAGGGGTTGGCGGATGTTTTCGGTTGTGGCGGCTGGTCGCTGATCAGCAAACGAACCTCGGTCGGCTTGCCATCGGCGCGCTGCGGCACAAAGATTTTACGTTGCACATTGGCAAATGCCTTGGCCATGACATCGCCCAATTGTTGCTGGCGAAAAAAAGTTGGATTGAGTTTATAATATGGCAGTTGCGCCGAAAAATTCGTGGCCAGCGCGATCATCGAGCTGACATATTCCACGCGCGCCGCTTCCGCCTGGTTGGTGATGGCAAAAGCCGTCGAACTGGCAGCATTCAGGTTGGTATTGGCATAGTTCTTGGCATCATCAATCACCCGGTTGCGATTTTCCCGGGTGGTGATGACCTGGTCGAAAACACTCTTCAATTGCCGGGGCGGGATGCTGCGCATATCGGAAATTTGTTCCACCACGATGCCCAGTTTTTCTTCGTCGGCCATTTCACTTACGCGTTGTTCCACCGCCTTGCGGAACCCGGTGGTGTCATTGAACAACGCGTCATCCACCTTGTAATGCGCCGCCGTGTAGAGCAGCGCATTGTTCAGGATATTTTGCAAGGCGTTCGAAGCGGACACAAAATCAAACACGTAGCGAACTGGATCATTGACCGTATAAGTAAGAATTGCCCGGGAATGGATGATGTTGCGGTCACCGGTGATCACATAACCGTCAATCGCCGGGTTCAGTGACGGACCAGCCGGCAATTCTTCACCGCTTAATTCCTGCTCGGGGGTGGTGAAATACCAACCGATGGTGGAAGTAATGGTTTGTTGTTTGGAGATCGGAATCTTGACCACTTCGTCAATCGGATAGGGAAACGACCAATGCAGCCCGGACGTCAACAAGGCTTTCTGGCCTTCACCCACCGGCTTGCCAAAACGAAGGATGACGGCTTTTTCCGAGGGACCAACCTGGAAAAATCCGGAGCCGATGAATACCAACACCATCAGCACCATCACAATTTTGACCACCGCAAAACTGCTGCGTAACGCTTCAGACAACGCTTGCGAACCGGCGTCCTGTACCTCGGGCACAACTGCTGACGAGGCCTGACGCTCGTCATGCCCATGATCGTGGTCGTGATGATGATGTTCGTGGCTCATGACTTAATGTGACGCCGAATTGGTTGCCGGAGACGCCGTGAACAAATCGAAGGGCGCCGCCCGGTCATCAAGGATCATTGTGGCGTGCTGATTCAACAATTGCGGCAGCGTGCGGATTTTAAGCAGAAAACTCGCCAGATCCGGATTTTGATCCAGCAACTTGTACGTCTCCGCCGCCTTGGCTTCGCCTTCACCTTCAATCTGACGGGCGGTGGCAGTCGCATTGGCGATCATCTCGGAAGCCTGGCGCTCAGCGGATGCCTTGATCTTAAGCGCTTCGCTATCGCCACTGGATTGCAACTGGCTGATGAGCACGCCGCGTTCGTTTTTCATACGATCAAAAACCGTCTGCGTCACGCTGTCGGGCAAACCGATCCGTTTGAAACCGAGGAATACGAGTTCAAAGCCGTAATTCTTCCCCTGCAGTTCCGCCTGCACCGCTTGTTCAATTTCCTGCTCGATCGCTTCAAATTTTAAGGCGCGTGGATCCGGATTTACAATGTCCGACAAAGCGTGCTTGCCCATGACACCCAGTTTGGCAGTGCGCAGCATGCCTTCCAATTTGCTTTGGGCGAGCGGAATGGAATCCGCCGTATCACCGGGAAATTTTTGGATAAACGTCGAAGCGTCTGTGATTTTCCAGCCCACATAAACGCTCGACAGCAATGTGATGTTATCGGCGGTATAGCTTTCGCTGTATTTGTCTTCGAAATTCTGCACCCGCTGGTCGTAACGATACACTTTCTGGATCGGCCACGGCCATTTGAAGTAAAGCCCCGGTTGGTCAATGTTGCGCGTTGGCTTCATGAACGTGGCGACGACGACTTCTTCCGACTTGCGCACCTGAAAAGTGAATAACAACAGGACGAAAATCAAGATCAGCACAGCACCGACAATCACAGTTAACAGATTCTTTTTCATGGCTTATTTATCATTGGGCACGTTCAAATTCATCATATCGTCGCGGATGGCGTCTTTGAGATCAAAGATCAACACATCCGTGGTATTAGTAGCGAGTTTGATATACTTGGGTGTATTTTTGGAAATATCAGCGAACGCCTGTAACTGCGCCCGCAGCTCATAGATCGAAGGCGAGGCTTTATAGGAAGGGATCTGGTTGGTGAACAGGGCAGCCCGGGCGAAAGCCTCCGTCTCCAACTGCACTCGCGCCGCCCGGGCCATCTGGTTCGTCGCAAACGCCTGCGCTTCTGACATCACCGTAGTGCTGATGGCCGCCGCCGTCGCCGCGTTGGTCTTGGCAATCATTTGCTGTTCCGCCCCGACGACTTTTTCGTAGCTATCGGCCACCTTGGTTGGCGGATGGATGTCCTGCAATCCGACGAAAATGATTTTGGCGCCCAGATGCCGCTCATCCGCCGCCGCCTGGATTTTATCCTGCAACGTCTGTGCCGCCTGTAAACGCAAATGAGACAAGGCTTCGTTCAGATCCACGCCTGCCAGATAATGCACCACCGTGCGCGTCGCAATGTCGGCCAGCAGATTCGTGGGGGACGCCTGATTGTAACTCCAGTCCATCACGTTGGTGATCTGGAATTGCACAGGAATACTGACGGAGATCAAACCAATGGGCGGCGATTTGGCAATGCTGTTCGTATTCGCATCCGTGACATCGCTGCCCGGAGCCATGGCGCTGGGCGTCGTCCCCACCAAAAAATCTTCTTCTTTATCGTGTGGAACCGACCAGAGGATGATTCTTTGTTCATCCTTGCCGGTATCCGGCGTGAAACCAACGTAAAGCGTTTGGATCTGCTCCGTGCGATAGCGGTAAATCTTGTCAATGGGCCAGGGTAATTTCAGATGCCCGCCCGCCGTCAACACT
>DASYEY010000177.1:0-14070 GCA_036498725.1 Verrucomicrobiia bacterium | reverse complement strand
TGAGCTACACCCCCGCGAAAGGGGGACGTGACAATAGATAAAGTTCACGATGACGTCAAGGTTTGGTTGGATTTTTTATTACTGAATTTATTACTGAAGTGTTTTGAAAATCCGGGCAGCAGACGCCAAGGAGGTGGGGGTGGGGAACCCCGCTGAAGAAACGTGCTGCTACCCGAATAAGGTCAATGTGACGTTTTTGCAACGCTTTGTCAATAAACTAATGGAATCAGGGTAGATTTAACGCGTCGGTTCGCCGGGAAAAGGGCATTTCCTGCTTTTATTCAGCCTACTTTTTCCTTAAAGTTGAGTCGTGATCACTCTGGAAGCCATCCCGTTATTTCTTAATCTGGATCGGTCTGAACTTCAGGCGTTACGGCTGATCACCCAGGAAAAGCACTTTCCCGCTGGTCAGGATATCTTTCAGGAAGGCGCGCCGGGCGACGGGGTTTATTTTATCAAAAGTGGTTCCGTGGAGATTTCCACGGGCAGCGGCGAGCGCCGGGTCTTTTCCGAGCTGGGGGAAGGCGCGACCTTCGGTGAAATGGCCATCATCGAGCATCGCCCGCGTTCCGCCACGGCCACGGCGGTGGTGGAAACAGAGGTCTATTTTGTGCCCCGGGGCGAAATGCTGGCGTTTATCGAACAAACGCCCCGCGTGGCGTTTGCCATGCTCCAGCAGATCAGCCACCGTCTCCGCGAATTCAACCAACTGCACGTCCGTGAACTGGTGCAGGCCGAAAACCTGGCGTTGATCGGCCGTTTTGCCCAGGGCATCGTGCACGATCTCAAAAACCCGCTGAATATCATCGGCCTGTGCGCTGAAATTTTCGGGCGCAACCCCGAATCCGATGCCTTGGCGCGGGGACGCATCCGCAAGCAAGTCACCCGCATAAACGACATGGTCGGGGACATCCTGATCTTCACCCGGGGTGCCTCAAAAAGCGCCGAGTTAAAACCGGTCCCCTACGCTACCTTCATCCATGAACTGGTGACCGAACTGAATGCGGAAATGGAGCTGAAAGGGGTGAAAGTTGAAGTCCCCACCGCACCACCCGCGGTCGCGGTGCTGGCAGACGCGCACCGTTTAACCCGCGTTTTCTTCAATCTCGTCGGCAACGCCACCGACATGATGTTGAGTGGCGGAACTATTTCCCTGCGATTTGAACTACAGGCCGACGAATTGATCACCGAAATGGAAGATACCGGCCCAGGCATCGCACCGGAAATTGCGGACAAACTGTTTCAACCCTTTGCCACGCACGGCAAGGCGCACGGCACGGGGCTTGGCCTCTCCATCTGCAAAAAAATCATCGAAGATCATGGCGGACGGATCTGGGCAAAAAGTGAGCCTGGTCGTGGGGCAATTTTTTGTTTCTCCCTGCCGCTGGCAAAATAAACCGGGAGCCAGGCCAGGTTGCGGATTCGTTAAACCATTGCATCGTGAATCGTTGCCCGCCAAACTGATTCCGATGCGTCGCCTTAACGTCTCAACTATTTTACGATTCAACGAACCATGAATCGCATCCGTCTTCTTTCCGAGCAGGTCGCTAATCAGATCGCGGCCGGTGAAGTGGTGGAACGCCCCGCCAGCGTCGTCAAAGAACTGGTGGAAAATTCACTCGATGCGGACGCCAAAAAAATCACCGTCGAGATCGGGGCGGGCGGGCGTAGTTTGATCCGCATCACCGATGATGGTTTCGGCATGAGCCGTGACGACGCGTTGCTATCGCTCGAGCGGCACGCCACCAGCAAGATTCAAAGAGCCGAAGATCTCGTGGCCATCGCCACGATGGGATTTCGCGGCGAAGCGGTGCCGAGCATCGCGAGTGTCAGCCGGTTCATCCTGACCAGCCGGGAGCGCGAAAGCACTTCGCCCGAAGGTACCCAGATCATCATCAACGGCGGTACGATTGCGGAAGTCAAAGCCGCCGCCGGCGCCAGCGGCACCACCGTCGAAGTCCGGCAATTGTTTTACAACCTGCCAGCACGCCGGAAATTTCTGCGCACGGAAGAAACCGAAACGGCGCACATCCAACATTATCTCACACTGGCCGCGCTGGCCTTTCCTGAAGTGGCGTTCACGTTCAGCCGGGATGGCCGCATCGTCTGGCAATTGCCCGCCGTTAAAAGCGAACCGGCAGTCGCCAGCCGCATTGAAGCCTTGCGTGAGCGGCTCCGCGCGTTGCTGGGTGAGGAAAAATTGTTGCCGGTCAATTTCACGGTTGCCCTTGCTGAAGACGGGCAGGAAACACCGCCGGAAGAAACGGATTTCTTTGAAAATGCGTCACCTGAAAAACCCGTTATTGCCGAACGCGTCACTCCCAAATCGCATATCCGGGTCTGGGGGTTGATCGGCTCACCCGGCGTTTCCCGGGCGACCCGCGACGGCCAGTTCGTGTTTGTGAACCGCCGGCCGGTGGAAAATCGCGGCATCAATTACGCGCTCATCGAAGGCTATCACACGTCCTTGATGAAAGGTCGCTATCCGGTTTGCTGCCTGTTTTTGGAAATTGATCCCGCCGCCGTGGATGTGAACATCCATCCCGCCAAGCGCGAGGTGAAATTTCACCGCGAATATGAGGTCCGCAAATTCGTCGCCCAAGCGGTGCACGACGCCCTGCTCCTATTTCATTCTGAACTGCAAAAGAGCGCTCCGATACGGCCGCCGGAACCTCAATTTCAACAACCAGAAATCGGTTCGTTCAATCCCCCGGCAGAAACGGCGGCGTTACCCCATTTTCCCGAAAAATTAAAACCCGCGACACCCGCCGTGGCTCCGGTCACGCAAGCGCCCTTGACGATGGGTTTTGCGTCTGCCACGCCCGTCAAAACGGAACCAACGGCAGTCACACCTGAAATATCAGCCCCCGTGGGCCATCGACCATCGTCGCTTTCCCCAGCGGCATCGCCTCCGGGCGTCACGCCATTGCTTAATGTCCCGCTCCGGCTCATTGGCGTGGTGGGCCGATTGTATGTGCTGCTGGAATCAGACCGCGGACTGGTACTGCTGGATCAGCACGCGGCGCACGAACGGATTTTATTCGAGCAGATGTTGAATCGCCTGGAACAAAACGGGTCCACACCGTCGCAAAAATTATTGTTACCGGAAACGATTGAATTGCCACCGCGCGACGCTCAATTTTTACGCGAACAGCTTGCGGCCCTCACCCGGCTCGGCGTCGGCCTGAGTGAATTTGGCGAACGGACGTTCCTGCTTGATGCGCTGCCGCCATTTGTGAAAGCACCCAATCCGCGCCGCTTTGTTTTTGATCTTGTGGACGAATTACGTGCCGCCGGGCGCGAGGTGAATCTGGCCCGCCTCGGCGAACACACCGTTGCCAAAACCGTCTGTCGTCATGCGGTGAAAGCCAATGATCCACTCACCGGACCAGAACTGGAAAACCTCGTCGAAGATCTGCGCCGTTGCGCGATGCCTTATACCTGCCCGCATGGCCGCCCAACGTTGATCGAGATGAATTACCGCGAATTGGAGAAAAAATTTGGGCGAACCCAATAAATGGCGGACTCAGAAAAAACCGAAGCTGATAATGACGCGTGCCCGCTGGCAAACGGGTCCGAGGTCGCAGGCGAACATTGGCGTTACTGCCTGCAATGCGGTCACGAGTTGATCAATGAAAAATGTAAGCTGCGTTGCCCACGCTGCCATTATTTCATGAGTTGCTCAGATTTTGATTTTGCGACCTGAGCCGTGCGGTTCTCGTGCTGAAGGCACAACCGGAAATTAGAGCATTTTAAATAGACCTGTAGCCGCTCACAGGCTGATTTTGCAGGAGACGACGTGAGTCTCTAAATAAAAACCCAGCCAATCCGAGGACGAGCCTGACGATGAGGACGAGGAGGAAGGCGTCGGGCCCTATTCGTCGCCAACGAAAATCGGCCACAGTTTTATTTAATGCGCTCCAGCCGGGCACGAGTGCCTGGTTGCGGCGAAATAAAAACGTCCTGAAGGGACGATGGAAATACGCGAGTATAGTTAAGATGTGGACTTTTCCACTGTCCTTTCAGGACGGAAAAAATTCTGCTGGCAGTTACCAGCCACAGCGTGGCTGGCTAATCTCCCATTGTTCCTTTGGGACAAATTTTTGCTGTGCCTGTAAATTTGAAGCCAAGAGAAGCATTAACCTCAATCCTGCTTGTTGAAAACGCGATGGGCGACGCGATCGCTCTTTTTTCGGTCCTGCCAGCCCGCCCGTTTTTCCGCTTCACGCGAATAACCAATCTCGCGCTGAAGTTTGACAAAGCTATCGTAACGGTCGCGCGGCAAGGTATTGGCGGCGAGGGCCGCGAGCACGGCACAATTCTTTTCCTGGGTGTGGGTGCAATCGCGGAAATGACAACTGGCGGCCAACGCTTCGATTTCCGGAAAGGTTTCGCGCGCGCCTTGATTGGCATCCCAGACATGAAATTCCCGCATGCCGGGCGTGTCAATGACCACGCCGCCTTTCGGCAGGAAAATCATCTCGCGCCATGAGGTCGTGTGCCGCCCTTTGGCATCCTGTTCACGCACTTCCACGGTTGCCTGAATATCTTCGCCGTAAATCTGATTGATGAGGCTGGATTTGCCGACGCCGGAAGTGCCGATGAACACCACTGTATCACCGCCCTTGATCAGGGCAGAAAGCTTTTTCACCCCGCGTCCGGTGATGGCACAAACCGCAAATACGGCTACTTCACCCGCGACGCGACCGGCTTCTGCCAGCTTGGCTTCCAGGTCATCGCACAAATCAATTTTATTAAGCACCACCACCGGTCGCGCACCGCTTTCGTGCGCCATGACGAGCATCCGCTCCAATCGGGCCGCGTTGAAGCTCGCATCGGCCGCCGTGACCAGAAAGACCGTTTCCATGTTGGTGGCAAGGATTTGGGCGGCGGATTCCCGGCCGGACACCTTGCGGGAAATTTGGGTCCGGCGCGGCAAGATTGCCTGGATCATGGCCTTCTCTTCATTGGGCACCAGCTTCACGGCCACCCAATCGCCGACCTTCGGCAGCTTGGAATGATCGCCCCGCGCTTCGTGCATGGCTTTGCCGGTGATCTGCGCGGAAAGCTCGGCTTCCGCCGTCCAGACGCGGTAAAAATGTTTATCCTCCACGGCCACCCGGGCCGGAATAAAACCTTTCGCCCGATACAATGTGAATTGTTCGTCGCGTTCTGCATTCCAACCCAGTTTGGTCAGTCCCATAATCGGCAAATCAAAGCTGACGGCATTTCAATGGGCAAAACCGCCCACGGTGCCATTCGTCAAAGTCTCAGGCATGGTTGAATCGTAGCGGTTGCCAGCTAAACCATCAACGCACGATTCATTGGCGATAGCAAACCACCACCACCTTGGTAGAGATGGTGGCTTTGGCTGCGCTGCGGCCAAAGTCGTCGCCGAGCGCAGCGGCAGGCGACGAAATAGAGCGCCCAACACGGAAACACACCACCAAGTGCCGGTGGCACAGGCAAAATCAGTCGCAGCGCGACCGATTCCACCCATCGTCGCTTTCCGTTTGAGCCATTTGCGGCCAGCGGTTACTTTGATAACGATGACTGAAGCTGCCTGCATGCGCCTTGCCCTCCGGCTCGCCCGACGCGGTTACGGGGCTACTTCCCCGAATCCGATGGTCGGTGCCGTTCTGGTGAAGAACGGAAAAATCATCGGTCGCGGCTGGCATCGGCAGGCGGGCTTGCCCCATGCCGAGATCGAAGCCTTGCGCAACGCACAGGCGCACGGCCATCGGCCTCAAGGCGCAACCCTTTACGTCACGCTCGAACCCTGTTGCACGCATGGCCGCACACCGCCTTGTACGGAAGCGATCATCGCCGCCGGCATCAAACGCGTCATCGTGGGAACCCGGGATCCCAATCCGCATCACGCTGGCAAAGGTTTTAAGATTTTACAACAAGCTGGCATTCCCACCACGTGGTGGGGCGAAGCCCGGCAAAAGGAATTACTGAAAATTAGTGCCGACTGCACTCGATTGAATGAAGCGTTCAATCATTGGATCGTTCATCGCACTCCGTTGGTGACGGTGAAAGCGGCCATGACATTGGACGGAAAAATCGCCACTGCCAGCGGTGAGTCCAAGTGGATCACCGGTGAAAAAGCCCGCGAATACGGCATGAAATTGCGCCAGGGCAGCGACGCCATCCTGGTGGGGGTGAATACCATTCTGGCCGATGATCCGAGCCTGACGGTGAGAAGTCAGAAGTCAGGAATCAAAAATAAAAACCCGCGACTACGACGGATCATTTTAGATTCCCTGGCTCGTACGCCATTGACCGCCAAAGTCATAAGCGATGAACACGCCGCTTTGACCACCGTGGTCGTTTCAAAACACGCGCCGAAAAACCGTGTCACGGCTTTGGCAAAGAAAGTACGGGTCATCGTCGCGCCGCTCATCAACTCAAAACTCAAAACTCAAAACTCAAAACTTCATCTGGGCTGGCTCTTAAAAAAGCTCGGCGCGGAAAATGTAACGCGCCTGTTAGTGGAAGGCGGCGGCGAAGTGAACGCTTCCTTTTTACTTGGCGGCCACGCGCACCGCGTGGCGTTCTTTTATGCACCAAAGATTTTGGGCGGACGCGATTCGCGCAAAGCCGTTGCGGGCGAAGGCGCAAAAAATTTGAGCGAGGTGCTCGAACTAGGCGATGTGACGTGGCAAAAACTGGGCGATGACTTGCTACTGACTGCCACGATCGTCAAACACAAAGAGTCTGCTTGAAAACAAGGCTCCCACTGAATCATCCTCGTTCTCGTCCTCCTCGTCGTCCTCGCTTGCTAATATCGAATTGAGGACGAGGATGACGATGAGGACGAGCAAGATGTCAAAGCTGCTTTTCCAGACACGCTCTGAATCAGGTTGCCGTGAAAGGCTTGCAACGATGAACCGGAAACCCACAAAATAGTTTTATGTTCACAGGTATTGTCGAAGAAACGGGCGTGATCGAAAAAATCAAGCCGACCGCAAAATCCATCGAATTGACGGTGCGCGCCAAAATTAGCGGACGCGGCGTGAAACTGGGCGACAGCATCTCGGTCAACGGCTGCTGCCTGACCGTGGTGAAAATCGCCCCGCGCGGCCAGTTTAAATTGATCCAATTCGACCTGCTGCAAGAAAGCTGGAAATTGACCAACCTGCAATTTGTTAAAGTGGGTTCACACGTAAATCTGGAACGGGCCTTGCGGGTGGATGGTTCACTGGGCGGCCATTTTGTGACCGGCCATGTGGACGGAATGGGCAAAATTATTCGTTGGGAAAAGTCTGGCACCGACCACGTGCTCGAAATTGCCGCGCCGAAAGAGATTTTACGCTATGTCATCCATAAAGGCTCCATCGCGCTGGACGGCATGAGCTTGACCGTTGCCGCTGTAAGTCAGAAAAGCTTTCGAATTTGGATCATCCCACACACTTTTAACGTTACCGCACTATGCGAACGCAAACTTGGCGACGCAGTAAACCTAGAAGCTGATCTCCTGGGCAAGTATGTCGAAAAACTCCTCTCATTTCACAACAGAAAGTAACTTTACGGTCATTTGTTTGTAACATATAGTGGGTAGTTTAAATATCGTGAATCAGATTCAAACCATTCGTGAAGCTGTCCGTCTCGTCGTCAACCCTTCGGCGCAATACGCCGTCCGGCTGGCGCGGAGCATGGACGAAATCCAGGCGGCGCAAGCGCTGCGTTTTGAGGTGTTCAACCTCGAATTGAACGAAGGATTGGAACAGTCCTACGCGACCGGGCGCGATGCCGATCCTTTTGACGCCGTCTGCGACCACCTGCTGGTGGAACATGTGGCCACGAAACAGATTGTCGGCACCTACCGATTACAGACCGGCACAAACGCCGCCAAAAATCTGGGTTATTACTCCGCACAAGAATTTGAGTTCAACGTCTTTGAACCGCTGCGCCATGAAATTGTTGAACTTGGCCGTGCCTGCGTGCACCGCCAGCATCGCAATCTGGTCGTGCTCGGTTTATTGTGGAAAGGTATCGCCGATTACGCGAAAGAACGCGGCGCACGTTACCTGCTCGGTTGCAGCTCCATCACGTCCCAGGACGCGGCGGTCGGTGCCTCGGCTTACGCGGAATTGTGCCGCAAGAAACACATCGCTGATGTTCAATGGCAGACGCGGCCGACGGCGAAATTCGACTGCGCACTGGATCGCCTGGCCGAAGAAGAAGTTTCCATCCCTAAATTGCTCCGCGCGTATCTAACGATTGGCGCTAAAATCTGCGGGCCGCCCGCATTGGATCGGGAATTTCAGACGATTGATTTTCTCACCCTCGTTGATCTGCAACAAATGACGCCCGCCGCTCGCGCGCGGTTCTTGAGCTGAGCGCAACGCATCAGGTTTGATGTGCGTCAGTTTATTCCTCAAATAACGCCTGCGCGAATTGCTTGGCGTCGAAGGGTTGCAAATCATCCGGTTGCTCACCGAGGCCGATAAATTTGATCGGCAAACCCAGTTCTTTCTGGATTGCCACAACCATGCCGCCTTTGCTCGTGCCGTCCAGCTTGGTCACAATCAGACCCGTCAGCGGCACGGCCTTGTTAAATTCCCGCGCTTGATTCAACGCATTCATGCCGGTACTGCCGTCAAGTACAAGCAACACTTCATGCGGAGCTCCAGCTAATTGCTTGCCGATGACCCGATGCAGTTTCTGCAATTCCTGCATCAGGTTATGCTTGGTATGCAAACGCCCGGCGGTATCAACAAAAAGATAATCTGCTTTGCGCGCCAGCGCCGCCGTCACGGCGTCGTGCGCCACCGCCGCCGCGTCTGCACCATAAGCCCCTGCGACGACTTCAATCTTCAAGCGCGCGCCCCACAGTTTTAATTGCTCGATCGCCGCCGCGCGAAACGTATCGCACGCTGCCAGCAAGGCGGTCTGGTTCTGTGACTGGATGTAATGCGCGAGTTTGGCGCTGGTGGTGGTTTTGCCCGTACCATTCACGCCCACGATGGACACCACGGTGGGGCCGCCGGAAATTTTCTTCAACCCGGCGTTATTGGCGGAGAGACTTTTCTCGATTTCCGCCCGGGCGATGGCGAGATAATCCAAGCCCGCACTGCCCTGGGTTTCATAAGCAGTTTTGACCGCCGTCACAATCTGCGTGGTCATCGCCATGCCCAGATCAGCAGCAATCAGGGCGTGTTCAATCTCTTCCAACGACTCGGCGGTGAGCTTGGGCGAGCGCGTGACGATGCGTTTGATCTCATGGACGAGCTTGGATTGGGTTTTGGCCAGTCCGGCTTTAAATTTGGCGAAGAGTCCCATGAACGCGTTAAATGGTTAAAGAGTTGAAACGTTAAAACGTGAAAGGGTTTAGGCGTTTGACGGCGCCGACGGCTCAACGTTTGACCGTGTTAACCCTGCAATCTGGCGCACTTCATCACGCTTTGCCTTCATTTTCTCAATGTGTTCGTAAGGCAGTCTCACGGTGCCGATCAGCGGCTTGGCCTTGCTGAAACCATGGCAATCGCTGCCGCCGGTGACCAATAAACGATATTTGTCCGCGATCATCAGGTAACGCTCGGACATCTGTGTGGAATGTTTTGTGTGAAAACATTCGATGCCGTCCATGCCGGCAGCAACGAGTCCGGGAATGATTTCATCGGTACGGTTCAAACCCGGATGCGCGATGACCGCCAGGCCACCGGCTTTATGGATCAACTCGACAGCTTCCAACGCGGACATTTTGGATTTTGGCACCCAGGCGGGCCGGCCTTTTTTCAGGAACCGTTCAAACGCTTCATCGAGATTACGAATGAGGCCTTGCTTCACCAGTGCGCGCGCAACGTGCGGCCGGCCGGGGGACTTGCAATTCGCCAGCGCAAAAACAGATTCAACCGATAACGGCACGCCCAGTTCATTGATGCGCGCAACCATTTCGTGGATGCGCTGCTGGCGGACGGCTTGAAATTTCGCGATCTCACCCAGCAGCGTCTGGTTTTGGGTATCGAGAAAATAACCGAGGATATGGACTTCGGTGTCATCGTGCTCGGCGGTGAGTTCAGCGCCGGGGATGAATTCCATCTGCACGGCGGCGGCGGCCGTTGCCGCCCGCGCACAGCCTTCGACCGTATCATGGTCGGTCAAGGCGATGCACGAAAGCCCGGCTTTTTGCGCATTCAAGACCAATTCCTCGGGCGTAAAAGTGCCGTCGGAAAAATTGGTGTGCAAATGTAAATCAGCCAACTTCATTGCACTCCCCGTGCCGGGCGTAGAATTTCGCCGCGCACCTTGTCCAAAATCCCGTTCACAAATTTGCCGCTGTCTTCCGTGGAAAACTTTTTGGCGATGTCCACCGCCTCGTTGATGCTGACGACCGGAGGAATATCATCGCGATACAGCATCTCGTAGATCGCCAGGCGCATGATGTTGCGGTCCACGGCGGCAATCCGGTGAAAATCCCAGTTTTTCGCATGGCTTTTGATCTTTTCATCAATCGCCTCGCGGTATTGCAAAACGCCTTTGATCAGGGGTTCGGCAAACAGGCGCGTCTCGGCTTCTTCCACCGTGGGCGGCGGCAGTTCCACCGTTTGCCCCCATTTTGCCGGGCCTTTTTCATCCTCAATGGCCGCCGCACGCTGGGAACTCCAGAATTGAGCCAGCTCCAATTCCAGATTTTCCGGCGTGTTCAGATCGTGCTGAAACAAAAATTGCACCGCGCGCTCGCGCGCTTCGCGTCGTTTACCCATGGAACAATACTAGCGGCCAAAATCCAAAGTCCAAAGCCCAAAGTCACAGAATGAGCGATTCGCCACGCTTTGGATAATGGACTTCCGACTTGGGACCGGCTTATACTTTGCGCATGAAAGTCGGAAAACTGCTGCATACGCGCTATCGCGTGAATGATCTGGAACGCACGGTAAAATTTTACCGTGAGGTGCTTGGCCTCACGGAAACGCGCCGGCACAAGTCGCCACGCGGTTCGGAACTGGTTTTTTTCCAGGCGCCCGGCAGCGAGGCAGAGATCGAGCTTTGCTATTTTCCCGGCAGTGAATCCGTGCAGGTACAGCCGGATTTGACCCACCTGGCGTTTGAAGTAACCAGCCTCGATGAATTTGCCAAACATCTGGCGCAGCACGGCCTGAAATATTCCGACGGTCCCACCACGACCTCCAGCGGCAGCGTCATCGCCTTCGTTGACGCCCCGGAAGGCTACGAGATCGAATTGATCCAGAAAAAATAAATCCGGCTTCACTTAAAATTTAACACAGAAAACTTAAAATTATCACCAAATGAGCGTTCTAATCGTTGGCACCACCGCACTTGATTCCATTAAAACTCCCAAGGCCGAAAATCCGCGCCTGCTGGGGGGCTCGGCCAGCCATGCGGCGGTCGCGGCCAGCTTTTTTTCACCCGTTAAACTGGTCGGCGGCGTTGGCGAAGAGTTTCCGAAAAAATACATCGAACTGTATCGCCGTCACAAAATTGACCTCGCCGGCCTGCAAATGTTGCCGGGGAAAACGTTTCATTGGAGCGGCGAATATGAATTGAACATGAACAACCGCCGCACCCTCGCGACGGAACTCGGCGTGATTGAAACTTTTTCACCCACGTTGCCCAAGGCATATCAATCCGTACCGTTCGTATTGCTCGGGAACATTGCACCCGCCCTGCAACATCGCGTGCTCGACCAGATGCAGCGCGCCAAATTCGTCGTGGCCGACTCCATGGACCTATGGCTGAACATCGCCTTGCCCGATTTATTGAAATTATTGAAGCGCATTGATGGTTTTGTCTTAAACGACAGCGAGGCGCATCAGTTGACCAAAGAAGACAACGTCTTCACCGCGCTGAAAAAAATCCACGCCCTCGGTCCGAAATACGTCATCATCAAAAAAGGTTCGCATGGATCCATCTTGTCCGGCCCGAAAGGGGTTTTCATCTGTCCGGCGTATCCGCTGCACAAGGTGGTTGACCCCACGGGCGCCGGCGATTCGTTCGTCGGCGGCATGATGGGCTATCTGGCGACGGCCAAGGGCTCGATTGATGCAAATATCCGCCGCGCCATGGTTTATGGCAGCGTCACCGCCTCTTTCTGCTGCGAAGGCTTTGGCCTGAATACAACGACCAAAACCAAACGCAGTGATATTGAAAAGCGCGTGAAAGAATTGGAAAAGCTGACGAAGTTCTGAAAACGGTTTTGACGGAATGACAAAATTTTCCGAATAAAATTTTGTTCGTGCCTGAAACAAACAACTTTGGCTGCCGGGCAGCCAAAGTTATTTATTTTTTGCGGCGAAGCGCCAGCAACCCAGCAATGCCCACTCCAGCCAAAGTCATCACTCCAGGTTCCGGCACCGCATTAGCCGTGACGCTGAATGAATTCCAAACCGCGGTCGAAGTAGCGCTGGAATAAGAAGCATCCCAGATACCGACATCGACGGTTTCAGGAAGTGAATCCATGACAACGCTGTTGATCTCAAAAAAATCCGTGCCATTCAACGAATAGGATTGCGTAAAAACATCCCCAACCCGGGTCATTTCAAAATAAAGCGACGGACTGCTTGAATCAGATATATTGTAAGGACTATTATCTCCTGCCCCGGAACCGTTGACGACCGAACGGGTGCCAATTTCACCATCGAACCCTTTATAAAAAGCGCCAACCCAAGTGAGGGTGGGGCTGCCGGTAGTGATGGAAGGATCAAATGCGCCAATGCCCGTCGTGGTATAGTTCGGGGAATTCAAACTGTTCATGAAACCTTCCATCGTGAAATCACCCGTGACGCTGACATATAAAAGGTGGCCTGACTTCAAATTACCTTCCCAATGGCCGCCCGTGTCGTTAATCGTCAGATGTCCACCCGCAGAAGCAAAGGTAGATGAAGGATTATTGCCGCCATAAGCCCCGAGCCAGCCGGTGGTGCCGACGCCACTGGCAAAATTCTGATTGCCACTGAAATCGGTTGAAAATGAAAATTGAGCCAAACAAACAACTTGGCTGACAGCTAATACAGCGAGGGTGATTGACCATTTCATAAGTTGACCCGCCGAATCTATACCGAACCAGATGCGCAGCAAGTGAAAAAATGAGGCGTAAAAACCGCGTCCGAATCCTTACATTAAAGGGGCCGAACTTTCAAAACTGAATTTTGCTCGTCCGCCCATTCGACCGAAAAACTTAGGGCACAAACTTAGGTTCAAATACCGGGCCGAGGTTATGTTTGCGGAGTAGTTCGCAAAATTTGGCGATGCCGCGCTTTTCATCCGTGGCCAGATGATAGTGGATATGCCACTCGAAATAGTCGCGGCGAAAATCCCGGTCGAATTCCTCGCGGTTCTCGATCAGATAATCCAGCGTTTCCAGCCCGAAATTCTTGGCGGCGCGCAATTCGCGGCACAATTCTCGATTCTCGACCCCGCGCCGCAAGGCCCAAACCGCGAAAACAAACGGTAGATTTGTGAGTTCCAGCCACGCAGAGCCGAGGTCGAAAATTTCGTGCACGTGCGGCGCGCGCTGAAACTCGATCGCCGGGTCACCGATGATCAGGACAAAGTCTTTGTCCGCGGCGGCGGCGTAACTTTCCAACGGTTTGAATTCAGGTTTTAAACCACGTTCAGCGAGTAAAACTTTCAACAGATTCACGCTCGTCAACGACGCGGTATCGCAAAAGACTTCCTTGATTTCCGCCAGCGGCTTTTTATGCGCGAGAAACACGCTATATACTTCACCGAGGGTCGCGATGGCAATGCCATCGAGGATATCGTAGCGATCGTTCAACAGGACTTCGGTGATGCTGACGAGTGCGGCATCGAGTTCATCGCGCCGGAGCATCTGCGCGAGCTTGGCGGGCGTGGTGAAAATGAGGTCACTTTCAATATCGCGCGTCAGCGGCGCGGCATTGAGATAGTGCACCGAACCAATGCGAAACCGTTTATTTTCAGGAGTGGACATTTTATGGGGCGGACTGGAGCCGGCCGGTTTTTTTGCAGACGACAGCGTAGGTCTTGTCGCCGTCATTTACGAGAAATTGAAACTGCCGGTTGTGACCCAATATCACGGCGGTGTCAGAAAAGGCAAAATCGTTGTGGTAATAACGCAAATTG
>DASYEY010000176.1:0-35815 GCA_036498725.1 Verrucomicrobiia bacterium | reverse complement strand
CTATTTTAACTGGCAGATGGTGCTGAATGCGGTGCAAAGCCGGGCGCCGGCGGGAAAGTGAAGGGGCAGGGAAAGTTTTGAGTTTTTAATTTTGAGTTTCAGAACCGGACGGCGGATGGCCTGACGTTCAAGTTTGAGGGTTCGTGGTGCTTGAGTGCAAATTAACCATTGGCTTTTGACCTGAATATGTTACAGTCCGCGTCCGCTTTTTGAATCAAAGGCGGTCAATTACTCAACTAAATATAATTTATGTCACAGCATCGCAGCCTGCGCGCGGCTTCCACCCTCGGTGGCAAGCGTAATGTTCTCAAGCGTTTTGAACGCACGGAACTTCTCAAAAAACGTGGTCAACGCAAGGACGGCGACCGGATCACCGGTCTTCGCAAGACCAAGCCGGAAGCGTAATTCGTTGATTCGTTGAATGGTTAAATCATCCGACCGGTTTAACGGTTCAACGGTTTAACCTTTCACGATTTGACGCTTGAGTGTTCGTCTTCAAAAATATCTGGCTGATGCCGGCGTGGCTTCGCGCCGCGCGGCTGAGCAAATGATTCTAGCTGGACGGGTGGCGGTTAATGGCCACCCAGTTCGCCTGCTCGGAACCAAAGTTGATCCCGCCCACGATAAAGTCACGTTCGATGGCCTGCCGGTGCGCGTAAAAAAGAAAGTCTACCTCGCACTCAACAAACCGGTCAAATGTGTCTGTTCGCACAAGGACGAATTGGGCCGTCCAACAATCTATGAATTATTGCCGGGCGAATGGCGGGGGGTTAGTTCCGTGGGCCGGCTGGATTTCAACAGCGAGGGATTGATTTTTCTCACAAATGATGGAGAATTTGCCCTGCGCCTCACGCATCCACGCTACGGCGTCGTGAAAAAATATATCGCGACGGTCGAGGGCGAAGTGACGCGGGAGATGCTGGCCGAGTTCGTGCGCGGAATTTTTAGCGGCGGTGAAAAATTGAAAGCGCTGTCAGCGCACATTGTTTCCGGCAGCCGGGCGCGCAGCGTCGTGGAACTGGAATTGGGCGAAGGCAAGAACCGCGAAGTGCGGCGGTTGTTTGAATCGCAGAATTTGATCGTAAAAAAATTGCAACGGACGCAGATTGGAAAAATCAAGCTGGGCGAATTGAAGCTTGGCAAATGGCGCACCTTGACGCCGGCGGAAATTAAAACTTTGACCTCGGATTTATGAAAACGAATTACTTTTTATTGTTGGGAGTGCTGGTCGCCGTGAGCGCGACCGCGCAAAACAGTTCGCTGCCGCCGATTCCGCCCCCCGCGAATACGACGTCAGCCGCCGTGCCGATGGTTGCTGATCCGGTGCCGGTTGCCGCCAGCACGAATGCCCCGGCCAAAAAAACGCCCGCCAAGCACAAGAAAAAAACCGCGAAGACGGAGCCTAAAAAAGTTGCCGCCAGGACGGAAAGTACGCCGGCCAAAAAAATGGTTTTCAGTGAATCCACGATCACGCTGGTTCCCGGACCGGCCGAAGTGTGCGTGAGCAATTTGAATGTCCGCGGCCAGGCGGGTCTCAAGGGTGAAGTCGTCGCGCACGTTCAAAAAGGCGAGACCGTGACGATTTTGAGCCAGATCAATCTGGACAAACATAAGGCTGATGAACCGGCGCAATGGGCGAAAATCACTTTGCCAACCGGGGCGGATGTCTGGGTGCGCACGTCGTTCATTGATGCCAAAGACAAAACTGTCATCCCCAAAAAATTGAATCTGCGCGGCGGCCCGAGCGAAGATTACAGCGTCCTCGGTGTGGTTGAGCACGGCACGGCAGTGACTGAAACCGGCACCAAGGGCGAATGGACAAAAATTGCCGCCCCCGCGAATGCTTACGGATTCATCGCTGCCATGTATCTGAAACAGGAAGCGTCTGGAAACTCGCCGACGAATTTTGGCCCGTCCACGGAAGTGCCCGTAACGCCGAACGCAACGGAACCGGCCAATCCGGTCCCGACGACCGTGACCACGGTGACCGAACCGCCGATCGCCACTCCGCCGGCGGAACCGACCCCGGCGAGCACCGCGTTGTTGCCGCCGCCGATCGCGAACGACACCAATACGCCGGTCGTGAATCCGAACGTGCCCACGCCGGTGATCACGATGCCGGCGATTGATACCAATGTGCCGCCAATCCCGCGCGTGGTGACGCATGAAGGCTATGTCCGTTCCTCCACCAGTGTGGTGGCACCAACCTATTTTGAATTGTTCGACCCAGCCACGGATCAATCCATTAATTATCTTTACAGCCCGACGACGAACCTGAATCTGTCGCACTATGTTGGTCGTCACATCAATGTTACCGGTGAAGAAGGTTTGGACTCGCGCTGGAAAGATACCCCAGTGCTGACGGTCCAGAAAATTTATGTTCTCTCCACGAACATGCTGAAAACCAAAGTCCTTAAGAGTCCCCGTGCCAGCGACACTCATTGATGGCCGGACCATTGCCGCGCAGATCCAGGGAGAACTGGCGGCACGGGTCGCGGACTTGAAAAATCGCGGGGTTGCGCCCGGACTCGCGTTCGTGCGCGTCGGCGAAGATCCGGCGTCCAAGGTTTATGTGGGGCGCAAGGAAAAAGCCTGCGCTGAACTCGGCATCTTCTCTGAAACGTACGTTTTGTCCGTGACGACGAGTGAAGCCGAATTGCTCGCGCTCATCGCAAAATTAAATGCCGATCCGCGCCTGCACGGGATTCTGGTGCAGGCGCCGCTGCCCAAGCCCATCTCCGAAGCGAAAATCTATTCCAGCGTCTTACCGGCGAAAGACGTGGACGGCTTCCATCCGGTCAACGTCGGCAAACTCATGCTGGGCGACACCACGGGTTTCCGTCCCTGCACTCCGGCGGGCGTGGTGGAATTACTTGTACGTTCCGGGGTGAAAACGGATGGGGCAGAAGTGGTGGTGCTCGGCCGTGGCAATATCGTGGGCAAACCGATGGCGGCGATGTTATGCCAGAAAGGCCGGGGCGCAAATGCGACCGTGACGCTCTGTCATTCGGCAACGCGCGACATCCGGGCGCATTGTCTGCGCGCCGATATCATCGTGGCTGCGATCGGCGTGGCGGAATTTGTGAAGGCCGACATGGTCAAGCCCGGCGCGACCGTGATTGACGTGGGTGTGAACCGCGTGCCGGATGCGTTGGCCAAAACGGGAACCAAACTGGTCGGTGACGTGGATTTTGCGGCGGTGGAAAAGATCGCCGGAAAGTTGACTCCGAACCCCGGTGGCGTTGGCCCGATGACCATCGCCATGCTGCTGCAAAACACGGTGCGGGCGGCCGAACAATCCATCGCATAAATACAAATGGAGCGAAGCGAATCAGTCCTGGCAAATTTTTCCCAATCGTTTCCAAACTGACGGCCAGTTTTCCTGGCAGCAACTTAGAATTCAAAATTTATAATTTAAAACTAATCTATGAACCCCACCCGCATTCTCCCTGATCTCCAATGTTCGCTCGTGTGCGAAGAAGTCCGCCAGGAAGCCAACGGCAACCTGTTTCTCATTGGGGTATTGAGTTTCATCCGCGTGCCGCAATTGCCCATCGTGGCGGGACGTTTATGCATCTTCAACCGTTGGACGGCTGGCATCGGCCAGTTTCACGAAAGTGTCCGCCTCATCGCGCCGGATCAAACCACGGTGGTGAGCAAGGCGGATCTGAAATTTGAATTGCGCGAGCCATCCCATGCCGCAACCGGGGTGATGGTTTTCGGCAATGTGAAGATTGAAACGGCGGGAACATATTACATTGAAGTGCTCGTGGACGACGTGATGAAACTGCGTTATCCGCTGGCTGTCATCCACACGCCGCCGCCGAATCAGGCAGGCCAGCCGGGTCAGGCACCCACGACGGCTTGAAGCAGGGTCTTAACCGCCAAGGCCTTAGAGCATTTTAAATAATAATGTGGCCGTGAGGAGCGAGGATTTTTGGCCGGGGAAGCTGTTTTCGACTCAGTTGCAGGCCGCTGCGGGCATGCGCCTCCGCCAAAAACGGCTTCCCCGGCCAAAAAGACCGCTGCGTTTGTTCTTTAACCGCATGGCTACAGGATTATTTAAAACGTTCTAAGCACTTAAAAACTTGGTGCTTGGTGGTTTAATTTTTTTGCCGCGTTTGACCCGACGAAGAAAAACACCAAGCACCAAACTCCAAGGTCCAGAGAAATTCCAAATTTCAACCTCCAAAAACAATCGTCGCACGATGATTGGTGCTTGAGTATTGGTGCTTCTCTGGAGCTTGGAGGCTGGTGCGCTTGGAGGTCTGCAAAAACAAGGCTGATTTTTTGCCCGCGTTTATGGCACTATTTATGCCGTGAGCGCGCTTACCGAATCGAAGTTTGCCTGGGAACCCATCACGCCGCGCGGCGTGGCGGCGTTCGCCCGCGCTTCGTTTGAACGCTTGCTGGTCGTGCAGGCGCTGATCGCGCTGATCGTCGCCCTCACGGTTGTCTGGTTGCTCGCGCGGGGTTTTTTTCCGACGGTGGATGCGGCCATCCGGCAATTGCCTGAAACCGGCGGCATTGTGCGGGGTGAATTGGGACTGCCTGATGCCGCGCCGCAATTGCTGGCCGAAGGACATTTTTTGGCCTTCAGCGTGGATGCGAAACATACCGGCGCCGTTCGTTCGCCCGCGCAATTTCAATTTGAGTTCGGCAGTGAATCGCTCCTGATCTTCTCGGTCTTTGGCGAGGCGGAAATTGATTATCCGCCCGACCAATCATTTTATTTCAACCGTACGGACCTGCAGCCGATGTGGGGTGCGTGGGCGCCGGAAATCCTTGGATTAACCGCGCTCGCGATTTTCTTTGGCCTGCTGTTGTCCTGGTTTGTGCTGGCGACGGTTTATTTTGTGCCTGTGTGGTTGGTTGCTTTTTTTGCGAACCGTGATTTGAGCCTGCTCCAAAGCTGGCGGCTGGCCGGGGCGATCTTGATGCCCGGTGCTCTGCTGATGGCGTTGTCGCTCTGGCTTTACGGCCTCGGCGTATTTGATCTGGTCCGATTGTGTTTCGCTTTCGGGATGCATCTCATCGTCGGCTGGGTTTATCTGTTCGTGAGTCCGTTCTTCCTGCGCCGGGGGACTGCGCCCGAAGCAAAAAATCCGTTTGCACCGGGGAAATAAAACGCGAAGCAGGAGCTTCCCAGGAAGGTGTTGGGCGTTGAATGTTTGCTGCTCATGCTCGAATTAAGGTGCCAGGGTTTCGGGATTAGTTTTACGGGTGCCCTCACCCGGCCTTTATTCCTGTGAGCATGAAATTTAAAAGTCCTAACTTTTGTTCCCGGGCCTGCGGCCCTTCCAAAAAGTTTGATGACAGCAACGGTAAAATTGGAACCGATCATGGCTGAACGACACGGAAAGAATTGGAGCGAGGGGCGGAATCGGAAGTTGCCTGAAACTCAGCACTCCATATGCCGTCAATTTTTATTGGAATATCAATATAAACTACGAATAACTTGTCGTGAACTGGCGCCGGCTTTCATTGACAATTTTGTTTAACAATTGTGGGAGATTTTATAAGCCGGTTTAATCAGTGGTTGAGCCAGCCCAAGCGGAGGGAAGTTGGGCGAAGGCCGGGAGATAGAGGTCGTTTTTCTCATAATACATTCCGAACCAATGTTGGCGTTTTAAAAATTAAAACAAATTTTCACCCGATATCACGGTGATGGTTGTGGCAGGATGATGACAGGACTGACGCGCCAATATCCGCTGTATTTTCTTCGTTTATCGTCCGCACAAAAACTGGATTTTTTCGTTCGTTTAATCGTCTGAAATTTATAATCTAAAGCATGAAACTACCCGGATTATATTTCTGGCCGATTGTATTGTGTGTTCCATTTATCTTGTCGCCATTGGTTCCGGCAGCGGCGGCAAACATTGAGACGAATACCTCATCGCCAGCGAATGAGCGCGGGGTTCTTTCCGTGCTTGGTTCATCGGTGGCGCATGGCTCCCGATCATCGGGTGACATCCATAATCAATTCATCAATGGATCGTATGTGAATGGCTACGCGGCGGATTTGACGGTTGCCCAGAAAACCAATGGCTGGCAGGTGGTGAATCAATCCATCGGCGGCGATACGACGGGGCGGGTCAGAAGTCGTTTTTATCGGGACGAAGTGCCGGTTCATGCTGACGAAGTTTTGATCGGCCTGTCGCTCGGTAATGAAGGCCTGGCTAAATCACCCCATCCGCAGGCGGTCTTCAACCATTTTTTTACTGGCATCACCAACCTGATCGCCATGGCGCGCTCGAATAATATTTTGCCGCTGCTAGGCAACCAATATCCCAAGAATGACTATTCGAGTAACGAGTACGTCTATCTGAAGAAAATGGATCTGCTCTTGAATACCCTGGATGTGGCGAGCGTGAACTTTCTGGGCGCCACGGATGATGGCTTTGGTCATTGGGTCAACAACTCCTTTATCAACCTGGGATCCGGGGATGGCACGCACCCGAGCGACGCCGGTTATTATGAAATGTTCCTGACCATCGTCCCCAGCGTGTTTGATGCAATCAAAGCGGGCAAGCCGACGCCCCACTGGGGCCATCGCGCAAAATTCCTGCATCTCGCAACCGGCTCGACCCAAGCGGCTTCACTGAGCTTTTATCCGAGCCTGCCCATGCATTCGTTCACTGTTTCTTTTCGCGTGCGGTCAGCTACGACCGGAACGGTGGCGGCCATTATTTTGCCTGATTCCTCGATTTCTCCCCATGTCGAAATCACGCCAACTAGTTTAGCTTACATCAGTGCCGATGGGGTGACGAACAGCTCAGTTGTCTCGGGCACCGATAACGCCTGGCATGAGGTGGTGATCGCCCATGGCTGGGCGCGCGGGCAAACGCGCTTTTATGTGGATGGGACGCTGGCCAGTACTGTTTCCGAACGATTGGCTCCGGTTGGGTTTGTTCTAGGGAGCCGCGGAAACGGCGCGACGCTTTCAGGGTCGCCAGTCCAGGCAGACTATCAGGATTGGTTCGTTTATCGCTCGATGCTGAACTTCGAAGAAGTGAGCGCGCAGCATCAAGGAATATTCCAGCAGGCCAGTCTTGAGTTGTATGCCCCGTTGGATGACGCTTCATTTACTCTCGGCGCTACGGTGGCGAATGCCGCTCAAAGTCTTTCAACTGCGGTAATCAATCGCAATTTGTGGCCATGATCCGACGTGGAAAATGATTATTCAACCTAAACCAATGACGTCGCCCCAGGCGCAAATTTTTTAAACATTCCAGGCCATAACTGGCTTAATGAAACCGAAAATTTTATTTTTGCTCAGCCTTTGGCGGCCCGAACTTGAACCTCGGCGAAGCCAAGGCCAGCGGCGATAAATCATTTTATCGCGCTGCGCAACCGCCGGGCGTTGATAATGTCCGCGTGATCGCTTCGTCGCCCAGCGCCGAAGGTTCCGTCTGCGTGACCGTGGCCGCTGAGGTTCTGGCTGCAACCGGCGAAAAGCCGCTCGGCACTTTTGCCGCTACTTATGATATTCAGCCATCAGCCGAAGTGACGGTGAGCTGGCATTTAGAGCGGTTCAAGAAATACGGTGGCCGTTCGGGAAAAAAAGACGGGTAGCGGTCTTTATGGGTTTTGGCGTCGTTTTGGCTCCGTCACAGGTTTTTTAAACCTGCGCCATCGTCAGAAAATTGACAGGGTTGCGTTGCGCCATTAGCCTGTCCGTTCATGTCAAAATTGCCGTTTGAACTATTGCTGGCGCTGCGCTACCTGCGGCCCAAACGGACATTCGTGGCCATCATCACCTTGATCTCCATCATCGGCGTGTCGCTGGGCGTGGCGGTTCTGATCATCGTTATCAGTGTGATGAGCGGGTTTGATCATGACCTGCGCGAAAAGATTCTCGGCTTTAATCCGCACCTCACCATCATGCAGTTGGACCCGGACACCGGTGCGCCGGTGACGATGACGGATCATCTCAGCGTGGCCAAGGTGATCCAGGCCAACCCGGATGTCATCGGGGTTTCGCCTTATGTCATGGGCCCGGTGCTGTTGGAAACGGAAGGCGGCACGAACCAGCCGTCATTTCAAGACACCCCGATCTTGCGGGGCATGGACCCGAACAACGAAGCCAAGACCAGCCAATTATCGAAGCAGGTTATTGCGGGTGACTTTGACCTGAGCGGGCGAGGTTTGGTGGTGGGCGCCGATTTTGCGCAGAACCTGCATTTGCAACCCGGTGATCATGTCTCAATTTATTCCGCCAGGGAAATCAAGCGGATGAAGGAGGCGTATGATCGCAAGGAATACGAAGCCATCGCGCCGATGGTCTATGAAATCCGTGGAATCTTTGACACGGGTTATTATGATTTTGATTCCAAGGTCGTCATCTCTTCGCTCAGCAGCGCGCAAGATTTGTATGATCTCGAAGATTCTGTCCACGGCCTGGTCGTGACCGTCAAAGATCCGTACCAAGTGACGCGGGTGGAAAATGAATTGATCAAATCACTTGGCAACGGCTTCCGTTTCCGGACCTGGATGGAGGACAATGCACCCTTATTGAGCGCGGTGGTGGTAGAGAAGGGGATGATGTATTATCTCATGTTTTTCATCGTGATTGTGGCTTCGTTCGGCATCACCTGTACGTTGATCACGTTTGTCATCTTGAAAACGCGTGACATTGGCATCATGAAAGCCGTCGGCGCGACCAATTTTCAGGTCATGTCCATCTTCGTGATCCAGAGTGTGATCGTGAGTGTGATGGGCATCGTCCTGGGGCTGGGACTGGGGTTGTTCGCGCTGCACGTGCGTAACGATTTCCTGCGTTTTATGAATCATCTGACCGGGGCGGATCTGTTCTCGCCGATTGTCTATCATTTCAATGAACTGCCGGCGTTGATCAGTCCGTCGGACATCGCGATCATCTGCGGCGGCTCGCTGGTGATCTGCCTGGCGGCGGCGATTCTGCCCGCGCATTATGCCAGCCGTTTGAAACCCGTGGAGGCGTTGCGTTATGAGTGAGATCCTTTTATCCGCCCGCGGCCTCAAAAAAACCTACGTCATGGGCAGCCGCACGCTGGAAGTGTTGCGCGGGGTGGATGTGGAGATTGCGCGCGGTGATTTCGTGGCGTTGCGCGGCGCGTCCGGCACGGGCAAAAGCACCTTGCTGCATCTGATCGGCGGCCTGGATGTGCCGAACGCCGGTGAAATTCTTTTTTGCGGGCAAAAACTTTCCGGCTATGCCGAAAGCGACCTGACGCATTTTCGCAACCGCCGGGTGGGTTTTGTTTTTCAAGCATATCATCTGTTGCCGGAATTGACCGCGCTGGAAAATGTCTGCCTGACCGCGCGGATCGCCCGCATTCCGGTTGGCGAGGCGGAAAAACGCGCCCATGCCTTGCTGGCGTTGGTCGGGTTGAACGCCCGGGAAGACCACAAGCCGTCCGAGCTTTCCGGCGGCGAACAGCAACGGGTGGCCATTGCCCGGGCCTTGATCAACGAACCGGAATTATTGCTGGCCGATGAACCGACGGGCAATCTGGATTCCAAGACGGGGATTGAAATCATTGAACTGTTAAAGCGTTTATGTGTCGAAAAACTGACGACGCTGGTCATCGCCACGCACGACGAAAAAGTGGCCGCACATGCGCATCGGGTGATTGAACTCGTGGATGGCCGGATCGCCAATCAATAAATATGCTCGAAGATCGTGATTACATGCGCCAGCCGGAATACTCTGATTCCCGGGTATCCTGGACGATGATGTTGTTGCTGGTGAATGCCGTGGTGTTTCTCATCCAACTGGCGGCGAATTATTTTCCAGCAGGTTATCATGTTCAAAACACGTTTTTCGCCTTGAGTCTCGCAGGCCTGAAGCAGGGTTACCTCTGGCAACTGGTGACCTTTCAATTCATGCACGCGGGTTGGATGCACATCCTCTTCAACTCGCTGGCCATCTACTTTTTTGGCCGTTCTGTGGAAACCGTTTTTGGCCGCAATCGTTTCCTCGGGCTTTATTTTATGAGCGGCATCTTTGGCGGCGTAGTGCAGGTGCTCTACGCGCTGGTGACCCATTCTGACGCGCCTGTCGTTGGCGCTTCGGCGGGGGCTTCGGGACTCATCGCGGCTTTTGCCGTGATCAACTGGCGGGAACAGTTCACGCTCCTCTTCTTGTATTTCATTCCCGTCACTCTGACTGGGAAAATACTCTTTTGGGCCACCGTCGGCCTGGCGGTGTTGGGACTGTTGACGCCGGGAAGCTATGTCGCCAATGCGGCGCATTTGGGCGGTATTTTTGCCGGGTTTGTTTATGCGCGCAAAATCCAACATGGATTTGGCGGGGTGGGGGATTTATTTGCCCGCCGGGAACGTTTTCCGGAACCGGCCATCAAACATGTCGGCGCCAATAAATTCTGGCGTCCGGCCGCGCGGGATGAAGACGTTTCCCCCGACGATTTTTTGCAAGATAAAGTGGACTCAATTCTCGACAAGATTTCGGCGCAAGGCATCCAAAGCCTGACCGCCCGCGAACGTGAAATCCTTGAATCCGCCCGCAAGAAGATGACGCGACCCTGAATCAGGCCTGGTTTTCGGTATGATGTCCGTGGCCGACTTGCAAGATGTCTTTTAACAAGGGACCCACATGATCCGCTCGCTGCCGGATGTCTTGGATGATCAATTCCACTTCCATCAGCGGTTCCAGACCGGCCTTCACCGGCTTTGGGGATCGCTGCAGATCGGCCCTGCCGTGTGTCTCTTGATTTGATCGGGTGTGTTTCATAAGTCAACCTCCACCCACTTTCCGCAGATGTCAAAATTGTCTTCCGGCAAATTTCCAGTCACGGCTGGTGGCGGTTGTCATTTTTAATTAAAACTTGAGTCAAACGAAGATGATCTGGTTTTGGCATTCAATAAGCTAAAGCCAAAGCATGAGCAAAAAAAAATCCGGCAAGAATGCGGCGCCAAAAATCGAACAACTTTTTTTACTAAATGCCCCAACGGCCCAAGACGTGCAATTGGCAGGGAATTTTACCCAATGGGAAAAAAGCGCAATCGCCATGAGCAAAAATGACAACGGTATCTGGCAGGCTGCAGTCGCGATGCAGCCGGGCGAATATCAATATCGTTTCCTGGTGGATGGCGAATGGTGGGATGACGAAGAATGCGCCTCTTATTCTCCCAACCCATTTGGCAGCCGGAATGCGGTACGACAGGTGACTTGAACCATGAAACCAAAAACAAAAATTTCGGATTCATTGTCCTGGCGAGGCATTCTCGTGCCGGTTGATTTTTCAAAAAACGCCCGCAAAGCATTGCATTTCGCGATTCCCCTGGCAGCCCAGTCCGGCGCGCGTATCCTGCTGCTGCATGTCATAATGCCAATTGTCTATCCGGCGGAAATGGGCGTGGTGGTGCCGGATGAAAAACGGACATTGATTGCCGCCCGTAAACACCTGGCCGAGATAAGCCGTAAATTCGTCCCGGAAACTCTTCGCGGCAAGGTTGAAGTACGGATTGGCCAACCAGCTTATGAGATTTCCGAAATGGCGCGGCAATTGAAAGTGGATTTGATTGTTCTAACCACCCACGGCTATACCGGTCTTACCCGGATATTGTTGGGCGGGACTGCTGAACGGATCGTTCGTCATGCCCCGTGCCCGGTATTAACGGTCCGCGCGACTGGCACAAAATAACGGGCGATTTGCAAATTGCATTGTCTGGTTTGCAATCTGCATGGCATCTAATAAAAGCGCGTCATTTGCTGCGCAATGGGCCATGGCACGCGGCAAGCTGAAATGACCTGAATAATTAACCTGCAACCTGGTAAAATTATGAAAAATTGCAAATTATACGGTTGGCTGGCGGTTTGTGTCCCAGCTTTGTTGGCGATGCCAGCGTTGTCTGTGCTGGCCCATGAGGATACCGCCACTAATTCAGCGGAGAAAACTTATACCGGCATCATCACTTGGGTGGATTCGCAAGAATCCCTGCTCACGGTCAAAGGGTTTGTTTCCAGTAAAAAATTTAACGCAGGCAATGACTGCGTTTATGTCCTGTTGGACAACCGGGCTGGCGGCCTCAAAGACCTGCGGACCGGCCAAAAGGTGAAAGTTGATTATCAAGCGACCAACAGCGTGCTCATTGCTGACCGGGTGGAACTGCAGCCGCAAATTTTTGAAGGGCAGGTCAAGGCCCTGAATCTGACCAATCAAACCCTGACCGTAGCGGTGCACTGGTCGGATAAAACGTTTCAGGTTTCAAGCAATTGCGCCGTGGCGTTGCATAATGGCAAATCAGGCTCGTTAGCCGACGTCCAAATTGGCGAGCATGTGACGGTGACTTATGAAACCCCGGATAATGTTCTGACCGCCTGCCGGATCGTTCAAAAAAGCGCTTTGTACACCGGCACGCTGACGGCCATTGACATACCCAATCGCATCGTCAAAACCAAAACGTTCTTTGGTTCAAAGAAGTTCAATCTCGCGGACAACTGCGCCATCGTGATGAATGGCAAGACAGATGGGCAATTGTCTGACCTGAAACTAAATGATCGTCTGGTCTTTAGCTACGACGAGGTCAACGGCGTCAACATTGCCAATCGGATCGCTTCGGCTCCCGAGGTGGTTGCGACAAATAATGTAAGTTCCACCTATGTCACTCAACCGGGCACGGGATATTAACGATGGCTGACTGGAACTAATCGCGTTTATAAACAAACATGTTTTTTCAAAAGCAATCAACGGACCAGTGGATTTTTAAAAAAAGGTGCTGCCTATGAAAATTATGGAAATAGAATCGCTCTTGGAAAGATGGCACGTGTTGCTCAATGAACCCATTTATCCCAATGCGTATACCACGCCCGCCATTGAAGATATTCTTCAAGAGCGATTAGTCATTCTGCACCGGTTGAATGAACTGGGAGAATTCAGTGTGGATGGTGTGCCCATTATTGCCGCTTTGGAGCAAACCAATGACTTGCTCCGGGAAGTTGCAGCCGTTCATTGAGATTCGATGGCTGCTGGGGCAAGGGAAACATTCAACATTGAACATTCAACTTCCAACGTCCAAGGTAACGCGTCCCCATTCCTTGAATGTTCGGAGTTAAATGTTCAATGTTGAATGTTTTCCAAGGCGTTTTGAGCAATACATTCCACGCGATCCCTTATTTCTTTGCGGCGCGCCTCCCGTTAGACTTCGCGCCGCATGTCCGCTGAAAATAAAAGGGCCAAAGCCATCCGCATCCTCTTGTTCTGTACCACGCTGTGGGGCTTGAGCTTTCCCGTGATGAAAGCGTTGGAACTCACGCAACAAAAACTTTTGCCCGGCGCCGATAGTTGGTTTTTGACTTCGTTGGGGGTGATGTATCGGTTCGGCATCGCCGGCCTGATCCTCAGCGTCATTTTCTTTTCTCAATTGAAAACCATCTCCCGCCGCGAATTAGAGCAGGGGATCTTGATCGGGCTTTTCGGCGGCGGCGGCATTCTGTTCCAGATGGATGGCGTGGGTTATACGGCGGCATCCACCTGCGCTTTCCTTACGCAGGGGTATTGTGTGTTCATTCCGTTATGGGTGGCGCTGGCGCATCGTCGGCTGCCTTCGATCAAGACCTTTGTCAGCGTCATGTTGGTCATCACTGGGGCGGCGGTGCTGGCCAGGATGAATCTGCATGAATTAAAATTGGGCCGTGGTGAATTGGAAACACTCATCGCTTCATTCCTGTTCACGGGGCAGATTCTCTGTCTTGAACATCCGCGCTATGCGGCCAATCGCGCGGGAAGTTTTTCAACGATCATGTTTTTGGTGATGGCTCTGATGTGCGTACCGCTGGTTTGTGCGACCACTCCCGATGCGGCCGCTTGCTGGCGCGCCTATGCGTCACTGCCCGCCGTTGGCTTTCTCGCCATCCTCATCATATTCTGCACGCTCATCGCTTACACCATGATGAACTACTGGCAAAAATTCGTGACGGCGACCGAAGCGGGGCTGATCTACTGCATCGAACCGGTCTTCGCGAGCGTGCTCTCGCTCTTTTTACCCGCGCTCTTTTCGCGTGTGATTGGCATTGAGTACGCCAACGAACAATTCACCTTGCGTTTGCTGATCGGCGGCGGCCTGATCCTGGCGGCAAACCTTTTGTTGCAGTCCAAGTGGTTGGAGCGGAAGCGTGACCAGAGTGATTAGTGCTGGGTGAGTTTCAAGTGTTCAAGGTTTCAGGTTCTTCTTCGCAATTCGCGAAAATTAGCGCAATTCGCGTCTGTTCCATCCCCTTCGCGCCTTCGCGTGAGCATGATTTTTCCTGCTTTTTTATTCCCCGATTTTACTGTTTAATCAACCGATGATTACGCGTTATTCGCGCCCGGAAATGCGGGCGATCTGGACGGACGAAAATAAATTAAAGATCTGGCTGCAAATCGAATTGCTCGCCAGCGAGGCCCTGGTTGCGGAAGGCGTCGTGCCGAAAAAAGATTTCGCGAAGATTAAAGCCGGCTGTGATAAATGGTTCGCCGATCTGCCCGGTTTGGTCGCCCGACAACGTGAGTTGGAAAAAACGCTGAACCATGACGTCATCGGCTTCACCACCGCCGTCGCGGAAAAAATCAATGACACTGCCAGCCGCTGGTTTCATTTCGGCCTGACGAGCAGCGATGTCGGTGATACCTGCTACGCCGTGCAGATGATGCAAAGCGCGGATATTTTGATCGCCGACGTGAAAGCGCTGTTGCCCGTCATCGCCCGCCGGGCGAAGGAACACAAGTTCACGCCGTGCATGGGCCGCAGTCACGGCATTCATGGCGAACCCACGACTTTTGGCCTGAAGCTGGCGCTGATGCATGACGAATTTACCCGCGCCCTGCGTCGCTTGGAAGCCGTTCGTGATGTTGTTGCTGTTGGAAAAATTTCCGGTGCGGTCGGCACGAGCGCCCATTTGTCGCCTCGCGTCGAAGCGTTTGTGTGCAAAAAATTGGGTGTGCAGCCCGCACCGATTGCGACCCAGGTGGTGCAGCGCGATATCCACGCTGAATTTCAACTCGCAATGGCGCTTGTCGGTGCCAGCATGGAACGTTGGGCGGTGGAATTTCGCCATTTGCAACGCACCGAAGTGCTGGAAGCGGAAGAGCCGTTCACCAAAGGTCAGAAAGGTTCCAGCGCGATGCCGCACAAGCGGAACCCGATCACTTGGGAGCGTTTGACCGGCCTGGCCCGTGTATTACGCGGCAATGCCGTCGCGGCCTTGGAGAACGTGGCCTTGTGGCACGAGCGCGATATTTCGCATTCATCGGTGGAACGGATCATCTTTCCGGACTCCTGTACGTTGCTGGATTATATGTTCGGGTTGCTGACGCGGTTGATGGCCGGTATCATCGTTTATCCGGCGAACATGAAGAAAAACCTTGGCCTCTCGCTCGGCATGTGGAACTCGCAAACGGTGCTGCTGGCACTCATCAAGAAAGGTCTGACGCGCGAAGCGGCTTATGCGCTCGTCCAACGCGGGGCGATGAAAACGTGGGAAGTGAAACACGCCGGACGCGACGACGCTGACTTTCTGGAAGTGCTCAAGACGGATCCCGAAGTGGCGAAACATTTCAAATCAGGCGAATTGGAAAAACTCTGCTCGCTGGATTTCCATTTTAAAGAAGTAAATAATCGGTTCAAGAAACTAGGACTTTAACGTGCCACAGTAGCGATTATACATTCCGCCCGATTACCTAATTAGGTTTGATAAACAAAAAGCCCGGCGCAGTGCGCCGGGCTTTTTTATTTCCTGTTTGATTCAACGGCGGGAGGATACCAGCCGCAGGACATACCAGAAGAGCAGGGCGACGGAGGCAAACAGTTCCAATGAAGCCGCGACATAACGGTCCTGGGGATAACGAAGCATCACGTTGGAGGTATCATAAAGAATTGAAGCGCCGGCGAGGGCGATCATCGCCACGGAAAAGTAGGTTCCCAACTGGAAGCCAAAAATCACACCGCCAACAATCAACAGCATCGCGGCAATCCCGCCCCACATTAGAATCCCGCGCAGGAAGGAAAAATCTTTGCGCATGGAAAATACGAGCATCGTCAAAGCCCCAAAACCAAGCAGGGTAATGGCGGCGGCGGAGGCGATAACCCCCGGCGCATTCTGGTTGGCAATATACAGCATGGGGACAAAAATGATCGCTTCGGCCAGAACATAGCCAGCCAACGCCGCATATTGGGCGATTTGAGAATTGGCGCGATAAGCGGCGGCGCGGGCAACCCATGCCACGACGATGAAACCCCCTAACACCAACAACCAGGAAGTTCCCATTAATGCGTCCGTGATGCGGTCGGCTAAACCGGATTTAAACAGGAAGATTTCAATCGCCGTAAAAACAGCGATGGCGCCCAGCAGATGACCGTAAGTACGTATGATGAAACGCGCGCGTGATTGTTCATCCGCTTGCATGACTGGTGAGCCCGGTAGATAATTGTCTGAATACATGGCTTGAGCATATTTATCTGCGTCGCGCTGTCAATCCGGCAGTGGCGGGTGGTATCAAGTGCCAAAATCGTCCTCGTGCTCATCGTCACCCTTGTCCTCGCCCGCTGCTGAAGGTTCGAGGACGAAGACGAGAATGACGATGAGCCAGAAATCAAAATTGATTATTAAAACAGCCTCCAAGGTCGGGCTGGACAGGCGGGTTTTTTTTCTTATGCTTCCCGCCCGTTTGGTTTAATTACCAGCGGATGAACAAAATTGATTTACGGAATTTAATATGCCGACATCGGATTTGGATGAATTGAAACAATTGGTGGCGGAATTGCGCGCGGATCATGTGGCGCAGAAACAGAAGGAAAAGCGCGATGCCTGGACGAAATACGTTTCGCTCACGATGGTCTGCATCGCCGTGCTCGCGGCGATCGCGACGCTCAAGGGCGGCGGTTTTTCCACCCGCACACTGAAGGAGATGAACGAGGCGACGTTCAATCAGGCAGAAGCTTCCGACCAATGGTCGCTCTATGAGGCGAAGTCCATCAAGGAAAACCTTTACGAACTCGAACTGGAACATCTGCAAGCGGCGCCAGTGCCTGACACGGCGACCGCCGGGAAGATCAAAGACAAGATCGCCAAATACGACAAAGACAAGGCCGACATCACGGCCCTCGCAAAAGGGTTTGAAGCCAAGCGCGACGCCTCGCGCAAGACGGCTTTGAGCGTGGCGGAACACTCCAAGCAAATGGGACTGTCCATTACGTTGTTTCAAATCGCCATTGCCTTGGGCGCGATGTGTCTGATCGTGAAAAAGAAACCATTGTGGATCGTTTCGACCATTCTTGGCGTTCTGGCAACCGCACAAATGGTTTATGTTTTGTATTTTCTGCCGGTGTGAGGGGGAAGGAATGAGCGAGGTTCAAGTGTTCAAATTTCAAGGTTTCAAGTTCTTCTTCGCGTACCTTTGTGTTCTTCGCGCGACACTGTTTTTCGATGTTTCATCCGTGGTTAAATAAATTTGCCATAGAGTCACAGAGGGCCAGAGAAGATAGGAAATGGATTTAGGCGGCGGGCTTTGGGTTCGCGCCTGTGAAGTTGAATTCATGAAAATTAGCGTAATTCGCGTCTATTCCTCTCCCATTTGCCTCTTTGCGATTTTGCGTGCGATTGTCTTCCGTCCCCATCTGGGTTTCATCTGTGTCCATCTGTGGCTAAAAAGAGAAATGAGGCTCTAGGCTATGGGCTTTAGGCCGAAGCGTTGCATCGTAAATCGCCAGCCGTAAATCACACATTTTGAACCTTGACCCTTAAACCTTAAACCTTAAATCTTAAATCATGTATTCGCCTGCTTCCACTCGCTACGACAACACATCGTTTTATCGCCGCTGCGGTCGTTCCGGGCTGCGCCTGCCGCTCATCTCGCTTGGTCTTTGGCATAATTTCGGCGCCGCCGATGCTTATGAAACCGCCCAGGCCATGATCTGGCGTGCCTTCGACCTTGGCATTACGCATTTTGACCTGGCGAATAATTACGGCCCGCCGGACGGTGCGGCCGAGGTGACGTTTTCCAAAATTCTGCGGGAAAGTTTATTGCCGTGGCGCGATGAATTGATCATTTCCACCAAGGCCGGATATTATATGTGGCCGGGGCCTTATGGCGAATGGGGTTCGCGGAAATATTTGCTGGCGTCGCTGGATCAATCGCTCAAGCGCATGGGGCTGGATTATGTGGATATTTTCTATTCGCACCGGTTTGATCCAGGCACGCCGCTGGAGGAAACAATGGGCGCCCTCGCGCACGCGATCCGCAGCGGCAAGGCGCTTTATGTCGGCATCTCAAATTATCCTGCGGCTGAGACGGCACGCGCCGTGAAGCTATTGCGGGAGATGGGGATAGCCTGCCTGATTCACCAACCGCGTTACAGCATGCTGGACCGTTGGATCGAAGCGGACTTGCTGGCGACACTGGAAAAAGAAGGCATGGGTTGTATCGTCTTTTCGCCGCTGGCCAAAGGTTTGTTGACCGACCGTTATTTCAAGGGCATTCCGACGGATTCGCGGGCCGGCCATGACCAGCGATTCTTGCGTCCGGATGACGTGACGGATGCGGTCCTCGCCAGAACAAAAAAACTTCATGACCTGGCCCAGAAACGCGGCCAGACGCTCGCGCAAATGGCCCTGGCCTGGGTGCTGCGCCACAAAACGGTAACCAGCGCGCTCATCGGCGCCAGCAAGGTGTCGCAAGTGGAAGATTGCGTCGGCGCGACCAAGAATCTGGCCTTCTCAGCGGACGAATTGGCGCGGATCGAGCAGATCCTGATGTGACTGCAAGCAGGGTAAACCTTTAACCTGCTTCGTGCTCTGTTGAAACCTATGCCTGGTACGCGGGGTTCCCACCGGTCTTCTCTCGTAAGAGAGAGGGGGACAACGCAGAATTAACATTCAAAACTCGACATTTAAAACTCCCGGCGACTCCCGTCGAATTGCCACTGCCGCTTCAGCCTTGAACCTTGCCTAAAGAATCGGCAACCTGACAGGGTGATTTCATGCCTCAAAGGAAATCCTGCGGCCCAGCGTCAAATTCGAATGCAAACGTTTAAGCGGGACGGTTTTACGTTGATTGAATTGCTGGTGGTCATTGCCATCATCGCCATTCTGGCCGGTTTGTTGTTGCCGGCCTTGGCGGGGGCGAAAGCCAAGGCTCAGCGGACGGATTGCCTGGATAATCTGAAACAGATCAGCCTGGGGGTGCGGATGTATTCGGACGATGCCAATGACGCCGCACCTTCGCCCGCAGCAGCGGCCGTCACGACCAATCTTTCAATACTGTATTCCAGTTACAAACAGTTGATGAAAAGCTATGTCGGTTTGAATGGCACTTCCTCCGTGCCCGACAAATTATTTGCCTGCCCGGCGGATCTGTTTTATCCGAACCACATTTTTACCGATAACAGTGCCCCGACGGCCTATGTGCAAATGAGTCTGCATGACCAGACTTATATGGATTTCACCAGCTACTCCTTCAACGGCGGGGATTATCACACGCAAACGATCGGGCCCGTCACCGTCACCCGTCCAGGTATCGGCGGCATTAAATTGAGTTCTGTAAAGCATCCCTGCCGGACCGTCTTGGTCGCGGAAGCTTCGGTCGCCACTCCCTGGTCCTGGCATGATCCGTCGTCGCGCCCGTTGTTCAATGACGCGAAAAACATGGTCAGCTTTGTGGATGGCCACGTTAGTTACATCAAAATCTTTTTGGACACCACACCCGGCAAGGGGCTGGCCATATTTTACGACCCGCCCGCCAGCTACGATTACCAATGGAGTCCCAATTGAAATCCAGCTTAATCATACTTCCAGCCTTGGGCTTGTTTGCCAGTGTTTCTTTCGCGCAAACCACGAATGTGCCTTATGACGCCAACCCGGCGGCGGGAAAGTATTACAATATTCGCGGCATCAAGATGTATTGTGAGATCTATGGCAGCGGCAAGCCATTGCTGATGATCCACGGCAATCACGGCAGCATCAAGGGTTTCAGTCACAACATCGCGTATTTCGCCGCGCACTATCAGGTGATCGTGGCGGACAGCCGGGCCCAGGGAAAGTCAACGGACGACGGCAAAACCCTTACCTTCGAAATGATGGCGGACGATGAGGCGGCTTTGCTCGACGCGCTCCATATTGACTCGGCCTATGTCCTCGGTTGGAGTGATGGAGGTATTGACGCCTTGTTGCTGGCGATGCGGCATCCGGAAAAAGTCATCAAACTGGCGGCGACCGGGGCCAACGTTTCGCCTGACGCCTCCGCCTTTGCGCCCGGACTATGGGAGCAGGACAAGAAATACTATGAGGCTCACAAGAACCAGGTCTGGCGGACGGCGAAGGAAAAGAACGATTGGAAGTTATTCATGCTGGATTGGACCCAGCCCAATATTCCGCTGGCAGATCTACATTCCATCCATTGTCCGTCCCTGATCATTTGTGGCGATCACGATGCCATTGCCATCGAACACACCGTCCAAATTTATCGCCATATCCCCCAGGCGGAACTCTGGGTGGTGCCCAATTCCGGGCATGCGACCTTGATCAGCCATGTGGACGAGTTCAATAAAACTGTGGATGACTTTTTCACCCAGCCGTTTCATGCCTTGCATTGACGTGTTCAGAGCCCGTTTTCAAATTTGTCCAGACGGGACATCGAAAATTAGATACGGAGTGTCTGGTGACGGTAAAATGAAAATTCGTCCTTTCAGGTAGAAAATATTCTGGCCTGTTGCCAGCCACTGCGTGCTGGCTAATTTCTCGTTGTGCCTTCAGCACGAACAGCTCCGGGCGCGGGGAAATTTGTTTCCGTTGATGAAAAATAATTTCCAACCGCGAACTGCGCGAACCTAACCTAAACTTTTTTTGATTTTCGCATGCTTTGCATATTTCGCGGTTCTGAGTTTCACCAATTTCATTCCGCATTCGCCGTTGACATCATTGTCCGATAGTGGCTCAGTGGTTCGTGGTTAGGCACCCATGACTCCCATTGCAATTCTTGGCAGCGCGCGAAAAGACAGCAACACCGCCGTCATTTTGCGGTCATTGATTGCTGAAAGCGCTTGCGATATCGTTGATCTGCAGGTTTGTCCGGTTTCGCCATACAATTACGAGCATAACTATCCGGCAAATGATCCATTCACTTCGATCATCCATCGCGTCATCCGGGCACCGGTAACGATCATTGCGACTCCGGTTTATTGGTATTCTTACTCCACGCCGATGAAGATATTCATTGATCGTTTTTCGGATCTGCTGAGTTTTCAACCAGAACTTGGCCGGCAGTTGCGCGGTCGGCACTTTGCCTTGCTGACGTCCAGCGCCGACCGGCAGCCCGATCCGACGCTCGTGGCGGCGTTTTCCGGTTTTGTGATTACCTTGGTATCATGTATATCGGTTGTGCGCACGCGGAAGCTGACGGCGAGTTCACCGACTTGGAGGTAGTCGCCAAGATTAGAGGTTGTCTGAAGACGGCACATGCTGCACTACAGCCACCGGCTGCCTCATGAGTTTATGGATGGTTAGAGACTCACATCGTCATTTATTATGCGTCTCGTCAATTTTATCTTCGATAGTGAGATTGAGATCGGGGTTGCGGGTCATCCACGTTTTCTTGACCTGCACAACATCTACAGTTGGCAGGGCATCGTTTATCTCCCCGAAAAACAGCAGGTAACACTGACTTGGACTCGGCCGGACGGAGATCGGATTCAACCAGATTTGCCATCGCTGATCGTTCTGGAGTTTCGCGGCGTTTCCCGGCTGGCCGCATCTCCGCATGATCCTGAGATGCCTTACTCTGAGGATACCTGTCTGGATGAGGTCACGGTTTCCCCACCAGAGCCGCCTTCGGATTTCAAGGGCGAGGATAAGCTTTTTCGCAACGATTCGGGACACATCACGTTTATGTTCCGGTCGGGATTCAGCCTGAAGATTTGGGCCGATGAAGTTGAGTTGTGGCATGACCGGATGCCTAACTCATCACGCGAGTAAACCGGCAGAGCACTTTCAATTTCACTCCGCGATTGACATCCATTACGATGGGTTACCTCCGCTCCGGCACAAAATGGGTTGAGCGACAGAATTTACAAAATTAACCGAATTAAAATGTATCCGGCAGCATCCAGTAAATCCGGCTGGAAATTTCAAATTGATTCAGGCTTCAAAAATGTGTCCCAACGGGACAACAGGATATTAGCCAGCTACTACGCATTGGCTGGTCATGGTCCAAGCAACCGCTCGTCCTGAAGGGACGCTGGATTCGCCCGGATAAAATTGAGGAATGGATGTTTCTACTGTCCTTTCAGGACGGGATAATATTTTGCCGGCGATTGCCAGACACTCCATACCTGGCTAAGTTCCAGTCGTGCTTTTGGCACAAGCACGGTGGCTGAGGAAAAATTCGCCACGCCACCGCCGCCGATTGTTTCCAAGATTATTTTCGCCGTTGTTTCAAATATGCTTCGAGAACTTAAAACTCAAAATTAAAAACTCAAAACTTTTCTCATCGTCCACTGACGGTGACGAAGTGGCTCGCCTGGTAGAACAGGCCGCGATATTCATCCGGCGCATTGGTGTTGTCGTAAAAAACGCTGATGGGTTTGCCTGCCGGTAATTGTTGCGTGGCGATGAATTTCAAGAACGGGCCATCGGTGGCATAGCTGTCGCCAAAGCCAGCCAGGACATACACTTTTTTGCCGGGCTGGGCACGTTCGGTTTCTGCGACGATCTGTTGGATGGTTTCGCGTTTCCCGACGTTCCACGTCAGGGGATAGATTAGTTCGCCAGTGAGGCGGCCCTCACGGACGTTGACTTGGATGCCGTGGATATGCGCCCGGGGAATGCCTAGACTGTCTGCAGCCCCTTTCACAAAAAGATCGGCACTGGCGGAGATGATGTGCGATTGCACGCCATGGCCGGCAAGTTCGTGGATGATGTGAACGGACGAAGCGCGCAGGTAATTGCTCAACGTGGTGGAAAAATAGTCGCGACTCAATTGCAGGACGTCATCGGCACGGGCACCGCGCAACATCTGGGGAATGAACGGATAAGCGAGCCAATGGCCGACGTGCGTGTCCATGTTCGTGTAATCATTCCAGAATTTATCAAAGCCGCCGGCTCGGGGATAAATTTGTGATAAACCATGTTCAATGGCGACCTGCGCCAGGCCGGGAAAAATCAATTTGCCATTTTCCTGCAAGCCTTCGGAGCAATCGCCTTTCATGGTCGTGCCGTCAAAATCCCAAAAGGCGAGGAAGATGGCGTTCGTGTCGCCGTGAATTTGCTGGATGGCATCGCGAGTCGAAAGAATCTGTTGCAGGATGCGACGATCATCCGGTTCCTCAGCGTGGAGGGCGAAACAACCGGCAAAAATGAATGTCAGACAGCAAAGCAATCGCATCGCGATGATGCTTCTCCCTCCAGGTGAATTATTCGTGAAGGAAAGGTTAAGATTTGGTGAATTTTTTGGTGCTTAATTTTGCCTTGGGACCAGAAACTTGAACCAGTTTTGTTCGCGTATTTCATGTGGTTCACAGCCAATTTTTTATCGGTCAAGTAAAATTGAATGGCATTGGCATATGCCTTTGATTGGTGGAATGAGTTGCGCTGCGACTTATTATGCCGGCGGCGCGGGCACCTTGTGGCGGTCGGTGGCAGTTGGACGCGCAACTGTTCGTCGCCTGACACTACGCTCAGCGACGACTTTGGCCGCAGCGCGGCCAAAGCCACCAAGCGGGAATTTTTTAACCGTCTTCAGGCTTGAGCGCCGGGAGATGGTTTGAAATTGAAGGGCGTGGTTTCACTTTCCATCCAGTTTTTTGTCTTCGAGATGGAATTTATGCAGGAAGCGATGGATGACCGGCGCAAAAATGATGCCTAAAATACCAATCAAGGTGATGCCGCTGTAGATGGCATAGCATCCGGCGAAAATCTTTCCACCCGTGGTTTGCAGCGTGGCGACCGGGCCCATGCCGGAAAGGATCATCGCGGCGTTCACGAAGGCGTCAACCCACGGCATGTTTTCAAACGCATGATAACCGATCATCCCGATGCCCAGTGAACCAACCAAAACCGTGACGCCCAGAATCGCGTGGCGTACCAGCCGCCGGAAAAATTCCTTGCGTGGCAACAGGCGTTTATTGCGTGGTTCAAACATGGTTCGTTTTAATTCGTCGTGCCGATGATCTCTTTCAGGCTGTGGATACCTTCCTTGGCCATTCGCGTTTGCAGGCCACGGACGATGGCTTTTGTGAGGCCTGGGCCTGCGTAAACCAGGCCGGAATAGATTTGAACCAGGCTCGCACCGGCGGCGAATTTGTCCCAGGCATCCTGAGCATCGAAAATACCACCGACGCCAATGATCGGAACTTTGCCCTTGGTCTGCCGGTGAAGCTGGCGGATGACTTCGGTGCTGCGGGTACGCAACGGACGCCCGCTCAAACCGCCGGCTTCGGCGTAAATTTTTTGCGAAGCGGCATCATGGGTCGGCGGTCGGGCAATGGTCGTGTTTGTGGCCACGATGCCGGCAATATTCCGCGGCGCAACCAATTCTAAAATTTCATCCAACGCTTCAAATGACAAATCTGGCGCAACCTTGACGAGGATCGGCTTCGGGCTTCGGGCTCCCGGTTCCGGGCTCTGGTTCAATTCCTGCAACGCGGCAAAAATCTCGTCCAAGGCGCTTTTATCCTGCAAGGCACGCAAGCCGGGTGTGTTGGGTGAACTGACATTCACGACAAAAAAATCGGCGAGATTGCGCAGAGTGCGGAACGAGTGGGCGTAATCCTCAGCGGCTTTTTCGAGCGGGGTGATTTTGGATTTACCCAGATTGATGCCGACCGGATGGTGCGGCCAACGGCCGGACTTTTTCCACTCTGAAAGTTTCTGCGCGACCGCTTCAGCACCAGAGTTATTGAATCCCATCCGATTGACGATACCCTCCTCAGCGACCGCGCGGAACATGCGAGGTCTCGGGTTGCCGGGTTGCGCGTGTTGAGTGACGCCGCCCAATTCACAAAACCCGAACCCGAGCTTTTCCCAGATCGGAACGGCAGCGGCATGTTTATCCAATCCAGCGGCGAGACCAACGGGGTTGGGGAATGACAGGCCAAAAACCTTGGTCGGTAATTCGGGAGCGCCAAAAAATTTACCCAGGGTATTCGACAGGCCTTCGTCCTGACTGATTCGCGCCAATGTCTTGAGAGCAAAATCGTGCGCCTGTTCCGCGTCCTGCTTAAAGAGCAGGGGACGGACGGCATTGTGGTAGAACCAATTCACCGGGGTAATTTACGGTTTGCGAGTGATGCTTTACGAGTCAAAAGACCGCTCTGTTCGCCAAGGCGTGTGTCTGAAAATGGAACGGGCAATCAATCGTCCTCGCTCTCATCCTCATCGTCGTCCTCGTCCTCGGATTTTCATCAGTGGGGGGAGGATGAGGACGAGGACGACGATGAGGATGCGTCGGATATTAAAACTGATTATTCAGACACGCCCCAAACTCCATCACTCACGTACAATGGAATATGTTACTCGCGAAGCCGAAAAAATTGCGCGCTGGCCGGCGATTTCAGGAGCGGAACACTGACCGGCGACGTGCTGGTATTTGTGAATATGGGAGTCCAAGTCACTGGTGCCGACAGATTAGTGGCAGTCTCCAGGATGGAACCACTGCTGCCGGGCGGCAACGTGATGATCAGGGCGTCGGCCGCCACCGTCGCACTCAAACGCCCCAGTGAGGTGGGGGGAGCAGGTTGAAAAGCCAGCGACGTGACTTGGCCCAACCCCGAAGCAAATACCGTGGGGTTGGTGCTCAAGATTCCGGCATTATTGGTATATTCTATGATCGTGCCTGCGCCGACGCTGGCAACAAAGAGGTTGCCGCGGTTGTCAAAAGCCAGCTGCGCGGGATTGTTTAAGCCGGTGTATATATTGGTCGTTACTACGCCGTCCGTGATTGATGAAATTGTGTTGCCAAATTCTGCCACATACAAGATGCCATGCTGATCAAAGGTCAGGCAAGTGGGCGTGTGGGCGAGATCGTTCGGGCCAAGCGAGATATTGGTCACTAGCAAACCTGTCGGAGTGATCTCAGAAACCGAGTTGTCGCCCTGGTTCGCGATAAACAAATTATCATAACTATCGATCGCCAGACCACTGGGATAAGTCACGCCCGTGACGGTGAACGGCACCGGCGTACCGGTGGCATCAAATTTGGAAACGGTATTGTTGGTAAGGTTATAATTCACCACGAACAGATTGCCGTGACTGTCGAAGGCCAACTGGCCCGGCTCGAACAGATTGTTGCCTGATAGGGTCGCGAGCGAAACGCCGTTGGTGGTGAGTTTTTCGATGGTGTTAAAATCAAAATTCACCACATACAGGCTGCCCTGGCTGTCAAACGTCATGGCGGTTGGGTTTTCCAGGTTGGCGTTGCCAAAGCTCTGGAGCAACGTTCCATTTGGGGCAAATTCTGAAACTTTGATGTTGTTCGCAGAATTGTTCACCAATCCAGCCACAAACAGGTTTTGCGCGAGGCTGATGGTCGGTGCTGTCAACAACAACGCGACGGCATTAATGATAATAACGAATCGGCAGTAATTTAATTTCATAAAGGTACGTCTTCGGCGCAGAATTAATTTCCCATACCAAGCGCGACAACAATACCGCGTTGGCCTCATTCGCCAACTTATTTTTGCATTATTTTTATGTGAGCGATGCATTCGCAGATCTATTGATAGGACGCAAGTACGTGCCGTGGCTGCGCGTGTTTGCCCAATGATTGACAAAATCAGCCAGCTTCATAAGATTCAAATGTCGGCACGTCGGGAAGGCAACTTAATTGGAACTATCTATGCGAAAAATTAAATCATCAGCGGCGATCTTGTTTTCATTGGGACTTACTCTAACTGGGGTGCAGGCACAGACCCTGTATGTATCCAGTTGGAATGGTGGCACTCCTGGTGCGGGCACGATCACTCAAATCACTCCGGGCGGTTCCCAAAGTGTTTTTGCTTCAGGTTTGTATGATCCGATGGGATTGGCCTTTGACAGTGCGGGCAACCTTTACGAAGCAGAATTGAATAATGGTAATTCGGGCACGGGCAGCATCAATAAATTTACGTCGGCACAAATTACCCTTGGCAACGGCACGCCGACGAGTTTTGCGTCTGGATTGCAAGGGCCTTATGGTCTGGTTTTTGACAGCACAGGCAATTTGTACGAAGCTGATGGGAGCGACAATCTGATGAAGTTCACCTCTTCGGGAGGGAAAACCGTCATCGGCATCAATCATAATCCGGCTGGGCTGGCCATCGACAATGCCGGCACGATTTATGTCGCCAACCGGAGCAATGGCTCAATTTCAGAATTGATCGCCGGTGCCGGTCCGGGCACTGATTATGTTGGCGGATTAGTTGGGCATCCGCAGGGACTCGCTTTTGACAATGCTGGCAATCTATTTGTTGCCAGTGACAATGGCGACATTTACGAGTTTGCCGACGGAGTTCTTTCCAGCGCAAATCAGAGTGTTTTTGCTTCCGGGTTGGGTAATCTATTCGGCCTGGCTTTCGATCCCACCGGCAATCTTTATGCAGTTGATTCCAGTGCCGGCGATATTTACGAGTTCACTTCAACTGGCTCTAAAAGTACGTATATTTCCGGTTTAATTCAGCCTACGTATATTACCTTTGGACCAGAACCGACACCAGAACCGGCCACTTGGGCGCTGTTAGGAATGGGAACGGCGTCGCTGCTTGCTTTCCGGCGCAAGTTTTTGAGCTAAACTGAAATCAGTCTGATTTATTTGGCTGCGCGTGCGCAGATTTGCTTATAGGTTGCCAATGCGAGCAACGGCCAGGCGTTGCGATACATGTCGTATTTCAAATAAAATACCTTCGGAAACCCGGTGCCCGTGGTTTCAAGTTCCGTCCACGAACCTTCTGCGTTTTGCGTCTGGGTCAAATAGGCGATGCCGCGTTTGAGCGCGGGATTTTCCGGGTCATCGAACGCGCACAAACCCATGACCGCCCACGCTGTTTGCGATGCAGTGCTCGGGCCCTGGCCTTTGAAAACCGGATCGTCGTAGGTGTTGCAACGTTCACCCCAGCCGCCGTCTTCGTGTTGAACACTTTCCAGCCAGGCGCGGCCGCGTTGCAGCCAGTCTTCGTCCATATTCCAGTTCAATGCCCGCATCCCGCGCAATACCTGCCAGGTGCCATAAATGTAATTCACGCCCCAGCGGCCATACCATGAACCATCGGCCTCCTGTGTGTTGCGGATAAATTCCAAGCCGCGCTGTATCTGCTGATGACTATTGCTCCAGCCTTCATAGCCGAGCAATTCCAGGATGCGCGCAGTAATGTCGGCGCATTCGGGATCCAGCATCGCGTTATGATCGGCGAAGGGAACTTTTTCCAAAATATTTTTGGTGCAATCTTTGTCGAAAGCCGCCCAGCCACCGTCTTTGCATTGAAAGGTCATCATCCATTTCAAGCCGCGTTGGAAACATTCATCCCGCTTCTGCGGATTATCTGTCTTCACCTGGCGCAACGCGAGCAGCACCATGGCGGTATCGTCCACGTCCGGGTTCCACCGGTTCGCGTATTCGAAGACCCAGCCGCTTGGCTCAACTTTGGCCGGGTTCTTGTGCACCCAATCGCCGGCGAAACGGATTTCCATGTCCATCAGCCATTCGGCGCATTTCTTCATCATCGGATGATCTTCGGGCACGCCGGATTCGCGCATGCAGATCAGGACGATGGCCGTGTCCCACACCGGTGAAAAGCACGGCTCGATGCGGACGGTATCTTTTTCCACATGCTGCAACCGTTTCAATTCCTTCAATTCGCGTTGGAAGATCGGATTATCATCTTTGTAACCCAATGCCCGCATTGCGATGATGGAATTGAGCATTGCAGGGAAAATGGCGGCCAAACCGTCACTGCCTTCAAATCGTTCCAGCATCCACTTCTCGCACTTCTTCAAGGCAAGTTTGCGGAATGGATGAATATTATGCTCGGCGAACCATTCGGCCAGCTTGTGCAACCGGTCGAGCCAAAGGAAAAAATTGCGAAGCGAAATGCGTTCGGGATCGGGCGCGAGCGCGAGGTCGCGCTCATGGATGCCTTGGGGATATAGTTCATCCAGCGTCACTTTGACCGGTCGCGTCGGCTTGAAGTGATTGATGATCGCCAGCGGCACGATCATGCCGCGCGACCAGTTGCTCATGTCCCAGAAATTCACGTGGAACCATTTGCCGATGAACAACACTTCGCTGGGGATCGTTGGCACGTATTCCCACGGGAACAGGCCGATGAGCGCCAGGTACAGCTTGGAAAACGTGTTCATGCGCGGCACACCGCCGAGGTTCAAGGCGACTTGCCGGGCGCGCAGCATGCGGGGATCCGTCACCGGGATGCCGGCGAGCTTCAAAGCCAGGTAGGCTTTGATGGTCGCATTTACTTCCGATGGGCCGCCGTAATAGATGTTCCAGCCGCCGTCCGGTTGTTGCTGGGAGAACAGGTGGTTGACCGCCTTGCGTTCCCATTCCTTGTCCACGCTGCCGTCCCAATGATGGAAGGCCACCATATCGGACGTGATTGTGGAATCCACGATCAATTCGCCGACCCAGTACCCTTCCGGTTTTTGGATGGAAAGAAGGTAGTCCTGCGACCGCTTGATGGCGGCCTCGGCCTGATTCAAAATTGGATTTGGGATTCGGACGTTCGCGGCGGGGGGCGGCGGTTGGGTCCGGGAATCACTTTCAGTCAACACCCCGATATTTTGCGGCTTGATGAAAAAGCTGTAAAGAATTTAGTCACTCTCCATCGCTGCCACAGATAATTGGTCGAAAATGTCATCTTTGGCGAGAAGGGCCTATTGAAGCGCAAAATATTCAAACGCTTGCAAAGGGTATGTCGGAAGCAGAAATAGTTGGAGGATATTTCAAGTTAGCCATCGTGCTGATTCTAGGCAGCACTGTGGCTGGTCGAGTTCAATTTAATGGGATGATTGGCGCTGGAAATGCTTTTATTCGTTGATTCGGCTTTTGAATTACATATGAAAATCACATTTTTTAGCTTTATGATTCTGATAGTTGTTGCGGGCTGCTCCAAAGAAACAACTGATAATAAAAACGACTCAAGTTTGCAAAAACAACAAACTTCTCAAGGCCTGATACCGACGAATCCAAATGAAATTACCTTGATTGAGTCAGCCGTACGAAAAGAATGGTTGGAGATTGCGGCTAAATCTGCAGCTCTTTTTGCAGCTAAAGACTTTGACAAACTTGAAGAACTAGCGAATCAGTATCGAACGTCGAAAGAATGTTTCGATACTGGAATCTGGAAATTGGAGGCTGTCTATTTTGGGATAGTGCCTAGCTCGGATAAATCCGACGAAGAATGGAAAATGAGCCTTGCAACCCTTCATGATTGGATCCGAACCAAACCAAATTCAATCACGGCCCGGGTTGCCTTGGCCGGTACACTTGTTGATTATGGCTGGAAAGCTCGCGGTTCTGACTATGCAAAAAACGTCTCAGACACAGGCTGGAAACTTTTAGGTGAACGGCTTAGCGAAGCCGTCCAAGTTTTGAAGCAAGCCGGAAATCTTAGTGAGAAATGTCCTCATTATTGGACTGTAATGCTGGAAGCGGCCATGGGTTTGAGCGCCAATAAATCTCAGTATGAAACATTATTTCAAAAAGCCATTGCGTCCGAACCCGATTTCACGGGTTATTATTGCCAAAAAGCTTATTATTTGTCGCCACGCTGGGGTGGCCAACCGGGAGACATGGAGGTTTTTTTAGAGGGGGCAGCAAACCAAGTTGGGGGAGAAAATGGAGATTTACTTTACGCCCGAGTCGCATGGTATGTGCAACTTTTGACAAGAGATGTCTTCGATGACCACGGTCTTTCTTGGGAACGCACGGACAAAGGTTTTGAAGTGTTGGAAAAGTTATATCCCAACTCTATTCATGTTCAAAATGGACGTGCATATATGGCTGTGATGGGTTGTGAAAAGACTCTTGCACCTCGTAGATTGATACTTGCCTTGCATGGACAAATCGATCCCAAGGATTGGACATCAAAAGAGAATTTCATACGCTTGACCCATACCTATAATCCTTAGGTCGTATCTTCAAATTAGATTTTGAGCCAATCCAACATGGCGGCTAGTTGGATAAAGGTCAGGAAATGTAAAACTGTAGATTTTTTATATCGGTTAAGGGCTGAAAGCCCGTCCTTGAGGTGGAAATCTTCGTATGATTTTTTGCCAGCCCTGCAAGGGCGTCACGCTGAAAGGCATTCGCCCTTATACGTAACGGACGAGCGCTAAACTAATTCGCGATTAAAAATAAAAAAAGCGGACGGTTGCCCGTCCGCTTTGACTTCGATTTTAAACCTGGGTTACTTCGTCAGGTAATATTTATTCGTGTATTCCTTCACCATGCGGTCGGTGGTGAATTGCGGCACGAGCGTGGCCATGCTGCGGCGGATGCGTTTGATCCATTCGCGCGGAATGCCGTTCGCGTCGCGATTGAAAAACATCGGCACGATCTGTTCGGTGAGCGTCTGGTAAAGGTTCGCACTGTCCACGCGATCTTGTTCCTCCACATTGTCGGGATGTGAATCGCCGCTGATGCCGAAGCCGTTGGTGCCATCATAACCTTCGCGCCACCAACCATCGAGGATGCTAAAGCCGAGGCAGCCATGGCAGCTGGCTTTCATGCCGCTGGTGCCGCTGGCTTCGAGCGGACGACGCGGGTTGTTCAACCAGATGTCGCAACCAGCCACCATTTGACGGGCCACGTGGACGTCGTAGTTCTCCAGGAAGACCAGATAACCCTGCAACTCGCTGTGCTTGCTGAGGTGGATGATCTGCTGGATGAATCGTTTGCCATCGTTGTCACGCGGATGCGCCTTGCCGGCAAAGATAAATTGGATCGGACGTTTTTGATCGCGCACCAATTTGACGATGTTTTCAAACTGTTGGAAGATCAGCGGGGCGCGTTTGTAGGTCGCAAACCGGCGGGCGAAACCGATGGTCAACGCATCGGGATTCAACAATTGATCAAAACGGATATAATCGCCGGGGGTGACGCGCTGGCTTTGAATCATCAGTTTGCGGCGGGCAAATTCGATGAGTTCGCGCCGGACTTTGTAGCGCAAGGCCCATAATTCTTCATCGGAGACAAAGGCGGGGTCGGTCATCTTTTCCCAAAAATCCGCGTGGTTGAGCGCCGCCGCCCAATTGGCGCCGAATTTTTCACGGAACATTTTTGATTCACCATTATTATTGTTCGTGATTTTATTGCGCCAGAATTGGCGGACCGATCCTTTCATCCACCCGAGTAGATGGATGCCATTGGTGATGTGACCGATGGGGACTTTGCTTTCTTCGACGCCGGGATAGAGTGACTGCCACATATGGCGGCTGACCTGACCGTGCAATTCGCTCACCCCGTTCGCGGCGCGGGAAAGTTTCAGCGCGAGGACAGTCATGCAGAACGGTTCGATGGCATTGGCCGGGTTGACACGGCCCAGAGCAAGGATGTCGTTGAAGGGGAGGGGCAGCAACGTGAGGTAACGTTGCAGCGCATAATTCATCAAGTCCGGCGTGAAACGGTCGTGACCGGCTTCCACCGGCGTGTGGGTGGTGAAGAGACATTCCTGTTTGGTCAGGGACTGCGCTTCCACCACGGTTTTGCCGAGCACAATTTTTTCGCGGATCAATTCGAGCGTCAAGAACGCCGCGTGACCTTCGTTCATGTGGAAGGTCGAAGGCGCCAGGCCGAGTTTGCGCAGCAAGCGGACGCCACCGATGCCGAGGAGGATTTCCTGCATGATGCGCGTGGCACTGTCGCCGCCGTAAACCCGCGTCGTGAGATCGCGATAAAGCTGTTCGTTCTGCGGGAGATTGGTATCGAGCAGGTAAACCGGACAACGACCGACATTCACGCGCCAAACCTGAAAATCCACGGACGTCATGCCGATCTCCACGCTGCAGATCAGGCGTTCGCCGTTCGCATCCATGAGCGGTTCCAGCGGGACATTGTGGGGGTCAACGGGATTGTAAAATTCCGTCTGCCAATTGTTCGAATCAATGGCCTGTTGGAAATAGCCTTCGCGATAGAATAAACCGATGCCGACAAAGCCCAGGCCTAGGTCGCTGGCGGATTTGGCGTGATCGCCGGCCAGGATGCCAAGACCGCCGGCGGAGATGGGCAATGATTCGTGGAAACCAAATTCTGCCGAGAAATAAGCGACCGGATTCTGGTGCAGCTTCGGCGCATTCTTGTGCGCCCAGGTGGCCTGATCGTTGAGGTAATCATTAAAATCCTGCAACACAGCGCGCACTTTTTCCGCAAAACCGGGCTCCTGCAAATGTACGCGCAATTCGTATTCCGAAACTTCCCGGAGGACGGCCACCGGGTTGTGGAACATGTTTTGCCAGCCGCGCGGGGATAATTTATAGAACAAGTCTTGGGCTTCCTGATTCCAGCACCACCAAAGATTGCGGGCGACCTTGTTCAAGCCAGCAACCAGTTCATTCAGTTCTGCGGCGGTCAACGGTTTTGTCATAATTGAAATTACGGTTCGGGATTTGTCATCGGATTGTGACGACAGGAATGACACTAATTTCTAATGTTTGGCACCGCAAACAAAAAATCTTCCCGGTTGCCCGCATATTTATGCGCTTGATTTACGATTTGCGATTTCGGATTTGCGATTTGGGAAATGTTTATCGCTCATCCTCATTTCAAAAGTTCAACGTTCAACCTGCTCTGTAGAAACGTTTTTTTTGACAGAATTTACCAAATTAACCGAATTAAAACGAAGCCGGCAGCATCTGGTAAATCCGGCCGGGAATTTGAAATAATTAACCTGGCAAAATGTGTCCCAACGGGACAACCGGAGATTAGCCAGCTACGTAGTGGCTGGTCATCGTGCAAGCAACCATTCGTCCTGAAGGGACGATGGATTCACCCGGGTAAAATTGACGCATGGAGGTTTCCACCATCCTTTCAGGACGGAAATATATTGGGGCGGCGGATCCCAGCCACTGCGTAGCTGGCTAATGTCCAGCTGAGCCTTCGGCACGAACCGCGCTTAACGCCGAGCCCTTCATTAAAAGTGAGGCACTTTTCGGAGAAACTTTTTCAAATAAATCACGCCGGTTTTTAAAAACGTCCCGAAACACACGCCCAGTTAAGAAGGTTTCTATAAAGCAGGTTTAAGGATTTGCAATCGGCAATCGTAAATCCGGAATCGTAAATAGATTGGGTGGATATTTTTGCGCATTGAACAAAAAACAACAGTGGTAAATGTGTGCCGCCGATGGGTTTGCCATTAAAATTTACATTTTTCCCATAAAATAGGCAGTTGTTGAATATTTTTTACAGTTGGCATCACGGTTGCTATTTGGTTCTCGGTTGCAGTTGTTTGTGTTTAGGGTGGGGAACCGTGAGTGCAATGATGGAATTTTGTGGGGAACAACTCCCGTTGCATCGCGGCTGAGAAATCCAAGGAGGGACACGACGCGCGCGCCAATGTTGATTTGCCCATAGTTTGCACTGTGCTGTAGGAGGTGACAGTCAGCTGTGGCTGGATTATCAGGCGCGTAACCGTTGACGGGGCAGGGAGGTAGGGTTGGATTGGTAGTGGCTGCATGAGCTTCAAGATTTTTGGTCTTCTGATTCTTCTCGTCGTGACACCGTGCGTCACCTCGTTTAATTTTCGCGGATGGAACAAACGAAACAAACGATTTTGACCCTGGGCCATTCGCCGGATCCCGATGATGCCTTTATGTTTTATGGGCTGGCGAAGGACCTCGTCCCGTCACACGGTTTTCAATTTCAACATATCCTGCAGGACATCCAGACGTTGAATGAACGCGCCACGCGCGGCGAACTCGACATCTCAGCCGTCAGCATCCATGCCTATGCTTATGTGTCGGACAAATATGCCCTGCTGCCCAGCGGCGCGAGCATGGGTGACGGCTATGGCCCGATGCTGGTGGCCAAACAAAAATATTCGCGCGAAGAGATTTTGCAGAAAAAGATCGCTGTGCCCGGCACCATGACCAGTGCGTTTCTGGCGTTGCAACTCTGGCTCGGCAAACCGGCGAAGGAATTTAATTATATCGTCGTGCCGTTCGACCAGATTTTTCAAACCGTACGCAGCGGCGCGGCGGACATCGGCCTCATCATTCACGAGGGACAGCTCACGTATCGTAACGAAGGGCTCGTCGTGTGTGAAGACTTGGGCGTATGGTGGGGACGGGAAAATGACGGATTGCCCCTGCCGTTGGGCGGCAATGTGATCAATAAGAAATTTGACCTGGCGACGCGCAAGAAAATTTCCGACACGCTTACGGCCAGTATTCAGTTCAGCCTGGATCACCGCCCGGAAGCCGTGCAGCACGCGTTGCAGTATGCGCGCGACATGGGTCGTGATCTCGCGGACAAATTCGTCGGCATGTACGTGAATCACTGGACGCTGGACTACGGCGATAAAGGACGCGAATCCATCCGCCGCTTCCTCGGCGCTGGTTTTGAACGCGGCTTGCTCCCGCACCGGCAGGAATTGGAATTTGTCGTTTAAGAGGCTGCGGCCAATCGTCCTCGTCCTCATCATCGTCCTCGCTCTCGCCTGCTGGTAAAAATTCGAGGACGACGATGGGGCGTGCCAGGTTCAGCCCGTTGCCGCCGGATTCTGCTGGCAACGAGCTGCTGCATCCAGTTTCATGGCGGGGCATGAACCTATCTTTACGCCAGCCGGTTTTGTGTCTCACAACCTTGCTTATGTTGACCACGGCTGTGGAAGCCAGGGAATTTCTGGTCTATTTTGGCACCTA
>DASYEY010000175.1:0-10331 GCA_036498725.1 Verrucomicrobiia bacterium | reverse complement strand
ATTTTGATTTGCGCCATTGCCTTGTTCACCAGTCGTTTTTGGCTGGAGCAGGCGGCGCAGCCTAAAATTTCTCCGGTGCGTCGCGGTCTGCGCAGCCATGTTTTATTCGTCACGATCCTGATTTTCCTGCAACTCATCCTGGGAGCGACGATGCGGCATCAACACGCCGGGTTGTCCATTTCCGATTTCCCGCTCGCCCATGGAAAAATCTGGCCGGACACGGATGCCGCTGCCATTGCACGTTACAATGCTGAGCGCATGGAGATCACCAACGTCAATCCCATCACCGCTTTTCAGGTTATTTTGCAGATGGTCCATCGGATCGTGGCGTTGTTCATTTTCCTTGGGGTTGCGGCGGCAGCGGGTATTGCCATGAAACGTCTGGGTAAACGTGATCCGCTGACCAAGCTCGCCTTTTTCTGGCTGGCGTTGATTTTCGTGCAAATCGGCTTGGGCATCGAAACCATCTGGTCGAATAAGGCGGCGGATATCGCCACGGCGCATGTGCTGGTTGGCGCACTTTCGCTCGTGACAGGCGTCCTTTGGTACATTATTGCTTTTGGCCGTTCGCCGGCCACTGCGGCAGCGGAAGCCCCAACAGCCATTGGGGCACAACCGGCCATGGCCGGTTCCAAATAATTTTGATGTAAATGAAAGAAATCTCGGCAGACATTTTGACCGCGCAGACAGCTGAAAAAAGCTGGCTGGCGGTCTTTGCCGATTTGACCAAGGCCCGGCTTACCTTGCTCGTGTTGTTGACCACGCTGGTCGGATTTTATCTCGGCTGGCAACCGGTCGCGATGAATTACTGGTTGATGTTCAATGCGCTGGCGGGCACGGCTTTGGTTGCAGCCGGTGCGGCGGCATTGAACCAGCTGCTTGAACGCGAACACGACGCCAAGATGCGCCGCACGCAGAATCGTCCGCTCCCCAGTGGTCGTTTGCAGCCGACGACCGTCATGCTTTTTGGCGGCATTACTTCGGTAGCCGGACTTGTCTATCTGGCCTTGGGCGTGAATCTGCTGACCAGCGTGCTCGGTGCGGTGACTTTGATCAGCTATGTTTTCATCTACACGCCGCTTAAACGCGTCACCTGGGCAAATACCCTGGTCGGCGCGATTCCCGGGGCGCTGCCGCCGTTGATGGGCTGGACCGCCGCGCGCAATGAATGGAGCGGCGAAGGCTGGGCGTTGTTTGCGATTTTGGCGTTCTGGCAGCTCCCGCATTTCTTCGCCATCGCGTGGATGTATCGCGATGAATACGCCAAGGCCGGTTTCATCATGCTGCCGAATATTGATGCTGATGGCAGTCGTACGGGGCAACAATCCGTCAGCAACACATTGTTATTGGTGCTCGCGAGTTTGTGTCCGTTCGCGTTTCATATCAGCGGAAAATTTTATCTGGTGAGCGCGATCATCCTCGGCGCGGGTTTTTTGGTGTGCGCGATTCAATTTTCGCGGCAATTAACGCATGCGCGGGCGCGGCAATTATTTTTAGCCTCGATCATTTATCTGCCGTTGCTGCTGACGGCGCTGGTTTTGGACAAAGTGAAATAAATTTATGGAAGCAAAGGTTCAACAATTTCCGCCTTACCGCGAACCGGAAGCGCCTCATGGCCACGCGGCGCATGACGACCACGGCCACCAGGGTGAGCACGCGCATCATGAACCGAATTTCTGGCAGAAATATATTTTCTCCAGCGATCACAAGATCATCGGCATCCAGTACGGTTTCACCGCGCTGTGCTTCATGCTGTTCGGATTTTTCCTGATGCTGCTCATGCGCTGGCAGATTGCGCATCCAGGCAAGCCGGTGCCGTTCTTTGGCGAAATTCTGGAAAAAATTCTCGGCAGCGGGGTTGCGCCCGGCGGGGCGATTTCACCGGACCTTTACAATTCCTTTGGCGCGATGCACGGAACGATCATGGTGTTTTTAGGCATCGTGCCGCTGGCCTTCGCCGCCTTCGGTAATTACGTCGTTCCCTTGATGATCGGCGCGCCGGATATGGCTTTTCCCCGCGTCAACATGGCCAGCTATCAGGCTTATTTTCTGGGCGGACTGGTGATGTTTGTGAGCTTTTTCATTCCGGGCGGCGCCGCGCAGGCGGGCTGGACCTCCTATTCACCACTGGCAACTTCGATTCCCACCCATGGTCAATTGTTTTGGATCATCGGCATGGTGCTGCTTATCACTTCGTCACTGTTGGGCGCGGTGAATTTCGTCGTGACCATCATCCAGCTGCGGGCCCCCGGCATGACGTGGATGCGTTTGCCGTTTTTTGTCTGGGCGCAGTTTGTCACCGCGTTCATTTTATTGCTGGCGTTTCCGCCGTTGGAAGCTGCGAGTGTGATGCAATTGATGGACAACGTGGCGCATACCAGTTTCTTTTTACCGACCGGCCTGGCGGTGGGCGGTCAACTCGCCCATATCAGCGGTGGCGGTAGTCCGTTGTTATGGCAACACTTGTTCTGGTTCCTGGGCCATCCGGAAGTTTACGTTTTGATTCTGCCGGCGATGGGCATTGTTTGCGAAGTCCTGGCTAATAACACGCGCAAGCCGATCTGGGGTTACAAATCACTCGTCTATGCAGTGCTCGCCGTTGGTTTTCTTTCGTTCATTGTCTGGGCGCATCACATGTATATGACCGGCATGGGTACGAAAATTTCCACGTTCTTCCAGGCGACGACGATGATCATATCCATCCCGTCGGTCATCATCTTGACGTGCTTTTTCATGTCGCTCTGGGGCGGATCCATTCGCTTCAACACGCCGATGCTTTTCACGCTCGCATTCCTGCCGATGTTCGGTATCGGCGGTTTGACCGGTTTGCCGCTGGGTTTCAACGTCAGCGACGTTCATTTGCACGATACATATTATATCATCGCCCACTTCCATTATGTCGTCGCGCCGGGAACGATCTTTGCGCTCTTCGCCGGGGTTTATTATTGGTACCCGAAAATAACCGGACGACGAATGAATGAATTCTGGGGGAGGGTGCATTTCTGGTGCTCCCTAACGTTCATGAATCTGGTGTTCATGCCCATGTTTGCGCAGGGCATGGCGGGCATGTTGCGGCGTATGTCCGATGGCGGGGCGAATTATTCCGCTGCGGTCAACAGCCGCGCCGGCGCGGAAGTCATCGGCGGACTGAGCGGCAATATGATGGCCTTGCACGTCTGGATCTTGTGGGCGGCCATCGGTCTGGGCCTTGCGCAAATTCCTTTCATCATCAATATTTTTTGGAGCATGGGGCATGGTGAAAAAGTGAATGATAATCCGTGGGAAGCCACCACGCTTGAGTGGCAGACGCCCACGCCGCCGCCGCATGGCAATTTTACCCGCGAAATGCATGTGTATCGCGGAGCTTACGATTATAGCGCCCCCGGTCATGCCAGTGATTTCACCCCGCAAAACGAGCCGGAAAGCCCGACTGCACCCAAAATTGTCATCGCCACGCATTAACATTTTCCATGGAAATTCCTTACAACGTTCAGCCGCGGCCGGACACCGGCCTGTATAACGCCAAGCTCGGCATCTGGCTTTTCTTGGCCTCGGAAGTCATGCTCTTCGGCGGGCTTTTTTCCGCCTACATCTTATTGCGCGTCGGCGCGGCGCCGGGCTATTGGCCGCATGGATGGCTGGATGTCCGCTTCGGTACGTTCAACACCATCCTGCTCGCGCTTTCGGCCATCACGACCTTGCTGGCGTGGGTGGCATGCAAAGTTGGTGAATTCGGAAAGTTCAAATTTTTCCATGCCTGCACCATCGTGCTGGCGCTGACCTTCTTGGGTGTGAAAATGTATGAATACCATGACAAATGGATTCACTACGAAATCAAACTCAACGACGGCACCTTTGCTGACGGCCATTTTGAGAGTGCGGTCTATGTGAACAAGGCCACTGATCAGGAACAGGAAGTCAGCAGCTATCAAGGTCTGGCTTATTCCGAAGTTTCTGGAGGCGCCACCAATAATTATGTGCTGTCGTCCGTGACGCTTGATGGACGGATCGTCCAGGATGAGACGTTGCTTTATGATTTGCGTTCGCAAAAACACATTGAACGCGCACCGGTGAAGGTTCCGGCGGATAAAATCACTTCGATGGAAAATTATGGCCCGTGGCATAATACGTTTCTGGCGATTTATTTCACCCTGACCGGCCTGCACGCGCTGCACATCCTCGGTGGCACGTTTGTGATCGGCTATATGTGGGGCCCGGGCAGCAAAATGTGGAAGACGAACCGTGAACAATTCACCAACCGCATCGAAGTCTCCGGCCTGTTCTGGCATTTTGTGGACTTGGTCTGGATTTTCCTGTTCCCCGTCCTATATTTGACCTGAGAATTATATGAGCGATTCGCATCAAACCAAAACCGCTGCGCTGCCTGCCGTGGATGAGCATCCGGTGGATTACAAAAGTTATCTGGTACGTTGTGCTGCCATTTTCGCTGCCGTGCTCTGTGCCGTCGGCGCGATGATCTACATCTCCTATCTGCCGGAATACGGTTGGAGCGCCAAGGTGGCGATGATTTTGACGGTGGCCAGCGTGAACGCGTTTCTGGTGGCTGGTTTCCTCATGCATTTGTTGTCCGAGAAAAAATTGATCTATACCGTGCTCGCTTTCACAGTGTTTTTTGTGGCGGGATTATTTGTGCTGACCATCTACGCAATGCACGATTTTCCAACCGGAACCCAATTGCACTGATATGTCGCTAAAAGCCTTCCATCTGATTTTTGTGATGCTGTTGACAATGCTATCGTTCGGCTTCACCGCTTGGGCGTTTGTGAACGGCCATGCATTGTTCGGTGTCATGGGAATCCTGGCGGCCATCCTGGTGATCTATTACGGTTTTTATTTTTTGAAGAAACTCAAAAAGATCAGCTATTTATGAGTTCACGGCGTAAAATTTCCAAAACGGTCGGCGTCCTGGCCGCACTGGCGTTATTTTCGCCTGCGTCACTGCTGGCGTGTGTCTCGTGTTTTAGCCGTTCTGATTCGCCCCTGGCAGTCGGCATGAACTGGGGGATTTTTACGCTGTTGGCGGTCATCGTCAGTGTGCTGGCGACCGTTGCCGGATTTTTCGTTTACATCATTCGCCGCCAAAACGCGTTGGCCAAGGCGGCGGAACAAAATTTGTCTGAAGCAAAAGTATGAAAGAATGGTTTGGAAAATATATTCTCGGTTTACCACCGCTGGCCTCTGAAAACGGTCAGGATGTGGATAATCTCGTCATTTACGTCCATTGGCTGATGATCGCGTTGTTCATCGGCTGGATCATTTATTTTTTCTATACCATCAATCGTTTCCGCAAATCACGGAACCCCCAGGCGGATTTCGTGGGTGTGCGCAGCCATACGAAGAGTTTTGCCATCGAGTTGGCGATCGTGGGCGTGGAAGCGTTCCTGCTCATTGTGGTGGCCGTTCCGTTGTGGTCAAAGGCGGTGGATAAATTTCCGGCGGCCCAAGATTCCACCGTCATTCAGGTGGTGGCGCAACAATACGCCTGGAATGCGCGTTATGCCGGCCCGGATGGGATTTTCGGCAATCAAGACATGAAATTTGTTGAGGCTAATGACGTCTTTGGCGTGGATCCGGGCGACCCTCACGGTAAAGACGATATCCAAGTGCTGAACGACATCCACGTTCCGGTAAACAAGCCGGTCATCATCTACTTAAGCTCTAAAGATGTGATCCATTCGTTGAAAATCATCGCCATGCGCGTGTGTCAGGACGCGATTCCCGGCCTGCGCATTCCCGTTTGGTTCAAGCCGACCCAGATCGGGCGTTATCAGATCAATTGCGCCCAACTCTGCGGCCCCGGCCACGCGGCCATGACTGGCGGTTTCATCACGGTTGAAAGCCAGAAAGATTATGACAAGTGGTTGAATGCCAAGAGTGGCAAGGTGGACAGTTTTGAATAAATTACCCGCGCCGTTGCGCGCGTTCGCCGCCCATGGCTGATACTCCCCAACCCATTCCCAAAACGCTCTGGCTGGGCATGAGCCTTGTGCTCGGGTTGCTTGCCCTCGCTTATTTGCTTTCGCTGGTGGAAATGGAACGCCACCGCCACCAACACGCGGCGTTGCCGATCCTGGGAAAAATCTCTGACTTCGCACTGACGAATCAAGCCGGGCAATTCACTACGCTCGCTGACCTTACAAATCACGTCTGGGTGGCGGACATTATCTTTACCCGTTGCGCCGGTCCCTGTCCGATCATGACCGGGCACATGAAATCGCTACAGGATGCCTTGCCAGCCGCCAGCAAAGCCAAACTGGTCACGCTGACGACCGATCCGGATTTTGATTCGCCAAGCGTCTTAAAGCGTTACGGCGAACATTTTGGCGCCGATGACAGGCGTTGGACGTTTCTAACGGGTACGAAACAAGAAATCGCCAACCTTGGCAGCGGCAGTTTGAAACTAGGCAGCACGCCGGTGAAGCTGGAAGACCGGCAAAGTGTCGCCGATCTGTTCATCCACACCACGATTTTTGTGCTGGTGGACAAGCACGCACAACTGCGCGGTGTTTTCCAGACCGGCGGTGACGACGTGAATTGGACGAACGTGCAACCTCATCTGGTCGCCGCCATCGCCCAACTCGAACACGAACCATGACCGTTTACGACCTGCCGCCGGTGAATGCCTCCCTCAATGCGTTGAGCGCCATTTTTTTGACGCTGGGCTTCATCTTCATCAAGCGCGGCAACAAAATTGCACACCGCAACTGCATGATTTCGGCGTTCACGACCTCCGTGATCTTTCTGGCCTGCTACCTGACGTACCATGGTTATCTGGCATATGCCCTGCATCTGGGACCGACGCGCTTTGTGAACCCGGCTTGGTTCCGTCCGATCTATTTGGTGATTCTGGCCACGCATACCTTTTTGGCGATCATCATCGTACCGCTGATTTTGATGACGTTATGGCGTGCCAAAAAACAAGATTTTGAGGCGCACAAAAAAATCGCGCGTTGGACCTGGCCCTTATGGATGTATGTCTCGGTGACCGGCGTGGTGGTGTATTGGCTGCTCTACGTGAAATTTCCGCAACACTGATTTGTATTCTCTCCAGTTGACCGGTCGTCCGCATCGGCGTAGCTTGAAAACGTGAAAGACGGAAATTCAATTCATGACTGGCCGATCCGCAAAACCGTCGGACAACGTTCAGCGCAGGTCACTCCGTTACGCCAGTTGGAGGAATTGAGTTCGTTCTTTTCAAAAACGCTTCCAATATCGCTCCGAAACAAGAGCTGTTTCCCGTTCGAAAATCTGTTGGTCGAGATCGTCAGTGGCGAGGTTGATTTTTCTGAAGCCAGAAAATCCCATGGTTTATATTAATAACTTTTCAATGTATCCAGAACGGCCTTGATCCGCGGGACTTCGTGCGTACGGAACAGGTCGGTTTTTCCCAAGGCGGCTAAGACCGCGAAGAACGGCTCGGCGCAACGGACTTCATCTTGAAAAAATTCAAACGCATGCGGCAACGCATGGCAGACAGGAAAGCCCAATTCCCGGAGCCGGAAGGTGTTCAGAAAGATATTCATCTGATGCCGCACGCGCACGGTGCTGTCCTGCAGATTGCGGTAATAAAACCCGAGGCCAGGATCGAGAAAGATTTTTTTGACGCCATTGCGTTGTGCGAGCTCAATCTGGCGCGCAAAAAAATCGCGCAACATCGGAATAGGATCGGCATTCAGGTCGAAATCACTCACTTCACGAACGTTTTTTCCGGCCACATAACAAATGATGACGGCGGCATCATGCGCGGCCACCAGCTTGAAAATTTCGGCGGAGCCCGCGGTGCCGGTGAGGTTTAAAACATTTGCGCCAGCCGCCAGACTCGCGCGGGTTACCTGGGGTGAATAGGTTTCAACCGAAACCAGAATTTTTTCCGCACACAGCCCCTTGATGACGGGGATCAATTTGGATTTCTGGGCCGCATTATCGGCACGCGCGGCATGGGCGAGAGTGGATTCGGCACCGACATCAATGATGGCCGCCCCTTGGGCGGCGAGAACCTTGCCGCGTGCGATTGCGGAATCGGCCGATAAACAAACACTTTCGCGATACCAGGAGTCGGTGGATAGATTGACCACGCCCATGATGGCGGGCGACGAATTGAAATCAAATTTTCGCCGGCCGATGGAAAATTCCCGTACCTGTGCTGAGGTCCCGGAACGATTTTGTTCAACCAACCGGTGAATATTTTCCAGCGACAGCATGGTGGTAATTTACTGATTGCTCCGTAAAAAAGTCTCAGCCAGCGAACCTTTTTCGGTGCGGACGACGGTGCCGGTGCCGATGTGATGGCGCGTGAACCAGCCATCACTGGTTTCCAAAACGAATTGAATATTATCGGTGGCAGATATTACGCTATTGGTGTCGTTTTTCTCAAGGTGATGAATTTCGGTGATGATGCCGTCGGGTGTGATGTAGGCGCAGGAAATGGATTCGGGACAATTTTTCATCCAAAAATAAGCGCGTTGTGGCACCGGCAATAGAAAAAGCATTGAATCAGCATCTTGAATGTTGGTGCGAAACATCATGCCGGTCTGGATTTGCTTTTCATTCAACGCCAACTCGGTGTCCAAAGTTTCAGCCCCGAGATAAATTTTCATGGTCGCCAATTTGGGCTGGGCTTCGGTGGGCTCCCATGGGGCGGTACTTGTTGGTGCGGGCGGGGAGGATTTTTGGCAGCCAAAAAAAAGGGTCGCAGCCAACGGCAGGGTGAGATAGATGAAAAATTTCACGCGGGTAATTTGCCGGATCGAGGCACAGATTTCAATCGGAGTCAGCTTCATTTCTTAAAAGCGAGCACCAGCACCCCAGCACCCACGAGCAGAATTCCCGTCCATTCACGCAGGGAAGGACGTTCATGTAAGAATAAAAAGGCGAAGACAGCGACCAGCAACAGGCTCAATTTGTCCACGGGAGCAACTTTTGAGGCGGCACCGATTTTGAGTGCCCGAAAATAGCAAACCCAGGATGCCCCGGTCGCCAAGCCGGAAAGCACGAGAAAAACCAGGGTTTTATTCGATAAAGTAAGAGGATTTGACCATTTTCCAGTGAAATAAACGAAGCTGGTCAAAATAGTGATAATGACAAAAGTGCGAAGTAGGGTCGCCAGATCGGAGTCAACGCCTTCCAATCCGACTTTGGCAAAAATGGCGGTGAGAGCAGCAAAAATAGCGGAAAAAATCGCCCAAAGAAACCAGTTGGAGTCGGTGGTCATGAGTAGTCAGTGAGGTTGCGGAAAAATTATTCGGAGAATTATTGGCGACAAGAAAAGTGGATTGTGGATGGTGATTTAAGTTTGCCGCGTCGAACCCGGCGAAAAGGTAAAATCATCGTCAAAATTGAAATCGCAAACAAAATAGATGGCAGCATGGCGGCAATTCCGCCTAGGCCGGCAAACCAACCGCACAGCGGGTGAGCCAGGATGATGAAAGGCTGGTCTGGATTAATATTCATATAAATGCCTCGTAAAATAAGGCGATTCCATCTTTTGCACCATCTGGCGAATTGGTCGGTTCAAAATTTAAGATGTTACAATTGGATACAAGATTGCCGCTGTTTGGCTGAAAAGTGGTGCTCCCGCCCGGAATCGAACCGGGATCAGCGGCTTAGAAGGCAGCGGCTCTATCCACTTGAGCTACAGGAGCGTAACGAACGCAGTTAAAATAACGACTTTTAGGATGCCTCACAAGCCTATCCGGGCTGTTGAATGTGTGTTTGAGGGAAAATCTGGCGTAAAAGGCACCGCTTTTGATTTATCGAAGATGCCGTTTTGATTGGGATCATGATTTAAGATTCAACTTTATGTAGAGTGAACGGATAAAATCATCAATTCAATAGGCTTTTACGATGTGTTTGGTCTGAGTAGTGAGTGCCGTGACGAAAAGTGAAAGTGTAGAGCGGGTCGTATTCAAAAAGGGCTGCTACAGTTATTAAAAATGCATGATTTATGCTGATTTCATTGGGGGAAATGGGTGTGCCTCGGTTGAAGAAAACGGATGCCATAGCTGGCTAATTAAAGTCCTGCGTGAACGTACGGAAAAAAGCTGGTTACATTCGCGTAAATTGAGAAAAAAGGCTGTAAATAGAGGAGATTTGAATCAAGGTGCCGGGGTGTTTTCTTCAAGAAAATCGCTTAAAACCGGTAAAAAAAGCTGAGAAAAATGAGAAAGTAAGTTTCGGTGAAATTTTTCGTGATCAAATGCTGATTTTTTTCTCAAATTAAACGGACTTGTGCGGGCAAAAGCTTGAAACACCCTTGAAAACTAAGGGGATTTTTGATTTTAAAAATACTTCAAAATTTTTTAAAAAAAGTG
>DASYEY010000174.1:0-2056 GCA_036498725.1 Verrucomicrobiia bacterium | reverse complement strand
CACCGTCGGTCAGTGCCGCGAGCAGGGGAGGTTTCGCGGAGCTTTCGGCCTTGGACGCCGATTTCGCAGCGCGGCTGATGGGGACCGAAGTCGTCAGCAATTGCGCACCCACATGACTGGCCCTCAAAATGTGTCGCAAGTCGCCCGCCAGCCCATCACTTAAATCAATCATCGCGGAAATTGGAAAATGTTCCGCCAGCCATTGCGCCTCGGCGATGCGCGGCTCGAATTCCAAATGCCTCGCCGCCAGCGAGCCGCCCAATTCGCCGGTCACGAAAATCGCATCGCCCGCTTTCGCGCCGGATCGCAGCACCGCCTTGCCGCGCGGCACCGTGCCGAGCAATGCGATGGAAATCAGCATGCGCTCGGGATTGGTTGTCGTCTCGCCGCCGGCGATCGCCACGTCGTGCTTTCGCGCCAGTTCTCCCATGCCGGAATAAATCCCCTCGATAAAAGCAGTATCAAACGTCTTGGGCAGTGCGAGCGTGACCAGCGCGGTGGTGGGTGTGCCGGCCATTGCGGCGATGTCGCTCAAACATCGCGCCAGCGCCTTGTGGCCGATTTTCGCAGGCGCTATGTCGGATTTGAAATGAATGCCCTCGACGACCGCGTCCGTCTTGAACAGCAGCAATTTGTCCGGCACCCCGAGGTCAAGCACGGCACAATCATCGCCGCTGCCGGTCACCACGGATTTATTGGTCGGCAAAGAGCGCGTCAATTTTTCAATCAATTCAAATTCGTTCACAATCGGCCCAACAAATTAATTTCGTTGGTAATAAAGCGCGACGAAATTCGCCGCGTTGAAAACGCAATGCACCGCGATCGGTGCGAGCAGAGTCCCCGTGTATTCGTAAAGCCACACGAGAACGACGGCGAGCAGCGTGAGAGGAATAAAACTGGCGAGGTTTGCGTGAACTGCGCCGAAGAGCAGGGCGGTGCCCCACAAAGCGATCTGTTGCGAGAACTTTCGCTTGGCCCACGGATAAAAAATACCGCGGAAGATGATCTCCTCACCGATCGGCGCAATCATGATCGTGGCAATGCCAGAAGTGATTCGTCCCGACAAACCGATGGTGTGGCGCAAAATTTCGACGGTTTGCTGTGCTTGAGGATGCAGCCTCAATGTTTCGAAAAGTCGAATGGATACGTCTTGTAAAATCCATGCGGGGTAAGGCGTCAATATTCCCACGCAGGCTCCCAGCAAAAGCGCATGACCCGGACGGAGGTTTAGGCCAAACCCTTGCGCCCATTTCATTGAATGTTCGCGAAGAAAAAAATGAACGAACACCAGTGCGGTGCCCTGGAACGTGATCACCGCAATCAGCATGGATTCAACCTGGTTTTCCAGCTCGATTTTGCCATGGATGAGTCTTCCTGCCAGCCAGAGGAATATCATGCCGCCATAGATGCAAACCAGCAGCACGAGGAGATTAAATAAATAACGCTCGTCGTCGGACCAGGAGCGAAAAAACATCACCATCGCAGCCACCGTAAACACGAAAGCCGCAACCGCGAGGGCAACGAACACGATTGGCGATGAGTTTTGCGGTGTTTCAAAATAGCGAGCGACCATCGCTGTCAGTCCCCCCAGCATCAAAATGCTGGAGAGCACGCAGAGAGCAAGCCTGACTACCGCACCCGTTTTCCAGGGTTTTTCGGGCAGCCGACTTGCCGTCAACACGGTCGCAAAAGACATCGCAGCAAGCTATAGCACGGCGCGGGGCGTGACGAGGAAGTTTCTTTTGCTCAAGTCGCCAACGCGGTTTATGGTGGCGCGATGAACCCGATCCAGGCGCACACAAACCGACTCGCTCGCGAGAAATCTCCTTACCTCCTGCAACACGCGCGCAACCCGGTCGATTGGTTTGCGTGGGGCGATGAGGCGTTTGAAAAGGCCCGTCATGAAAACAAACCGATCTTTCTCAGCATCGGTTACTCGACCTGCCATTGGTGCCACGTGATGGAGCGCGAATCTTTCGAGAACGATCAGACAGCTAAGATCCTCAACGACTCGTTCGTCTCCGTCAAAGTGGATCGCGAAGAACGGCCCGACGTC
>DASYEY010000173.1:0-32290 GCA_036498725.1 Verrucomicrobiia bacterium | reverse complement strand
AACAAGGACGTGGAGCTCAGATCGTAAATCCGCAATCGTAAATCGTAAATCGTAAATTGAGTGTCGCCATCCATGGAGCTCTGCACCCTCGGTGGCGAAATCTGTCAGTGCCAGTATCTCCGGTAGATGCGGAATAAAAGATAGAGCGTGATGAGGAAGCTGCCGAGCAGGATCGCATAGATGGTGCGCAGCTTTTTTTTGCGCACATCCCGCGGCATATCAGGAAAAAGTATTTTTCCCAAATCAATCATCTTCATAAGTTCATTCCGAGAACTTAAGCATAGAGTTAATTTTAAAAGTAACAAGCTAAAAACAAAACTTAGGCTGACTTACGGTTTAATCCTTGGGTGCCGCTGTGCTTTTTCGTTCAACCAGTTCCGCGACCAGGCGCTTGGGTTGAATCGGTTCGCTGCGCAGCAGATTCAGCATCGCGTCCACGGCGGCGATGCCGAGCCGGAATTTCGGCTGGCGCACGGTGGTGAGCGGCACCCGGTAATATTCCGACGTCAAAATATTTCCGAAACCGACGATGGAGATGTCGTCGGGAATCTTCACGCCCTGCGCGAGCAGGGTTTCCGCACACCCGATGGCGACGAGATCGCTGCAGGCCTGGATCGCGGTGGGCCGGGCGCCTTCGTTCAACATCTGGAGCGTCGCCTTGGTGCCATCTTCAATGGTGCTGCCGGCGGCGAAAACCATCCGGTCGTCCACCTCGAGGTTCGCTTCCCGCAACGCCCGGCGATAACCCTCAAAACGTTCGTGGGCCCAGGGGGTGGCTGGCGGGCCGGTGAGATAGGCGATTTTTTTATGGCCCAATGTGAGGAGATGTTTGGTGGCGTTGTAACTGGCGGCCAGTTCCTCAATCTCAATGCCGGGAAATTGCTTGCAGAACGGCGCGGGCGGCCCGAGCAGGATGGTCGGGGTTTTCCGCGCGGCGATCTCCTGATAGATCCGCGCTTCGGCTTCAAAACGGTACACGGGCGTGATGAATAGCCCATCCACCCGGCGCGAGAGCAGGCGGCGCAGTACCAGGTCTTCGCGCTCCGGCTTGTTCAACGTGTGGGCGATCAACAGGTCGTAACCCAGTTCGTGGGCGCGTTCCTCGATGGCAAAAACAATCCGCGCATAAACCGGGTTGGTGGGCGCGGGAATGACGAGGCCGAATAATTTTGTGGTTTTGGTCCGCAATCCCTGCGCGCTGGAATCCGGCATGTAACCGGTTTGTTGGGCGAGCGCCTTGATGCGGACTTTGGTGGCGGCGGAAACGTCCGGCTCATTTCGCAACGCTTTGGAGACCGTCATCACGGAAACACCGGCAAGCTGGGCAATGTCTTTTAATCTGACCATGGTTAGAAGGATGAAGGGTGAAAAATAAAGGATGAGGAATGAGGGGCGAAGGATGAAACCAAAGCTTTGTTGATCGGATACTGAACGATCATATCAGCCAAAATGGTCGGGCAAAGCTGCTGTTTTGCCCATTTGCGAGCGCCACGGCAGCCTGACGTTAATAGGTCTGACTCTGATTCATCCTTCATAATTCTTCCTTCATCCTTGCCTTACAGATACGCGCCGCGCCAGTGCAGCTTCCGGCGCATGGCTTCCAGAAATGAACTGTTCGCCAGTCGCACCAACCGCACGGCTCGACGGCTGCGGCGGATCGTTACGCTGTCGCCGTGGTCCATTTCCGCGACCACCTGGCCGTCCGCGCTCAGAATGGTGGACGGTGATGGACTGGCCGCCTTGATGCGAATGGCTGAGGACAACGGCATGATGATCGAGCGGTTCGACAAGGCGTGCGGACAGATGGGCGTGAGCGTGAAAACTTCGGCGGTCGGCAGAACAATCGCGCCCCCGGCGGCGAGCGAATAGGCCGTCGAACCGGTTGGGGAACTGACGATCAAGCCGTCGCAGCGGTAACGCGTGATGATTTCATCATCCACACTGACATCCAGCGCGATGAGCCGGGAAACGGCGCCGCGGCTGACCACTACGTCGTTCAAGGCATTGGCAAGAATCTTTCGTCCCTGGCATTGGCCGGAAACTTCGATCAGCGCGCGCGGCTCAAATTGAAATTCACCCTGCCATAGATTTTGCAGCGCGTCGGCCAGGTGGTCGGATGAAACGGCCGTCAGAAAACCGAGGCCGCCGATATTGACCCCGAGCAGGGGTGTGCCCAAGCCGGCGGTTTCGCGGGCGGCGCGCAGCATGGTGCCGTCGCCGCCAAAAATGAGGATCAGGTCCGTTTCACGCGCGAGTTGGGCGGCGTCATCACCGTGGACGGGCGTGCGGCCGGCCCGCGTGATGAGCCGTGCAGCGCGGCGCACGATCGCGGCGCAGGCGGCCTTGTCGCGGTTGCCGACGAGCCCGATGCGTTTAATCTGGTCAGAGGTTTTTTTCAATCAATACGAGAAATTCTTTGTTGCCGGCCGGGCCAAGCAGCGGTGATTCAACCACAGCGCGCCAGCAAAGGCCAGCCTGCGCCCGGACAAATTCCTCCAGCTCACGGATGACACGCTGATGCACGGCCTCGTCCGTGATAACGCCCCGGCCCTTGTCCACTTCGGCCTTGCCCGCTTCAAACTGGGGCTTGATGAGGGCCACGATTTTTCCATCTAATTTTAGCAACGGTCCGGCCGGCGGCAGGATTTTCTTCAACGAAATGAAGGAGCAATCAATCACGGCCAGATCGGCCGGTGCCGGGAAATTTTCCGGTTGCAAATGACGTGCGTTGGTTTTTTCCATGACGATGACCCGCGGATCGTTGCGCAATTTCCATGCCAGTTGACCCTGGCCCACGTCCACGGCGAACACTTTCTGGGCACCGCGCTGCAGCAGGCAATCGGTGAATCCCCCGGTGGAGGCGCCCAAATCCAAGGCGACCAGATTCGTCACATCGAGTTGAAACTGTTCCAGGGCGTGTTCGAGCTTGTGGCCGCCGCGGCTGACGAATTTCTCCGGCGCGTCCAACGTGAGTTCGTCACCGGGTTTGACGTGGTCGCTTGGTTTGCGCGCGGTCTGGGCATTGACGCGGATTTGGCCGGCGAGGATGAGTCGCTTGGCGCGTTCACGGCTGTCACAGAGGCCGCGTTCGACAAGGGCTTGGTCGAGACGGATCACGCGGCTTTGTTGTGGCCGCCGCTGGACAGGCGGGTTTGGACTTCGCGGTAGGTATGCAGAAAAGCATGGTTATCGGCGACGGCCTTTTCCACGAGTTGATTCAGGAGAAATAATTCCGAGCTGTTGATGACTGCGTGGACGCTGTGCTTGAATGCTTCCATCGGCGTAAAGGTCTGGAATGATTCGCCGACCAGCAAGATCGTGGCGTGGCGCCGCTGGCCGATCGGCATCGCTTGCAGGGCCGTGAGCGTGGAATTTTCCTCAAAGGTATTCGCATTGAACCGCTCTTCCACCAGGATGAGTTGATAATGCGTGGCGGAGAAGCGGACGAGAAAATCACTATGGGTGGCGGCGGTATGCACCTTGTAACCAAGTTCCTGCAAACTGGCTTTGGCGGTATCCAGCCATTCGGGTGTGGAAAAGGCAATCAGCGCCGGCTTGTCGGACTTGCTGACAAAATCGAAGGAGGTGCTCATTTGATTTTTAAGGGTGGCGGCGTGGCGCCGTCGCTGGCCTTGCCCGCCGCTGTGGGGGCAAGTTTCATCCGCAATGAACCGACGTTGCTATCAATTTCACCGCGGGTCTTTTTGACGTTGTCCACGCCGCGGGAAACGACGCTGCGCTTGGTGCAGTAGAGCAGGGCGGTTTCGTCGGTGATCAAGCCGTCTTCGTAAGCCTGCAGGCAGGCCTGGTCAAAGGTGCCCCAGCCGAAGGTGTGGCTGGCCTCGATGATTTCGTAAAAGGTTTTGCCCTCGCTTTCACCGAGCCGGATGATTTCCTTCGTGCGCAAACTGGAGCCCATAATCTCGATCAAGGCATGCCGTCCGCCGCCGACCTTGGGCGCCAGCCGCTGGCTGACGACCCAGCGCAACGAATCGGCCAGCCGGATGCGGATGGGTTCCTGTTCCTCCGGCTCAAACATACCGAGGATACGATTGATGGTTTCGCCCGCATTGATCGTATGCAGCGTGCTCAAGACCAGATGGCCGGTTTCCGCCGCGCTCAAGGCGATCTTCACCGTGTCACGGTCGCGCATTTCGCCGACCAGGATGACTTTGGGCGCCTGCCGCAACGCGGCCCGCAGGCCGTTGTTGTAGGAATCAAAATCCGTTCCCAATTCGCGCTGGTTGAAAGTCGCCTTGTCGTGCTTGTGCAAAAATTCGATCGGATCCTCCAGCGTCACGACGTGAACACTCTTCGTCCGATTGATCCGGTTGAGAATGGCCGCGAGGGTGGTGGATTTGCCTGAGCCCGTTGAGCCGGTGACCAGCACCAGGCCGGTTTTTTCCTTTGGTATCTCCGCCAGGATTTCGGGCACCTTCAACTGTTCCATCGTCGGCACCGTGGCGTTCAATTGCCGCATTACGATGGAATAATTGCCGCGCTGCGAAAAGACATTCACCCGGAAACGCGCGCGTTCACCGAGCGCATAGGAACCGTCGCAGGAACCGTGGCGCAGCAAATCCTCCACCTGCCAGGCATTGTCGCCCATGATGTTGAAGGCGATGGTCTCAATCTGGAACGGCGTCAATTTTTCGATCGGCGGATCCAGCACGACCGGCTTCAATTCGCCGTACGCCTCGACTTGGGGCGGGCGGTCCACCGTGAAAATGATGTCTGAAACCTCCGGCTGGGAAGCCAGGGTGGTCGTCAGGATTTGATCCAGTTCCGTGCGGCGCATAAATCAATTGTCGTCATCTTCCGGCGGATGCGCGAGCAGCGGCCGGAATTTTTTCCGGTCCGACGCCTTATCGTAGGCGTCTTCGGGCGTGATGCGCTTCATCCGGACATGTTCCATGATATGATCGTCCAACTGCTGGTTGCCGAATTTTTTGCCGACCTGGATCATGCCCTGCAATTGATGCGTCTTGCCTTCGCGCACCAGGTTGGCGATCGCGGTGTTGAACACCAGGACTTCAAATGCCGCCACGCGGCCTTTCTTATCCGAACGTTTGAACAACGTTTGCGCCACGATGCCCTTGAGCGCTTCTGAAAGCGTCTGGCGCACCTTGTTTTGCTGGTCCGCGGGGAAAACGTCAATGATACGATCCACCGTCTTGGCCGCGCTCTGCGTGTGCAACGTGCCGAAAACCAAGTGGCCGGTGGCTGCCGCCGTGATCGCCAGCTCAATGGTCTCAAGATCGCGCATTTCGCCGACGAGGATAATATCCGGGTCTTCGCGCAAGGCACCGCGCAGGGCGGATGAGAATGACTTGGTGTGGATGCCGACTTCACGATGGTTCACCAGGCAGCTTTTGCTTTCGTGAACGAACTCGATCGGGTCTTCCACTGTGATGATATGATCTTTACGGTTGCGGTTCGCATAATCCACGATGGCCGCAAGCGTTGTGGATTTGCCGGAACCGGTCGGCCCGGTGACGACCACCAGCCCGCGGTGCAACATGGCAAATTTTTTGAACACCGATGGCAATGGCGATTCCAGTTTCTCGAAATCTTCGAAGGATAGCACGCGGCTCGGGATTTGGCGGAACACTGCCGCGACGCCATTTTTTTGATTGAAAAAATTCACGCGGAAACGGGATACGTTCGGGATTTCATAACCGAAATCCACGTCGCCCGTTTCTTCAAAGATCTTGATTTTATAATCCGGGGCGATTTCGTAGAGCATCGCCTTGAGCGCATCGCTCTCCAAAGCTGGATATTCCACCCGTTGCAGTTCGCCGTTGATCCGCAGGATCGGTGGGTTGCCCGCTGCCATGTGCAGGTCGGACGCCTTCTGTTCAAACATTAGGTGAAAAAATGCATCAATTTTTGCCATAAGCCCTTTTCGTTGTCGCGAAACTAATTATAGTTATGCCCGCCTGCAAGCAATGAAAATGCCTAAAGAAATCATCCGTGAAGAAATTGCCAAAAAAGGTGTAATATCTTTCACGCGCTTCATGGAACTTGCCTTGTACTGTCCCGAAACTGGCTACTATGAGTCAGAACGAGGCAAAGTTGGACGCGGCGGCGACTTCATTACCAGCGTCAGCACCGGGAATTTATTCGGTCAAATGCTGGCCTTTCAGTTCGCCGAATGGCTGGCAGTAGAAGCCAGTAGCCAGAAGTCAGGCGTCAGAATTGTCGAGACCGGAGCGCATGATGGCAAACTGGCCCAGGATGTTTTGACCTGGTTGCAAGCCCATCGCCCGCAACTATTCGCCCAGTTGGAATACGTCATCCTCGAACCCTCCGCCCGCCGGCAGTCGTGGCAGCAAGAAAGCCTGAAAGAATTTTCCAACGTCCATTGGTCTGCCGATTTAGCCGGCTTAAAACTCAAAACTCAAAATTCAAAACTCAATGGGGTTCTTTTCAGCAATGAATTGCTCGATGCTTTTCCCGTCCGCCGTTTCGGCTGGAGTGCCGGGGACAAAAAATGGTTCGAGTGGGGCGTGACCGTGGAAAATGAACAATTGGCGTGGACGAAAATGCCTCAAAGCCGATCGGAGGATATTATTGATAAATCCTCCTCATCCTCGCCCTCGCCCTCACCGGATGAGGAGAATTCGAGGACGAGGACGACGATGAGGACGAGCATGAGTCATCTGCCATCCTCCATCCTCCACCTGCCATCCGCGTTGCTGGAGGTATTGCCCGATGGCTACATTGTCGAAACCTCACCTGCCGGTGAAGCTTGGTGGCGGACGGCGGCGGAAATGTTGGCTGGTGGAAAATTACTGGCAATTGATTACGGTTTTTCAACCGATGAATTATTTTCGCCGTCGCGCCTTCAAGGCACTTTGCGCGCGTATCATCAACATCATGTCAGCAGCGATCTCTTGGCCAATCCCGGCGAACAGGATTTGACTGCACATGTGAATTTTTCCGCACTCCAAACCGCTGGCGAAACCGCCGGATTGGTCACGGAAAATTTTTGTTCGCAGGCAAAATTTCTTACGCAGATTTTGGCGAAGACTCAGGCTGGCAAATCATTTGGCGAATGGAACCAGGCTCGCACGCGTCAATTCCAAACTCTCACGCACCCCGAACATTTTGGCCGCGCTTTCCGTGTTTTGGTGCAAGCCCGAGGTTGATAAGCCGCGAGGACGAAGGCATAAATCATCCTCATCGTCGTCCTCATCTTAATACGTCTGACTAGGAATTTTTTTAAACAAAATTAACAGGATAAACCGGATTAAAACGAATCCTGCATAATCCCGTAAATCCTGTCTAAAATGTGCCCTTCAAGCGATATCGTTGGTGAGCACAATCCGATATCGCGCTTTTCCGGAACGCAAATGCTCCAGGGCATCATTTACTTTTGACATCGGAAATGTCTCAGTGACGGGAGCGATCGAATGTCTGGCGCTAAATTCCAGCATCCGGTCGATCGCAGTGGGACTGCCGACCGGCGAACCCGAGATGGTTTTTTGGCCCATGATCAATCCAAAGGCAGGCACGGCCAGCGGCTCTAGCACGGCACCCACTACATGGAGACGGCCCAAAGGGGCCAACGCTCCCAAAAGTCCGGGCGCATCCAGCGGCGCATTGATGGTCGAAATGATTAAATCCAAACTTCCCGCAATTTTCTTAAGCGTATCCTGGTTCTTGGTGTTGTGAACCACATGGGCGCCGAGTTTGCGCGCCTCCGCTTCTTTGCTGTCACTGGTCGTGAAAGCATGTACTTCACAACCCCACTTGTTGGCAAATTGAAGCGCCATGTGACCCAATCCGCCAATGCCAATGATGCCCACTCGTGATGTGGGGGAGATGTTGTAGGATAGAAATGGATTAAACACAGTAACCCCGCCGCACAAGAGTGGTCCAGCCTTGGCCAGGTCGAGCGCATCGGGGAGTGGGCGTACCCAGGTTGACTGAGCTCGCAGGCGGTCGGCAAACCCGCCGTGTCGTCCAACGATTGTGCCTTGGTTGGTGGCACAAAGGTTATGATGCCCGCCCAAACATTCGTTGCAGGAAAGACAACTGTAAGCGGTCCAACCGATGCCAACGCGTTGTCCGATTTTAAGGTTCTTTACGCTCTTCCCGAGCACGCTCACGGTTCCCACGGCTTCGTGCCCGGGAACAAACGGGAATTTTGACATGCCCCAGTCGTTGTCGAGCATGGACAGATCAGAATGGCAAACTCCGCAGTGCGAAACTTTGATTTCGACTTCTTCATCGCCCAGTTCGCCTGGATCAAAGCTGAAAGGTTGCAAAGGACCATGGGGCGTGAGCGCGGCGTAAGCGTTAAATGTACTCATAACGTTTTCAGATTTAAATGTGGATAGTTGATTTCAAGCGACGAATGGAGCGAATTATGATTTGCGGATACAGGTGGCAAATTCCTTGAGCAGACTTTGTACGACACAACCGGCCCGAGATGAAGCATTCTCGTTGTGGGCTCACGTATCTACTTAAAAGTGTGGGCATAAATTTCCTCACCTACGTTCAAAGTGCCGTTTAGAACCGTTGGGTTCACTATGAATCAGGTAGCATCATTCTGCAACCATAAGACGAAAATCAAATAAACTGACAAACGCGAGGATGAGGATGACGTGGAGGAAGGGGAGGAAGAGGGGTGAATCATCCTTATTATCGTCCTCGCCCTCGTCCTCGTCTTAACCACCGAACGCAAAATTTTCTAGCCACGGATTAAACACGGATGGAACACGGAAAAGCCGGAGGCCTTTAGGCACGGGGCTTTGGGCTTTAGGTTCGTGCCTTTGTCGCTTAATTCGTGGAAATTGGCGCAATTCGTGTCAAAATGCTTTTCCGTGTTCCATCCGTGTTCCATCCGTGTTTAATCCGTGTTTAATCCGTGGCTAGAAATGGCTTTCTCTGTGTGCTTGTGGCGAAAACTTGATCAAGCCACCGCCATCCGCCCCATGAAAGGATCACTAAAACTTTCACGCCCGTTTTCAATCCGCCCGGCATAACGCTGTTCAAAATCCGGCGCTTCGGCCACGCGGATGCGCAGATCGTACCAGCCGAAACTACGGCTCAAGTCCAGCGACACCTCAGCCGTTGAATTTTTATCGCCGTGCGGTGCCAGCGTCACGCTGCGTTGACTGCTGCCATAGGCAAGATCGTCCACCAGAATCGTGAGCGGATTTTTTGAATCATCGTTGGCCAGTCGCAAAATAGTCGTAGTGGCTGGAGTGTTTGACGGTGGCAATGTCAGTTCCAAGAGCGGATCGTTGGCGGTGCCGCGAAATTCACGGAAAAATCCGTTCGGACCATGTACGCGAAGATGATACTGCTCATCCGCAAAATCCGCGAGTGACCATTCGTCTGTGATCGTGTCACCGGCGGTAACGGCATAATTCCATGCCCGGCCAGCTTCAAATTGTGGACCGTTGGCGGTGCGCATCGTATTCGGGGCGTAAACAAAGAAGGGCGCCCCGGCGGCGTGCGCGCCAAAAACTTTTTTGCCGGCACTGAAATTCAACGTGAACGCCTTTTTATACGCTGCGAGTTTCCCCTCCACGGCAAGTTCGTAGGGCAGGGCGCAAGACCTGCGCACACCGACTTCCTGCTGCGGCAAAAAGGGAGACCCAACTGAATTGGCCACTACCTGGCTGATTTCGTCTCCGTTTAAACTTTTGAAACCATTCGGCACCGGCTTGTGCCGCGCCTGATCAATCATTTCCAAAAAAGGCCCGCGGGCCACTGGCTCGGGCCGGTTGATTTTCTCGCCGTGATACGGCCGGAACACCGACGTCAGGTCGCCGCAGACCGTGCGCCGCCATTCGGAAATATTCGGCTCATGGATTTTTTTTCCGGTCTTCGCACTTAAAAAATTTTCCAGGAATTGCAAAATGGACGTATGGTCGCAGACCTGCGAATTGACATAACCGCCGCGGCTCCACGGTGAAGCGATGACCAGTGGCACGCGGAAACCGAGACCAATCGGGTCGGCGCCATTGGTGGAGTGCGGATGTCGGGATTGATAATCAGCCGCTTGCTCCGGGTTTTCCTGTTCCATTGCCGTATCAATCCCGGAAGATACTTTGCCGGTGCCGGGTTGGTCTGGATGCGGCGGCCTGAACGGCGGGATATGGTCGAAATAACCGTCATTTTCGTCGTAGCACAGGATGAAGATCGTTTTTTTCCAAACTTCGGGATTTTGCGTAAGGATGTCGAACGTCTCGGACAGATACCACGCGCCGTACCACGGCGCGGAGGGATGATCAGAAAAATTTTCGGGCGCGGCGATCCACGAAACCGTTGGCAATTTTCCCGTGCGCACATCTTCACGAAATTGAAACAACACATCGCCTTTCGGGGCCTTCATCTCATGTGTGGTGCCGTTCTCCTCGTAGGTCAACGTTTCCAACTCACGATAATCCGGCGCAGCGGAATTGATCGTGAACGCCTTGCGGAATAAGTTTTGATCGTGGGCGGATAGCTTCTCGAAATTTTCTGCGGTGTAAGTGATAAGATCGCGCCGGGTCTGTTCCAGCTTGGCCTGTAGCGTCTTGATTTTTTCCCGCGTTTCCGCTGAGTCCGGCTGGCCGGCCAGATCCTTCAATTCTGCCGCTTGGGATTTTTCTTCGTCCACCATGAATATCCGGTGGGCTGCGGAGAAGCGCACATTGAATTGCGTGAAATATTCCAGCGGATTATCGCCGTAGTTCGACAGCCATGATTCCGTTGGTCCGTCGAAACCTGTCGGCAGGTTGATCTCATTTTGATAGACCCGCCAGGAGATGCCTTTTTCCTCAAGCTGCTCGGGAAACGTTTTCCAACTGACCGCCGTGTCGAAATCAGCGTCGCCATTGTCCAGATTCGCCTTCGCCGCCAGCGACGGCTTGGCCTTGATGGTGCCGGACCAGAGATACAAGCGGTTCGGCGTGGTGCAGGTCATGGCCGAACAAAAATTCTGATCGCAGATCGTGAAGGCATCTGCCAGTCCATAATAGAACGGCAGATCTTCGCGATCGTAAAAACCGAGCGTCAACGGCAGTTCGGAATTTTTTCCACCGGCCCGCTTGGCGATGAGCCAGCGATTTTGTTTGCCGTGGTTATACGCCGCGACCTGGGATTCGCGCGAATGCGGCAGACTGCCCATCCATGTGGCCTTGCTGTCCTTGAGATTGAGCCGGAACGGGGCGTACGTTTTACCCTCGGCATTCGTCTGGAGCCAGACGGGATTGCCATCGGGCAACGTCATGGCGCGGGGATCATTGAATCCGCGCACACCGCGCAGGCTGCCATAGGCGTGGTCAAACGACCGGTTTTCCTGCATCAAGATGACGACATGTTCCGCATCCAGATACGTGCTGCCCGGCGCCGGATCAATGGCGAACGCACGTTGAACCGAAGCCGGCAACAAGCCAGTCATGCTGCCTCCCGCCGCCAGTAGGGCGGCTTTTTTAAGAAAATCGCGACGTGATTCCATAAGTGTCAAAATGAGGGTGTAAACTGATTAATTCTCCATTACATACGGGCGGACCCGCGCTGCCAGCAGTTTGTAACCGGCCGGGCTGAAGTGCAGGCCATCCGCGACGAATAATTCCTTGCGCGGCAAACCGTTCGTGCCCATCGGCAGGTCATCGGTTTTGATATATTGCAGATAGGGCTTGCCGGTGATGTAAGCGGCGACCAGCGCGTCCAATTTTTCTTCCTTGTCGTGCTGTTTCCAGCGCTGGACCGATGGGCTCCAGCCGATGAAATAAATTTTTGTGTCCGGCAATTGGGCGTGGGTCAATTCGGCGAATTGCATGAAATTGGAATAGACTTCACCCACGGGCACGCCGGCCCAGAGGTCATTACCGCCTGCGCGGAAGAAAACTTTTTTGGGTGCATACGGAAAAAGGATGCGCGGGGCAAAATGAACGGAATCAATGATCTCGGAACCGCCAAAGCCACGGTTTACGACCGGTTCACCGGGGAAATCAGTGGCCAGCGTTTTCCATTTCCGAATGGTCGAGGAGCCGATGAATACATAAGAACCTTTGGCGGGTGGATTGGTCGCATCGCTGCGTTCGTAAGCGGAAATTTCTTTTTCCCATTGTGCAAAATTATGCTTGGTCTCTGCTCCCTGCGCCAAGGGCAGGGCGGCGAACAACATGGTGATGGCGAGAGCCTTACGGATGCTGGCGTTCATGCTGCGCAGTCTTAAACAAAAGTTATTTTAAAAAAAGCCAAATTTAAGAACCAACTGCGCGAATGAGATTTTGATAAATTTTAAGAAGACGAGGGCGCAATGAAAATGGTAGGGCAAAGCTGCCGCTTTGCCCATGTATGACCTCGCACTAGCCTCAGATCGAAAAAAGTTCCGCTTCAGTTCCGCTTTCACGATTGACAGAGTGGTTCGGCGACGGCTTAGCTTGGGGACATCCGATGGTTAACTGAAAAGTGACATATTTATGATGACGCGTTTGATACCGAAATTATTCTTCAATCACTTGTCCGAAGGACTGGATTTATTTGTGAACTGCCTGGGATTTAAAGTGCTTTATCAGGATGATGATCTGGCCGTGGTTGAACGGGACGTTGCCAAGGCCTATATTGTCGAAAGCCCGGAATGGGCCGCCAAAGACCGGCCGGAAATCGCCATTGAAACCGATTCCATCGAAGAACTTTTTGCGGAGATTTCCATGAAAAAGCCCGAAATGTTGCATCCGAATTCAAAGGCTATTTCAAAGAAGCCTTGGGGTGCGCTGGAGTTTGCCATTTTAGACCCGACCGGAGTTTGCGTGATCTTTCGCCAATGGGGCGACTGAGTGCCATTGAGCATATGAGCCAATCCCATGCAAAGAAGACTGTGGCACAGGCAATCTTGGATTTACTTGAACGCCGTGTCCACACCGACATATGAAACGCCTCGCAAAAGTTTTGGTTCTGTTGATGTCATTAGTGATTGTGGCTTTTATCGCTCTAGTGGTTGGTGCTTAGCTGACACCAAAATTAACAAGATCCCAAGCTGGCGAGCGAATCTGGAGGAACTTGAGGTTGCCAACGACGGTCGTTTCCGGCATAGCTCAGTCCTTGATCGTTGCCCTATGGCATGCCGATGAAATTTTTATCAACCACCAGAAGTAAGTGGCAGGGTTTTCTTGTCCTAATGTTGAAGGTATTGGTGGTGTCCGGCATTTTTATTTTCCCAATTTGGTTTCAGGCCGCGCGACCATCAAAGGCTGGCGCATTTACTGGTCCGGATTTTCTCACGCTGGATGCCGATAAACTGCCATTTGGCATTGAGCTGCTGGCGACGGGTTATTTTGTCATTTTTCTACTTTTGTTGATGATTGCGATTAGGCAAATCCTGAGCCGGCAGCGTCGCCAAGCTTTATGGAACGGCGTTTTTGCCGTTGGCGCCCTTGGTCTGGCGATTGCCGGTGCGGTTCATCCAGTTTATAAATGACCTGTGCCTTACTCGGATACTAACCGCGCGTGGGTTTATCGATATCATTTCAGGTCTGGTGTGATGATTTTAGTTCAGGCATCGTGTGTTCAGCAGCGATTGCTAACTAACCATGCGCTGAACTTTGATGGTTAGATTCATAAGGAACATCACATTTATGATTCACATTATTTGGACTGGCAAAGGATATCTGGTATTTGTGATCGTTTTCGTCGGTTCGCTGCTGGCCAATTTCATCACTGATTCCAAGATGGGGGCGGGCTATTACGATCATCACAAATGGCCATTGGCGATTTCACTGCTCGTTTCCGCTTTGATTTGCGGGTCGCTGGGCGATTACCTGCGGAAGCGTTCCGGCCGGGTGGTCATTGATAAGGAGACCGGCAGAGAGTTGGTCATCAATGAGTCACGGCCTACTTTATTTTGGATCCCCATGCACTGGTGGGGAGCAATCTTGTTTGTAGTGGCGGTGATTTTATTGGCGATTGACCATTCATAATTTATGAAAAACATCGTATATCTACTCGCACTTATCGTTGCGTTCTGCCTTTGGGGATGCAGTTCGACCTCAGCGAACCACACATCTAGCGTGACGGTCACGGTGTCGTGCAATGATCCGGGCATGAAATTTACCGGCACGATTGTTTCCGATGGTCAATCCCAGCCGGTCGCCGGCAAAGGCAGTCGTACTTTCCAAATTACCGGCGAGACGGTAACATTTTCATTCAAGAAGACCGGCGCGGATGGGCAGATCTCGCTGGCCGTTATGAAAGGCGACGAGTGTATCGGCCGATCAACGACTGATGCCAAGTTTGGCGGGGTTCGTGGCGAGATACAGCTTCGGTCGGGTGTGGTGCAAAAGGCAAATGTTGAAACGTTTCGATAATACATTGCGAATATCAATCGGTATTAATTTGATCAATTTCGTTGCCCTATTCGCTCCATGAAGAAGCGTCATAAGATGGTTCTCGTCGCAGGAATTTTTTCCGTCGCCCTATTGAGTTTGTTTTTCCTGCTGAGACCCGGCGCATTTTCTTTCTTCGCCCGGCAGATTGAAGGCATCGGACACGCTGGTACGTGGGAGGATGATCCGCAAAATTGGTATCGTGCCTTCAAGGAAAGTCAGCCGGCACAAGTCAAAGTCGTTCATTCAAAATACTGGCGGTCCAATCACTTTACTGAAGAGTTCATATACTTTTTTGAAATCGAAGCCTCTCCCGAATGGCTGCGCGCTTTTCTAAAGCAACGTGGACTCACCCAAGTTGCTCCGGAAAAGGTTGGAAGCTTTCGTGCAAATATCAATTCATCTGACGCGCCCATTTGGTTTGCGCCTGATCCGGTTGGGCTTTATGAGGTATGGGACCGGCCTGGATATTTTGGCTCGGTGTGGATCAATCGGACGAACGGACACATTTACTTCTACGATATGCAGCTTTAGACTCACCTAGCGGCGACTCAGTTTTTGGCTGGCAAGCCTATTTACATGTATGACAAAAACCACACGTCACCCCAGCTTGTTGCTCGACTTTCTCATTATCGCAATCGGCATCGGTTTGATGGTTTTGATGTTTCGTTTCGGGCCTGAGGTTGGGCAGTCGGCGACGAAAGGAATCGGAGCCATTCTGGGCAGCATTTACGTCATTTACCTCGGCCTATTATTTTTATTGAGCTATTTCTTTTCCAATGCGGGTTATGTTTTTCGTGGTCTGATGTTCGTTTGCGAGTCATTTTCGCGTCCGCCTGAGCGATATATGGCATTGGTTTATTTTGCCATTTGCATGCTGCTTGGTTTGGATTTGTTGTTGCTTGGATTAGGATTTTTATGAGCGATCGTGTAAACTGCATGGTCACGGCAAAGAATGGGCTTATTGCAATCCGAAGACGGTAGCTAATACGAATGGCGGGTCATTTTCCTAATCTGTGAATCCGTATTATTTGTGCGTTTACGCAGCTTTTGTTGATAAATTGCCCAATTAGATTGGATATGAATCAGTTGGCTTCTTAATCGCTACATTAATAATCCATAAACCTAATAAAAACATGCACATTCTATTATCGCCAATGTTCGGAAGCCTAATTTTAGTGGGAGGCAGTTCAGTTGGGCTGATTTTGCTCATCGTTATTGTTGTTCTATTATTGCGATAATGTGTTTTAAATCGGCAACCTGAGTCCTCAATGCTCAACTTGCAACCCTCAACTTTTTTTTAGCCACAGATGGACACAGATGAAACACAGATGGGGGAAACATTTAACTTCCAACGCCAAACGGTGGGCGAGTTTATGATTTGGAAACCTGAAGGCAGTGACGAGTGATCGGTGATGAGTGATAAGCAATCTGGATGGTTTAACCTGTGCAAATCTGCGTAATCTAGGGGCAAAGACGAGGACGAAGATGACGACGATGGCGAATCAGCAAATCGTAAATCCGCAATCGTAAATCGTAAATTGACGAGTCCCCTCATCCCGGCATTCTTCCCATTGGAGCGAAGGGAGGCGATGCGACGTGTGCCGGTAATTTGTATGCGGGCATCCAGACTTGCCTCACCCGGAAAAGCGGTTCATAGTCTTTTCCAAGTAAAAGTATCGTCAAAATAAAGAAACGAAGCGGCATGAACCACACGGAAACAGATCAAGTGAGTCTGGAACTGGCCAAGCGCGTTGCGGAACGTATGCGCTGGCAACCGGAGGTGGTGGATTTTGCCCGCGCCAACCTCGTGCGCTGGTCGCAACAGAATTCCTCGGCTCCATCGTTGCTGCGTTGCTACGCTGAGTGGCAGCAAATTCTTTCCCGCCCGGTGGCAGAGATTTGCGAATTGCTTTGCTCTGAATCGGATAATGCCCAGCGATTGCGGCAAAATTCGCCCTTTGCGGGCGTGCTTTCGCCAGCCGAAGTTTGGGAAGTGAAAGCCCGCTTTCGCCATGCACCGGCAACAGCTTGAACATATTATCCGGGCTGCGGCTGGCATCACTGGCGCGTCAGAATTTGTCATCATTGGTAGTCAGGCCATTTTAGGACAGTTTCCCCAAGCTCCCGACGAATTGCTGGTTTCCGTCGAAGCCGATGTCTTCTCGCTGCGTGACCCCGCCGACAGCGATCTGATTGACGGTTCCATCGGTGAAGGTTCGCCTTTTCATCAAACTTTTGGGTATTATGCGCATAGAGTTAGTCAGGAAACCGCCATTCTGCCTACCGGATGGCGTGAGCGTCTGGTGCCCGTGCACAACCAGAACACTGGCGGGGGCACTGGAAGTAGTTATCTTCGCTCGGGCTGAATTTTTTTACGGCAAATTTCTATAAAGCTTTCGTTCCTGGCGGAGCTGCGGAATTAATTTTAACCATGGATAAACACCGGGGAACTTACGATTGCGGATTGACGATTTGGAAGCCTGAAGGCAGTGACGAATGATCGGTGATGAGTGATAAGCAATCTGGATGGTTTAACCTGTGCAAATCTGCGTAATCTAGGGGCAAAGACGAGGACGAAGATGACGACGGTGGCGAATCAGCAAATCGTAAATCCGCAATTGTAAATCGTAAATTGAAGATTCACCTTGTCTCCTACAAAGTTAAGAGAGGCTGGAGACAGCAGCGCACTTACCCGGTTTTTTTGGCCTCGGCTTTCAATTGGGTTATGACTTGCCCGTAGAGGTTTTCCAGGGAGTCGGCGATTTGGGTGAAGGCGCGGACTTGTTCCGGTGACTTGGAGTTTTCGGCGGCAATGCGAGACAAATGCCAGCCATAGCTTAGGGCATCGGTTTGCGTCAGCAATAGTTGGAATTGGAAATTGGTGCCAGAAGAGAATAGCAGCTCATGTTCCTTCGTATGGGCGATGGCCTCGCGCGTGGCTTTTTCACCGGCGGGCAATTCTAGTGCGTGCAAGCTCAAGGCCGGATCGGCCTTGGCCATCTGGTCCAACCGTTTGCTGGCATCGCCGGAGGTATGGGAGATCGCATCAATCAAGCGGCCCACCTCCGCGCTGTTGTGTTTGATGAGCAAAACTTTGTTGACGTTTTTTTCGTCCTGCAACAGATCGTATAAAAGGCTGACGGCGTTGTTGCGTAATGAGAGCTGCTCAGTCTTTGCGGGTGTCGTTCCGGCTACGCTCGCAGGCGTGGGCGCAGAAGGGGGAGTGTGGCTGCAACCGCAGAGCATCAGTGCCCCGACCAAAAACAGACTGCTTAAGCGCATCATATCCTGAATCTAGCGCAAGTTGGGATTATTGCCATGACCTAAGTTTTTTAGCAGAATTTACCGAATTAAAATGTATCCGGCAGCCTCCGGTAAGTCCTGGCGTCAACCTGTTCGCAAAGCCTTGGGTCGCTTGCTACAAAGATTTTGCTCCTACGGAGCTGCGTGATGGCCACGCGCAAAGAGCTAAGATTAACTGACCTGGCGGATTCATTAAATCTGGTTAATTTTGCCATGGGCGCCGCAAAAATTCTCCCAACTTCCTGCCTTGGTGGTTTAAAATAATTAGAGCGTAAATAAAACTGTGGCCGAATTTCGTTGGGGACGAATAGGGCCCGATGCCTTCCTTCTCGTCCTCAGCGTCAGGCTCGTCCTCGGATTGGCTGCCTTTTTAGTTAGAGACTTGTCACCTCGTCACCTACAAAATCAGCCTGAGATCGGCTACAGGTCTATTTAAAATAATTAGCGCTGGGTTTTTATTGTCTCCAGTCTTCATCAAAAAGGCCCCTATAGGGCACATTTAACGCCGAACATTCAGCATCCAAGGAAACGCGTCTCCCTTCTTCGATGTTGGGCGTTAAATGAAAGGTTATGATGGATGATTTCCGAACCGGTGAGACTTGGAGCATTATTTACCGGGCTGGCTTTTTGAAGGTGACCCAAAAGGCCAGGGCTCCCATTGCGAGTGCCATCCCAGCAGTTCCGCCGTAAATAATATTTAATTTCATTTCGGCGGAGGTTTGCAAAGGCCCTACGCCAAACGCGGCAACCCCATAGCCGACCTGATAGCAGGCAATCACGCCACCCGTCACCGAAGTGGAAATGGTTGTCAGTTCCTTCTGGCTGAAGCTGATGGCGAGCGGCAAGAGTGCCGAACACCCCAGCCCATTGAGCGCAAAAATCAAAATGCCGAAGGCCGTGGCATGTTTCGGCACAAACGCCATGGCTAGGAAGGCACCTGTCAGCCCGAATGGCAAAACCCGGAAGACCAGTTTTTCGGGAAGCCATTGCTCGCTGGCGGCAAACCCAAGGCGTCCGGCGGTCACCATGCCCCAAAAAATAGCCAGGGCGAGGGCGGCCAGGGCGGCACTCGAACCCAAGTATTTTGTCATGTAAGGGACCGCCCAGTTTCCATTCATGGTTTCGCACACGCCATAAACGAAGGCGAAGGCCGCGAAAACCCAAAAACGTGCGGGTAACTGGCTGCGGTTCGGGTTTGATTTTTTCGGTTGGGAGCTTGCGCCCGTATTCAAAGTTTGATTGAGGCTGAACAGCAACAGTCCAAGCAGGAGTGCGCCGACCAGCACGGGCAGGCACCACCAGATGTTCAGGTGGACAAACAGCGCAACAAAAGCCGGCGCCAATGCTGTTCCCAAACCCAACAATGCATTCAAGGCGAGTATCGCCTTATCGGTTTTTTTGGGGAAAAAGGCGGCGACAAAGGTGTTAAGTGCCGGCACGGTAAATCCGAAACCTGCGCCCATGCCCGCCGTGGCGCCCAGAAGAATGCCATAAGCCAAAGCGTGTTCTTTCATCGCAAACTGGCTCACGACCAGCAGGGTCATGGCCAGAAAATTTGAAGCCAGGCCAAGCAAATAAATTGTTTTAGAGCCCAGCTGGCGTGTCAAACTGGCGCCCAATAAAGCTGAGGCAATGGCCGTGACCGCCTGGGGAATGAACAGGCAGCCATATTCGGTGCTGGATAAACCATACTCACTGCTGCTCGTGAACACCGTGCTCGCAGCGGGAAAGGTGACCAAGGCCACACCTTGAATCAGGCCGGCGGCGTAGATCGTTATAATTTCCCGGCGGTTTGCCATTGATGATGATTATTTTAATCGTTCAAGCAAATGGTCCCCGACCCGCAAAGCGTTGGCGATGATGGTGAGCGATGGATTGACGGCGCCACAGGAGGGGAAAAAGGAACCGTCCACGATATAGAGGTTGTCAATGTCATGAGTCCGGCAATCAAGGTTCAGCACCGAGGTTTTTGGATCCGGTCCAAAGCGGCAGGTTCCATTCTGATGCCCGACGCCCTCCAAGGTAACGGCTTTTTTAAGGTAGAATTCTTCGGGCACGTAGGCGTGTCCGCCATCCACTTTCCTTAAAACTTCCTTCCAGCGATGAATCAGGCGTTCATAGGGCTGCTGGTTATTGGGCGTGTAATCCAGTTGAATCCCTTTTCCCGCGATCCAACGGACCCGGTTCGCATGACTGGGCAAATCTTCTGTTGTCAGCCACCACGGAACCGCATGTGATTTCAAGGTTTTTAGCACGAGGGGCGGCGTGAGGGGCGGCGCTTCGCCCTTCAGCATCTCCCATTTGAAAGAGCCGACTAATTGGACCCCGCCCATCGGATAAGGATACTCTTTTTCGCCAAAGTAAAAGTCGTTTACTGCGATTGTTTTCATGTATTTGCTGTCATTCGGCTGCAAGCCGATGGCGAGCACGATGGCGGCTTTGTGGAACATGAAATTTCGCCCGACCAGATCCGAACGGTTGGCGAGACCCGTCGGATACACGTGATTGAAGCTGCGCAGAAGCAATGCGGCCGAGTTGATCGCGCCACAGGCAACGACCACAATGTGAGCGGCGAAGGTTTCTTTGCGTTTGCCCGGCTCAAACTCAATTTCCACGGCAGTGATCTCGGTGCCCGAAGCATTCGTCTTCAAAGTTGAAACATAGGCCCCGGTGAGCAGGGTGACATTGGGCAATTCAAAGATGGGCCGGATGCAATTAATGTCCGCGTCCGACTTGGCCTTGACTAAACAGGGAAAGCCGTCACAGGTGTCGCAGCGGATGCATTGGCTCTGCCAGCGAAGCTGCTCATTGAGTTTGATCCCGACCGGACACGGAAAGGGATAATAGCCCCCCGCCGCAAGTCCATCGTAAATTTCTTGAATACGCGGTTCATGGCTGACGGGCGGATGCGGGTAGGGCTGGCGGGCGGGTGGTTCGGTCGGATCCGTGCCGCGCTCGCCGTGCGCCTGGTATAGCTGCTCAGCCTGATCGTAGTAGGATTCATAATCGCGATATTTCAATGGCCATTCCGGCGAAATACCATCCTCGTGCTGGACCGTTTCAAAATCGCGTTCGCGCAGTCGAAAAAGGGCCGCACCATAGACTTTTGTATTGCCGCCGACCCAATAGGCGGTTTGCGGATGAAGCGGTTTGCCCGCGCTATCCTGCCAGATTTCATCGGTATGATAACGGTTTTCCAGAAAAACCGATTTGGTATCCCAGTTTTCCTTCTCCTGCGGCAAAAAAGTTCCGCGTTCCAGAATAAGAATACGTTTCCCACTTCGAGCCAGCCGTTGAGCGAGGGCGCCTCCACCCGCGCCGGTTCCGATGATGATCACATCATAAAGGTCGGTACTCATGTTTGTTTTTTGTGTTTTCCCCGGTTTAACCGATCGCCCCGGTTTTCTCCTCAGGCCATTCCTGCTCGCAAGGCGTGCATTTTGCAATGCCGCTCCGAGTATTGTGATGACACTATTCCTGGATGGAACAAAATGCAAACGGCATTCAAATCGCCAAACCAGGAAATCAACAAAACTTTTTTTATGAAAAATCCAGGAAGTGGTCTATATACAATACGATTTGCTAAGCGGTTTATTCGGTCAACATCTGAACCGCCTCGCGGGCGTAAATTCACTTTGGTCGAAAGGGAACATGAGCGTTGGTCACATCCCGATTTTTCAACACTTCTCGCCGGAAACAGCGAGCATGGCCCATCTTTTTACTCTGGTTCTCCTCATCTGCGGGATCATCCTGCTCGTGGTTATTGGCATTATTGGCGCGGGTTTGATCTGTTTTCGCGAACGACCCGGCGCCGGCGAACCGCGGCCGTATTTTGGCAACCGCAAGCTCGAGCTCCTCTGGACGCTGGGGCCGATATTGATTGTCATCTGGCTGTTCATCCTTACGGCGCGGGGGATGCATGAGTCGGATCCCGCCGCGAATCGGGAGCCTGATCTCATCGTGATCGGCCATCAATGGTGGTGGGAAGTACGTTATCCGGGAAGCGGCGTGGTTACCGCGAATGAGATCCATTTTCCGGTCGGCCAGCAGTGGCTGGTCCACCTGCAATCGGCGGATGTGATCCATAATTTCTGGGTGCCGGCCTTGGCACGCAAAATGCAAATGATCCCCGGAATGACAAATCACATCTGGCTGGAAGCCGATGCGCCGGGCACCTATGGTGGCACGTGCGCTGAGTTTTGCGGCGCAGGACATTCATGGATGCACTTTTCCGTCATCGCGGAATCGCCGGCGGCCTTCGCTGCGTGGCTGCACCGGCAGGAAGGTGTCCCCACTAATACCGTTCCGGAGACCGCCCGGGATGGCCGGAAACTTTTCCAGACGCTGACCTGCATCAATTGTCATTCCCTGCGGGGTGTCTCCGCCACGTCCGGCATCGCCCCGGATTTGACCAGTCTGGCTGATCGCAAAACCGTGGGGGCAGGGGTGTTGTCCAACACGGAAACCAACTTGTTTCGCTGGCTGAAAAATCCGCAGGCCATCAAGCGTGGCTGCCTGATGCCTGACTTGAAATTGACCGATGCGCAGGCGGGTTCGCTCGCGGCCTATTTAGAGGCCCGCCCATGAATGCGACCGCCGCCGTTGGCCATCCGGTTGAAGCCGCGCTCGCGGACCAGCCGGCGCGCGGGCTTTACGGTTGGATTGCCACGGTAGATCACAAACGCATCGGCATCCTGTATCTGCTGACCACGCTGGTCTTTTTTGTCCTGGGTGGCGGGGAAGCGTTGCTCATGCGGATTCAACTGGCACGGCCCAACAATACGTTTCTTTCACCGGATGCCTTTGACCAGATGTTCACCATGCACGGCACGACCATGATTTTTCTAGTGGTGATGCCGACCCTGATCGGATTGGCAAATTATCTAGTGCCGTTGATGATCGGGGCACGGGACATGGCCTTTCCGCGACTCAATGCGCTCAGCTTCTGGCTGCTGCCGTGCGGCGGATTGCTGTTGCACTTCAGCCTGCTGGCCGGCGGCGCCCCGGCCGTGGGCTGGTTCAGTTACGCGCCGCTGAGCGAAACGCCCTATGCCTCGACGCAAGGCGTTGATTATTGGACGCTGTCGCTGCTGGTCCTCGGCATCGGCTCGGTGGCGGCTTCCATCAACCTGATCGCCACCATCCTGACCCAGCGCGCGCCGGGATTAACCATCCGCCGCCTGCCATTGTTCGTCTGGATGATATTCGTGAATTCATTTCTGGTCATCCTCGCGTTGCCGGCCTTGAACGCGGCCATTGTCATGCTCTTCATTGACCGTCATCTGGGCACGCATTTCTTTGCGCCCGCCAACGGCGGTTCCGCTGTGCTCTGGCAGCATTTTTTCTGGGCGTTCGGGCATCCTGAAGTGTACATCATGGCGTTACCCGCCTTCGGCATCATTTCCGAAGTGGTTCCGGTCTTCGCGCGGCGGCCGATCTTTGGCTATGAATTTGTAGCCGGCTCCACGGTGGCGATTGCGCTGCTCAGTTTCGGGGTGTGGGCGCATCATATGTTTGCCGTGGGATTGGGACACCCCATGGATTTGTTTTTTGCCGCGACCAGCATGATGATTGCGGTGCCGACGGGCATAAAAGTTTTTGCCTGGAGCGCGACGCTTTGGGGCGGCGCCATCCGCCTGACGACCGCGATGCTTTTTGCCGTGGCTTTCTTGATTCAGTTCACGATCGGCGGACTAAGCGGAATTACATTTGCCGTGGTGCCGATTGACTGGCAGGTGACCGGCACCTATTACTTGGTGGCACATTTTCACTACGTGCTTTTTGGCGGGACATTTTTTGCGATCTTTGCCGGCATTTACTATTGGTTTCCCAAAATCACCGGGCGCAGATTGTCCGAACGGCTGGGCAAACTTAATTTCTGGATGGCGTTGATCGGTTTCAACACGGCTTTTTTCGTGCAACATTTTCTCGGGCTGATGGGCATGGCGCGGCGAATCTATACTTATCCGAATCTGCCCGGCTGGGGTTTGCTGAATTTAATTTCCACCATCGGCGCGTTTTTGCTGGGCGCCTCGGTGCTGGTATTGTTGTGGAATATCTTGGTCAGCCGGCGCCGGGGGCAGCCAGCCGGGGACAATCCGTGGCAGGCCTGGACGCTGGAATGGGCCACGACTTCGCCGCCGCCAAGCCACAATTTTGACTGTCTGCCTCCCATCCGCAGCCGGCGACCTTTGTGGGACTGGGCGCATCCGGAAAATCCCGACCCGGTGGTCGGCGGCGCCTCCGCGCGGGACGGCTTTGCGCTTGAAAAAAATCGCGTGGGCATCGCAACCTTTCTAATTTCCGAAGGCTGCTTCTTTGTCATGCTCATTTTGGCTTATCTTTATTACAACAACCAGGTCATGCCTGGGCCGCAACCCGGCAATACGTTGAACCCGCAACGAACCGGGATTTATACGCTGTGCCTGCTCGCGAGCAGCCTGACGTTCTGGCTGGCGGAAAAAAAATTAAGGTCGCGAAATGATTCCGCGTTTCAATGGCTGTTGACGCTCACCATCGTGCTCGGGTCCGTTTTCATTTTTGGCCAGGGCCGCGAGTATCTCCACCTCTATCACGCGGGTACCCTGGTCAATTCCAACTTGTTCGCCACGACGTTTTTTACCCTCACCGGATTTCACGGTCTGCATGTCTGTGTCGGGCTGATTGGTTTGCTGATTATCCTGGGGCTTGCCCGGGCGGGTGATTTCAAAAACGGCCGCAGCGCGGCGGTCAAATCCATCGGGCTTTACTGGCATTTTGTCGATGCCGTATGGCTGGTGGTATTTTCGGTGGTTTATCTAAGGCTGCTGTTATGACCACGCAACAACTCATGCTCTCCGCCTGGAATTGGAACCCGTGGGTTCTCGCCATTTGTCTGGCCGTAATTTTGGCGGGGGGTTGGCCATCTCGTTTTCGTTTTAACCGGCTGGCCGCCTGGCGGCTGGCGGGTGTCAGCATGTTTTTCTTCACGTTAACCTCGCCGGTGGATGCCTTGGCGGATGGCTATTTATTCAGCGCGCACATGTTGCAACACCTGCTGCTCTTGTTGGTGGTGCCTCCCCTGATTTTATTGGGCCTGCCGTCGGCGCCAGTGCCAAACTATTTTAAACGCGGTCCGGGAAAATGGCTGAACGGAATATTGCGCCAGCCCGTGGCCACCTGGTCTTTGGGTGTCGGCGGCATGTGGCTCTGGCATGCGCCCGTGCTTTGCAATGCCGCCGTCACGAATGGCTGGGTCCATTGCTTGCAATACGTCTCGTTGCTGTTGATGGGCTTCGCTTTTTGGTGGCCGATCATCGGGCCTTGGCGGCGTCAATGGCTGTCGCCACTGGCGGGTATGGTTTATCTTTTCAGTGCCTGCCTGGGCTGCACCGTTTTGGGCATCATCATCACGTTCGCACCGGTGGAAGTTTGCTCCATTTATCTTCATCCCGTTGACCGGTTGGACCTCCTGCCGCTCCTCCAGAATCAATGGGGGTTGACGCCCGCCAAAGACCAGCAACTGGGCGGCCTGTTGATGTGGGTGCCGGCGTGCCTGATTTATTTTTGCGGAATTTTTGGACTGTTCGCCCGCTGGCATGGTGATCCGGGCGACGAAGCCGTCATTTCTGAATCGCCAACCCCTAACCCGCCCCTGAACAAAGCGCATGGCCACTGAACCCACAAACTCCGCGTCGCCCAAACCGCCGCCGGGGTGGACGGTCCTGCCGCCACCAAAACTGCCGGAGCCGGGGGTGTGGCCCGCTGCGCTGGCACTGGCAATCACCTTTTTGGTATGGGGGTTGGTCACTTCCTTGATCATCACCGGGGTCGGGGTCGCGCTGTTCGCCGGGGCGCTGGCGGGATGGATTCGGGATATTCGTCATGAAAGAGCCAAAAACTGAAAATCTGCGGCCTTGCCAGCCTGGGGCGCCTGCGGAACTTTCGCGGCGCAAATTTTTTGCCCGCCTGAGCGTGGTCGTTGGCGGCGTGGGCGCGCTGATCCTGGCGGTTCCCGTGGCCGGTTTTATTCTGGCCCCATTTTTCAGGCGTCCGCAGGAAGTCTGGCGCTCCGTGGGAAAAGTGGAATCTTTCCGGATCGGGGAAACAACGGCGGTCAAGTTTGAAGACGCTTCGCCATTGCCGTGGGCGGGCGTGACGGCACGCAGTGCGGCGTGGCTTCGCCGCGTGGACGACCATACCTTCATCGCCTTTTCCATCAATTGTACGCACTTGGGCTGTCCGGTCCGCTGGCTCGCGTCCGCCAATTTATTCATGTGTCCGTGTCATGGCGGCGTTTATTATCCGGATGGCACCGTCGCCGCCGGGCCGCCCCCGCTACCGTTGCCCCGCTACCCGGTCCGCGTGAAAAAGGGCGACGTGCAAATTCAAACCTCTCCCCTCCCGATCACTTAATAAATAATGTTGAAAAAAATATACTTGAACGCCCGCGACTGGGTGGAGGACCGTACCGGCCTCATCACGTTGGCTGGCAGGACGGCACGGCATCTGGTGCCCCCCGACGCCAAATGGTGGTACGTGTTCGGCAGTGCCACCCTGTGCGCCTTCATGATTCAGGTTGTCAGCGGCGTGGCGCTGGCATTTTCCTACATTCCCTCGGTCAGTGAGGCTTACTCCACGCTTCACTTCATCAGCGATCAGGCGCCCTTTGGACATTTTTTGCGCGGCCTGCATTACTACGGTGCGTCGGCCATGGTGCTGATGGTCGGCCTGCACCTGGCCCAGGTTTTTCTGGCGGGCTCCTACAAGTTCCCCCGGGAACTGAACTGGGCGACCGGCGTGCTGCTTTTGGGATTCACTTTGATCATGGGTTTTACCGGGCAACTGTTGCGCTGGGATCAAAATGCCGTTTGGTCCGTGGTGGTCGGAGCGGAACAAGCTGGGCGCGTGCCGGTAATCGGAAAATGGCTGGCGCATTTTGTGTTGGGGGGCGAAACCGTCGGCGGCGCGACGTTGACCCGCTTTTTTGCAATCCATGTTTTCCTCATGCCCGCGCTTATTTTTGCGTTTGTCGGACTGCACCTGTGGCTGGTGTTACGCCACGGAATTTCCGAGCCGCCCCAAGCCGGCCATCCGGTTGACCCCAAAACTTATCGCCGGGAATACAAAGAATTGATCAAAACCAAGGGCGTTCCCTTCTGGCCTGACGCAGCCTGGCGGGATGTCGTTTTCTGCACCGGCATGATCGTGGCCATCGTAGTCCTGGCGTGGTTTTTTGGCGCGCCGGAACTGGGGAAACCTCCCGACCCCAGCCTCGTTGCCGCCAGCCCCCGGCCCGACTGGTACTTGCTATGGTATTTCGCCGTGCTCGCTTTGCTGCCGAATGGAACGGAAAAATATTTTATTGTTTTTGGTCCGTTGGCGGCGGGGTTTGTTTTAATTGCACTGCCGTTCGTCTTCAATCGTGGTGAACGCAGCCCGCGCCGGCGTCCGTGGGCGGTCGCCATCGTTTTGCTGGTGGTCATAATGATCTCAACCTTGTGGGTGGAAGGCGTGAAATCACCCTGGTCGCCTAATTTCAAGGCCGAACCCTTGTCCGCCTCCGTCGTCGGTGCCACCAACGGCCCGATTTTCATCGGGGCGCAATTATTTCATGATAAAGGTTGCCTAAACTGCCATTTGATTGCCGGGCAGGGCGGCCGGCGGGGGCCGGATTTGACCGCTGCGGGCGACCGGTTATCGGCGGCACAAATGATTTTGAGAATTGCCAACGGGGGCAGGAACATGCCCGCGTATGCCGGAAATCTCACACCCGCAGAAATGGACGCGCTCGTGGCGTTTCTGCAATCACGAAAAACCCCGTCCCACTCGCCATGAAAAAAAACGGACCAACTGCCTCGGACTCAGCGGAAAGAATTGTGATCGTCGGCGGTGGCTTTGCCGGCGTGACCGTGGCGCAACATCTGGAACGCCTCCTGCCAGCAGCGACGGAAATCGTCGTTCTGAGCGCGGAGAATCACCTGGTCTTTACCCCGCTGCTTCCCGAAGTGGTGGGGCGAACCATTTCTCCGCTCCATGTCGTCGTGGCCGGCCGGGAATTGACCCGGCGGACGCGCTGGTTGGAAGTGAGCGTCACCCGGGTTGATCGTAAAAAAAACGAGGCCCATTATGTCCGAAAGGACGGAACCTCCGACACCATCCATTATACACATTTGGTGCTGGCCTGCGGTTCCGCGGCAAATTTATCGGAGATTCCCGGGCTGGCCCAGCGGGGATACGCTTTGAAAACGGTCATTGATGCCATCGTCATGGGCAATGATTTGATCGGTAATTTCGAGGCGGCCGCAACCGAGCCGGCGGCAGAGATGCGCCGTCGGTTGCTCACAGTGGTTGTCATTGGCGGCGGTTTCAGCGGGGTGGAAGTCGCGGGCCACCTGGCCGATTTGATGCGGGGCATTCAGCGGTTCTATCCGGAATTGAAGCGGGAGCGCCCGCAGGTTGTTTTGTTGCATAAAGGCCAGCACCTCCTGCCGGAACTGCAGCATGACTCCCTGTCGCGGTTCACCTTGAAAAAACTGCGGGACAACGGAATCAAAGTGCATTTGGAAACCACCGCCAAAAAAATTGGCGCCAGCGCGGTTCAGCTGGGGTCCGGCCAGGAGATCGAGACCGGTATGGTTGTCAGTACGATCGGCACGGAAACGCACCCCTTGATCCAGGCCTTGAACCTGCCTTTGGAAAAAGGCCGGCTCCTGACTGGGCCGGACCTGAAGGTGCCGGGCACGACCAATCTGTGGGGCCTTGGTGATTGCGCGCTTATTCCCAATGCATTCGATGGCAAGGACTGTCCGGCAACTGCACAATTCGCGATGCAACAAGCGCGCCATCTGGCGGAGAATCTTAAACGCACCTCTCAAAATGATTTTACGAGGACGTTTTATTTTCGCCCGCGCGGCATGCTTGCCTCCATCGGCCGGCGCAAGGCCGTGGCGGTAATTTATGGCGTCAAACTCTCCGGCTTTTTTGCCTGGTTTTTATGGCGCGGCATCTACCTTTTTAAGCTGCCGACCTTCAGCCGCAAACTTGAAGTGGCCATCAGCTGGGCCGGTAATATTCCCTTCCCGCCGAACATTGTTCAGCTTCAGCTGTCAAAAGAACCATCGCCGACGGCGGCCGGCGAACGATCGAATAACAAAAAATAGCAATACCATTATGAATCTCAAACTTGACGGCAGACGCGTGCTGGTCACGGGTGGCAGCTCCGGCCTCGGGGCCGCCATTTCACTGGCCTTGGCCCGCGCCGGCGCAAAAGTGGCGATTAACTACGTCGGCCATTCCAAGGCCGCCGACCGGCTGGTGAAAACCGTCAAACAGAAGCATGGCCAAGCGATTTCAATTGCGGCGGACATTTCCGATCCCCGGGCGGTTGCAAACATGTTTGCGCAGATGGATGCGGCCTGGGGTGGAATTGATATTCTCATCAATAACGCCGGGATCGACGGCGCGAGCGCCCCGGGTTGGGCCGCCGACATTGATGCCTGGCGAAAAGTGATCGAGGTTAATCTATTGGGCAGTTTCTACTGCGCTCGCGAGGCCCTGAAACGCATGGTGCCGCAAAGGCGGGGCGTGGTGCTGAGCACGACCTCGGTCCATGAAGAAATAGCCTGGTCGGGGTATAGTGCCTACACCGCCAGTAAAGCGGCGGTCAGCATGCTGACCAAAACGCTTGCCCAAGAGGCCGCACCGTTTGGCGTGCGGGTTTTGGCGATCGGCCCCGGGGCGATCAAAACGCCGATTAACCGCTCCGTCTGGAGCAATCCCAGGAATATGAAGGATTTGCTCGAAAAAATTCCCCTCAATCGAATTGGCAAACCGGAAGAAATTGCCCGCATGGCGGTGGTGCTGGTGTCAGACGTTGCTTCGTATGTGACTGGCCGCACGGTATTCGTGGATGGGGGCATGACGGATAACCCTGATTTTGCCCATGGCGGCTGAACTTAAACCTAAAAATTAAAATCATACCGCATGTCAACTTCATCATATAATCCCGCCCCGGGAGCGCCGGGCATTGACCCGCGCTGGACTTCCAGTGCCAAAAGTGGGGTCGGTACGGCCATCAGCGGCAAAAGCCGCGTTTGGTTCACCCTGAGTCACGGAATCTTTAACGAGATTTATTTTCCGCGGATTGACCAGGCTTGCATCCGCGATATGGGATTGATCGTCACTGATGGAAAAGATTTTTTTTCCGAGGAAAAGCGCCATACGGAGCACACCGTAGAGTGGCTGGCCGAGGGCGTGCCGGCCTTCAAGTTGGTCAACACCTGCGAGGCGGGGCGCTATCGCATCGAAAAGCAAATTGTGACCGACCCCGCACGGGACACCGTGTTGCAAAAAGTCATGTTTCACGCGCAAAAACACGCTCTTTCAGAGTATCAACTGCATGTTTTGCTGGCGCCACATCTGGAAAATCATGGTCGCGGCAATACGGCCTGGATCGGTGAGTTTCAAGGAACACCCGTTCTTTTTGCCCGGCGGAACACATGTTCGCTGGCGCTGGCGTGTTCGGCACCGTTGACAAAATGTTCGGCGGGCTTCGTCGGCTCGTCGGATGGCTGGCAGGATTTGAAAGCGCACGGCAAACTTACCTGGGAATATACGCACGCAGAAAACGGCAATGTGGCGCTCGTCGCCAAAATTGACCTGGCGAAGCCGCACGAGGAATTTGTGCTGGCGCTTGGCTTTGGCGAAAATCCGCAGTTGGCCGCCCAGAATGCCGTTGCCAGCCTGGCCGATGGTTTTGACAAGGCGAAGAACGAGTACATGGCGGGCTGGCAGGAATGGCGGAAGTCACAAACCTCGCCCCAAAACCAACCGGCCCAGCCGGGAGACTTTGCGCAAAAAAGCCTCGCTGTCCTGCGCACGCATGAATCCAAGGATCACCCCGGCGCCATCATCGCCAGCCTCGCCATCCCGTGGGGATTTAACAAGGGCGACGAAGATCAAGGGGGCTATCACCTCGTCTGGGCGCGCGACATGGTGGAGACGGCGGGCGGACTGCTCGCGGCGGGGGCGCAGGCAGACGCGCAGCGCGTGCTTTATTTTTTGGAAAAAACCCAGCAGCCGGATGGTCACTGGTCACAAAACATGTGGCTGGACGGTTCGCCGTATTGGAATGGGATTCAAATGGACGAGACGGCGTTGCCGATTTTATTAGTAGATTTGTCCCGGCGCGAAAAAGCCCTCACCCACGCGACGGTGACCAGGTTTTGGCCGATGGTAAAAAAAGCGGCCGGCTATTTGGCCCGCAATGGCCCGGTCAGTTCCCAAGACCGTTGGGAGGAAGATCCCGGTTATACGCCATTCACTTTGGCGGCGGAAATCGCCGCGCTGCTGGCGGCGGCGGATTTGGCGGATTTGAATCAGGAAACCGCCGCCGCAAACTATCTGCGCGAACTGGCCGATATTTGGAATGATTCCATTGAACGCTGGATATATATGGACGCTTCGGACTGGGGCCAGAAGTTCAACGTTAACGGTTATTACGTGCGCATGGCTTCGCCGCCGAACAATGAATCAGATTTTCAGGAACCGGTGGACGTCAAGAACGTTGCCCAGTCCGAGGAAATCCAGCTGGCCGATCATCTGGTCAGCCCCGACGCGCTGGCCTTGGTCCGTTTCGGCCTGCGCGCCGCCGCTGACCCGCGGATGCGGGACACGCTCAAGGTGCTGGACGGCTTGCTCAAAATTGAGACGCCCCGGGGGCCCACCTGGCATCGTTACAATGGCGACGGCTATGGCGAACACAAAGACGGTTCACCCTTTGACGGGACCGGCATTGGACGCGGTTGGCCATTACTCACCGGCGAGCGGGCGCACTATGAACTCGCGGCGGGCCGCGCGGAAATTTCCCGGCAACTGCTGACGGCCATGGAATCTTTCGCCAATGAAAGCGGTTTCATTTCCGAGCAAGTCTGGGACGCGCCGGACATTGCGGCGCGCGAACTTTATTGCGGCCAACCTTCCGGCTCGGCGATGCCGCTCGTGTGGGCGCATGCGGAGTATCTAAAACTCCAGCGCTCATTGCGTGACGGGAGGATTTTTGACTTGCCGCCGCAAACCGTGGAACGTTATCTCAAAAAAAATACCGCCTCACCCCGCGTGGCGTGGCGTTACAATCACAAGCTGCGCCAGTTGCCCAAGGGGAAAATCCTGCGGATTGAGACGCTGGCTCCGGCACTGGTGCATTGGAGTGCCGATGATTGGAAAACATTTCAAGAGGTTAACACCCAGGAGACGGGTTTGGGAATCCATTGGGCCGATTTGAACACCCAACAAGTTCCCCCAGGGCAACAAGTGAAATTTACACTTTACTGGCCGGTGGCCGCTCGCTGGGAAGGCACGGACTTCGCCGTTGCCATCGGTTCATGACAAAATAAAATTCAACCTGATTTTTTTGTTTGTTTTTTTGGAGCCCCGCACTTCGCCACTTACAAGATAAAGGCCCCTGATCGCGGACTTTCTCCCATTAGAGCGCATTAAATAAAACTGTGGCCGAATTTCGTTGGGAGAGAATATTGCCCGACGCCTTCCTCCTCGTCCTCAGCGTCAGGCTCGTCCTCGGATTGCCTGGATTTTTAGTTGGAGACTCGTTACCTCGTCACCTGCAAAATCAGCCTGAGAGCGGCCACAGGTCTATTTAAACCGCCTAGGAGCCG
>DASYEY010000172.1:0-11818 GCA_036498725.1 Verrucomicrobiia bacterium | reverse complement strand
GTAGCTCCTGGACCAACATTTGATTCAACTTCGGGAGTTGGCTCTAAAGATATTCAGCCTGGTGGTGGTCCCACGGCTGATTGGGACCCTGCCAATATGAACCAGGACCACAGTGCGTTGGCAGCTTACACGGTTCATTTTAAATTTGATAGCGCTGCCGTGTTGGACAATGAGCAGTCCAATATTTCTGCGGTCGCATCGGCATTGTCTGATCCAAGCGTAAAATTGCTGATTGAAGGCAATTGCGATGAACGCGGCACGGAAGAATATAATCGTTCACTTGGCGAACGTCGCGCTCTTGCGTTGCGTGAAGCGTTGACCAAGGCGGGTATTGATCCGATGCGTATCCGCACCATCAGCTACGGCAAGGATAAGCCCGTTGACCCCGGCCATGACGATGCCGCGTTTGCCAAAAATCGCCGCGGCGATTTTGTGCTCTGCCGCCCGAAATAAGCGATCAATCTTTGAACCAAGGCCGCGCGCAAGCGCGGCCTTTTTTTATTGGCGAACAACGGACACGGGTTTTTACCCTGAGGTCCCCATTTTTGTTGCTTTACTAAAGGAAATAATGGGCGTAGGTTGTTTCTATCTAGGCTAATTGATATTTTTTGAATTTATTTATGAATGCAATGTTTGCAGCTTTTGGACTGGGCGGGATGGAAGTCGTCCTGATTCTGGCCGTGGTGTTGATTTTGTTTGGTGCCAAAAAGATTCCTGAACTGGCCAAAGGTTTGGGCAGTGGCATCAAGGAATTTAAGAAAGCCACCAAAGAAGTGACGGACGAAATCCAGAATTCCAGCGAAACTTCAATAACGGCGTCTACGCCGCAGAAACTTCCGCCCGCCAATACGGCGGCGCAAAAGCCAGCCTCGACCACGGCGTCGGAAACGAAAGTCGCTTGACTCACAGTTTTCCGCCGTAGTTATTCATGGCTGACTTTTCTCCAGAACCGCCAGATGATGATGGCGGCCCGATAAAGTCTTTTCTGGAGCATCTTGAAGATTTCCGCTGGGTGCTCGTTAAGATCAGCGCCGCTTTGGCGCTGGCCATGCTCATTTGCTTGTTGGGAGCAAATTATGTCATGGCTGTCATCAAGTGGCCATTGACGCGGGCAACCGTCAGCTATCCCGGTACAAACCAGGTGGTTACGGTCAGTTTCGGCACCAATCAACTCGGCCATTTCGAGCTTTCCGACACGCAGCAGGCGGCCCTGAACCTCGGCACGAACCGTTTTGTCGCGGTCACGGTCGAACCCATCCAAATCGGTACGAACCAAGTCCTTGGGTGGCATGTTGACCCGGCGGCGGCCATGGCTAACGACGCGCAGCAGATGCAGATCGAACTGGTCAATCTGAGCCCGGCGGGCGGCTTTTTTGTTGCCATCCAGATTGCGTTTTATGGTGGACTGGTGCTGGCAGCACCGTTCCTCATGTTCTTTATCTTCTCATTCATTTTCCCGGCGTTGAAATTGCGTGAGAAAAAATATGTTTTTCGGGCCTTATTCATCGGCGGCGGCCTGTTCTTAATCGGGGTCTGTTTTTGTTATTTTGCCTTGATGCCGGTGGCTCTGGCTGCCTCACAAAAATATTCCAACTGGCTTGGTTTGGGCGCTTCGCAATGGCGCGCGGAGGAATACATCAGTTTTGTCTGCCGTTTCATGCTGGGCATGGGTCTGGGTTTTGAACTGCCGGTGGTGATCTTGACGCTCGTGAAGATTGGCGTCTTGAGCCATCAAACGCTGGCCAAGGCGCGCCGTTACATGATCGTCATTAACCTTGTTCTCGGTGCCGTATTGACCACGCCGGAAGTTGTGACCCAGATTTTGATGTTTGTTCCCCTACAGTTTCTTTATGAACTGACGGTCTGGGTCTCTTGGTATTGGGATCAGCCGGATCGGGCCAAGGCACAGCGCCGGTTGTTGGCGGTGCTGGCGGTCGTTTTACTGGTGATTGGTGGTTTGGTCTGGGCCGTTCACCAGTATGGCCTGCCAGCCTTTCTGCGGGCTTTACTGCGGCATTGAGCGGAATGGGCTATTTCACGGAAATCGGGCTTTACAAGCCGGAGAATCGGCGTAGATTCAGTTCACTAATTGAAAAATCGTATGCGCAAAATAATTTTTCCGATGTTCGCCGTCTGCGCGGCTCTTTTTGTCGCCGGTTGTGCCAATCCTGAACAAAAGCTTGGCCGTGGTGTCAGCAATACCTACGAAATCGTGCGTTTAGGTGATATGCGCCGCTCAATTGAACAGACGGCGATTTTTGATTCTCCCAGCGAAGGTTACACGACGGGTGTGATTCGTGGCTTTGATCGCTCGATGGCGCGTACGGGCATCGGCCTTTACGAAATTGTCACTTTCCCGTTCCCGCCGTATCATCCGGTGGCGACCAAATATCTCTCCGTTGACCCGACTTCACCGGAAAGCTACAAGCCCGGTTTGATTGACGATCCGTTGTTCCAGACGGACACCTACACCGGTTTCAGCGGCGGTGACATCGCCCCGTTCATCCCCGGCAGCCGTTTCTCAGTGTTTGATAACTGATGCGACCTTTTTCCATCCCGCGCCAACAAGCTTGTTGGCGCGTTTTTATTTTTGATACCGGCGCAAAAAATGTTTCCATGTCCGGGATGTTTTTCGCGGTCAAAAAAATGATGCCATGCAACTGAAATCGCCCTGCAAGGTCAACCTCATCCTGAACATCCTCGGCAAACGCACCGATGGTTTTCATGAACTTGAAACGGTCATGCAGCCGGTCAATTTCTGCGACGAACTTTCCTTCCTGCGCGGCGGCAACGGGGTCAGCCTTTCGTGCAGTGAAAGCAGCCTGCCGGTGGATGCCCGAAACCTCGTGCATCGCGCCGCCACGTCATTTCTTACGGCGGCGGGAATCGCCGACGGCGTCAAAATCCATCTGGAGAAAAAGATTCCCCTCGCCGCCGGGTTGGGCGGTGGCAGCGGCAACGCGGCTACGACATTGCTGGGACTGAATGAATTGTTTGGCTCGCCCCTGCCGACGGACAAGCTGCATGATCTCGCTGCGTCGCTTGGTTCCGATATCAATTTCTTTTTGCAGGATAAACCCGCACTGGCCACGGGTCGTGGCGAGCAAGTCCAGTCACTGGAATATTTCCCCGCGTTGCGTGGCAAGGCGTTCTTTCTCGTTCATCCGGGCTTTGGAATTTCCACGCCGTGGTCGTATCAAAACCTCGCGCGCTTTCCCGAAGCTTTGAACGGCCAACCCGGCCGGGCGCAGACGCTCATTGCCAGATTACAGACGGAAGATTGGCCCGCCATCGCCGGTGATTTTTATAATTCACTCGAGGCGCCTGCGCTGGATAAATTTCCCGTGCTCAAGCTGTACCAGGAATTTTTGCTGGCAAACGGCGCGCTGGTCTCGCTCATGTCCGGCAGCGGTTCAACGACCTTTGCCATCACCGAAAGCGTAGCGGCGGGCGAGGCGATTGCCGAAAAATTCAAATCGCAATTCGGGAATCAGGGCTGGACCGCCGTGGTGGCGATTTAGCAATTTAATCTTGAGAGTGCGTCTGAAAATAGAGCAGACGATATAATCGTCCTCGTCCTCGCCCGCTGCTAAAAATTCGAGGACGAGGACGACGATGGGGATGAGCCGGATAGCGAAGCTGAGTATTCAACCACGCCGCTTAAACTTCGCCAGCGCAAAATCCGTCAATTCTTTCGCGGCTGGGACCTTTGCCGCCAGGGCAAATAGCCAGTAAGTCAGTCCCGCGATTCCCGCCGGCACGAATACGGCGCCGATTTCCAAAAGCACGTTGCCGTGGCCGATGTGTTTTTCCCAAATCTGCCAACTGCTCCAGGCGACCAAGCCGGCGAGAATGGTGATCAAAAATAATTGCGGCAGGATTTTTTGCAGCGATTCCATTTCCAGCCGCGCCAGTTTTTTGCGCAGGGCGAACAGCAGGAGGCTGACATTTATGACGGAGGTGACGGTGTTGGCGATGCCGAGTCCGCCCTGCTTGAACGGGTGGATGAGCAGCGCGGCGAGGATGAAATTCAGGGCGAGGCAAAAAATACTTATTTTCATTGGTGTCTTGGTGTCGCCGAGCGCAAAAAAGGCGCGCGCCAAGACATTGACGGTGGAAAAAGCGACCAACCCCGGCGCCAGGCAATACAGAGCAAACGCAGTGCGGTGCGTCGAGGCCGCCGTGAATTTATCGCCGTGTTCGTACAACAGCCGGACAATTGGCTCAGCCAGCGACAGAAGCAGAATGGCCGCAATCAAATTCGCAAACAGCAGGGAACTGACGCCTTGCCGCAGGGTGGTGCGAAATTCAGGATAATTTTTATCGGTCGCCAGGCTGCTTAACGCGGTCAATAAATACGTAGCGAGGGAAATACCGAACATGCCCTGGGGCAATTCCATCAGGCGCACGGCATATTCAAACGACGCGTTGATTTGCGGGTCCAGCCGGAAGGCGAGCACTTGCACGAGGAGAATGTTGAGTTGGAACGCTGCGACCCCGATGGTGGCGGGAACCATGCGCGTGACGACCAGCCGGACGGTTTCGTTTTGCCACGGCGAAACCCAGCGGTAACGGAAACCGTCGCGCCAAAGCGTCGGGATCTGAAAGGCTGCCTGGGCCACGCCAGCGACGAGCACGCCGATCGCAAGTGCGAAAATCTGCACCGGCAATTTTTGTTCTGCGGGCAATCCGACCCCAAAGTGAGGCGCGAACCAGAGCACGGAGGAGATCATTACGACGTTGAGCATCGTTGCCCCCATCGCAGGGATAAAGAAATGGCCGCGCGTATTGAGCATGCCCATCATCACCGCTGCGAGGCAGACGAGGATCATGTAAGGAAACATCAAACGCAGCAATTGCAGCATCAAAATTGTTTTTTCAGGGAATTGTCCCGGAGTCCAAAAATGAACTTCCTCAACGACTGGCCTAACGACATTGGTAGCTGCCAGGACAGTCGTGGGCGCCAACCAGACTGCGGCATTCGATTTACTATCTACTGAAGACGGAGTGACTGTCTTGGGTGTGCCGAATGCCAGTGCCAGGGAAATGCACAACATGGCGACGGCAGCAATGACGCTGGCAGCCACCACCAGGCCGGAAATCAAGGCGTTGGCGGCGTGCCACATTTCCATTTCACCTTCCGTCTTTTCTTTTTCCTTAAAAATGGGGATGAACGCCGCGGTTAACGCCCCTTCTCCCAGCAGCCGGCGGAACAGATTGGGAATCTGAAAGGCGAACGTAAATGCGCCTGCCACCCAGCCATCGCCCATGAAACGGGCATAGACCATCACGCGTACCATGCCGAGCACCCGACTTAAGAGCGTCGCGCCCGCCATGGCACTGGAAGCCTTCAACATTTTTGACACCGGCGGATTCTCACGCAAAGACGCAGAGACGCAAAGGCAAAATATGTGGCAGCTTTGCGCTTTGGCGCGGGTTGGTCTGGCTGTGAATTGGAAATTGGCATTTTGCCCACGGCAATTTACCCTGCATCCGTGAGCATTCTGGAAGAATTACAATGGCGCGGCCTGGTGGCTGATTGCACGGACACGGCGGAATTGACCAAGAAAATTGCGGCGCCCATCACGCTGTATTGCGGCTTTGACCCGACGGCGGACAGCCTTCATGTCGGCAATCTCGTGCCCTTGCTCGCACTGCGTCGTTTTCAATTGCTGGGGCATAACCCGATCGCAGTGGCGGGCGGCGCGACCGGCAGCATTGGCGATCCCAGCGGCAAATCGCAGGAACGTCAGTTGCTCACTTCGGAAATTCTCGATCACAACATCGCCAGCGTAAAAGTGCAATTGGCGAAGCTGCTCGATTTTGAAACCAAACAAAACCCGGCCCGCCTGGTGGACAATGCGAGTTGGACGAAGGGGATTTCGTTCCTCGATTTCCTGCGCGACATCGGCAAGCACTTTTCCGTCAACCAGATGGTGGCCAAGGAATCGGTGCGCGCACGCATGGAAGACCGTGAAGTGGGCATCAGTTACACCGAATTCAGCTACATGCTATTGCAGGCGTTTGATTTCATGGTTCTATGCCGCGAACAGAATTGCGAGTTGCAGATCGGCGGCAGCGATCAATGGGGCAATATCACAGCCGGCATTGAACTCACTCGCAAGAAAACCGGCAAACAGGTTTTTGGCCTGACATTGCCATTGATCACAAACACCGATGGTTCCAAGTTTGGCAAGACCGCCGCGGGCGCCATCTGGCTCGATCCCAAGCGCACGAGCGTCTATAAATTTTACCAATTCTGGATCAACACGGCGGACGCGGATGTTATCCGGTATTTGAAGTATTTTACGTTTCTGTCGAAAGACGAAATTGCGGCGCTGGAAAAGGCGCATACGGAGAATCCCGGGGCCCGCGTGGCGCACAAGGCGCTGGCTAAGGCGGCGACGGACTTGATCCACGGCGAAAATGCGACGACCGAATCGCTGCGCGCGAGCGAAATTCTATTCGGCGGCAATCTCGATGGCATCGCCGAAAGCACGTTCAATGAGATCATTGGCGAAATTCCGACGAAGGAAATTGAGAAAGCAAAACTGGACGGCGCTGGTGTTCCGCTGGTCGAACTGTTGGTCCATGCCGGACTGGCAGCTTCCAAAGGTCAGGCACGAAAAGACATCGAAGGCGGTGGCGTGAACATCAATAACGTGCGTGAAGCGAGTGCGGCGCGGGCAGTGACTTCGGCTGATTTACTTTTCGGAAAACACATTTTGCTACGCAAAGGCAAAAAGAACTACGCCGTCGTGACGGCCAAATAAATCATTTCAGCGTGATGGTGCTTTGGTGGAAACCGAATTGGTTCCATAGGCCAGCCGCGCTCTTTCTGCGTCCAGCGCGCTGAGATGGTTGTCCGTCCATTGGCCGATGACGCCATCGTAGTTTGTATCCATCGGTGAAATCACCGCGCAGGGACTGTTGCCAATGCCATCCTTGCATTCACCTTCGCACTTGGATGCCCAGCAGATACGGTAGTGCATGATGGAGTGATAATCATAGGGCAGGGTATTCACCAACCAGTTGGTCTTGGGGATCCAATCGTAATCCGACGCGCGGCCATCCTTGATGTTCTCATAATGGATGGTCACAGATTGGTCACGATCCCAGCGTTGGTGCTCGTGAAAGAATCCCAGCACGTGGCCAAGTTCGTGTGCCGGCATCCATTCGTTTTCCCGCCACCAAAATGCGGTGATGTTGATGTCAGTCCGCTCACCCTTGATGAAGCCGACATGGCTGGTGTTGTTGCCGGCGTCGGTCTGGCCGGTGAAATTCACGTATTCAACTTCGGTCGTGCGCGGGATGAATTTTATTTTTGCCCCGGTATCCATCCAGCGTTGCATGGCATGCAGCGCCAGCGCTTGCTGCGTGGCGGTCAGTTTGGAGATGTCATAAGGAATGATGCCGCCCGGCCACGGTTGCGGCTTGGACGAGGTTGCATCCATGTGGCTGGGATCGGAATCAGCGGCAAATAATGCGGTGACTCCGAGCGCGGACAAGATCAAGGATAGGAAAAATAATTTTCGCAAATTGGGGTGAAACGTTTTCATTCAAACAGTTTGCCGGATTTCATCTGTTCACGTTCGCGGCGGACGCTTTCTTCGTACTGACGGTCAAAGGCATCATCTCTGGCATTGATGGCGTTTTGAACGGCCCGCGCATCTACATGCGCAAACCGGCCATCAAAAGCGGGGTCAATCGCCAAAATTCGTTGGGCAGTGGGCGGGTGGGTGGACAGAAAATTAAACAGTGGATCCTGATTTGAATTGGCAAAGTAAAGGTGGCTTGCGACTTCTGCATTGGGTGAATCCAATTGGCCGCCCCGGTAGAGGCCGCCAATTTTTTTGAGGGCGCCTTCGATGCCGGCGGGGTTGCGGGTAAACTGCACGGCCGCTGCGTCAGCCAGCCATTCGCGTTCGCGACAGATCATGCTTTTGATCAGGCGCGCGAACGGCGAACTGATCGAGCCAATGAATAAAAAAACGAGGCCAACGGGCACCGTGGGCAAAATTCTTTGTTTGGTTTCCTTGTCGAACAGAGAGTCAGTTGATTCCAGCGCTTCGGGTGATCCATAAGTCAAAACGCGCCCGAGAAGCGTCGGCCAGAACAGTCCGTGGGCAAGGATCATCAAGCGCATGTTCAACCGTGTGTCGCCGTTGAGAACATGGCTGAATTCGTGGGCGATGACGCCTTGCAGTTCATCACGTGAAAGCAGTTTGAAGGCGCCAAACGTCACCCCAATCGCCACATCATCGCGCGTGTGGCCGGCGGCGAAAGTATTGATGCCGCGCTCGCGCTCCAATAAATAGATTTCCGGCACTGGCAGACCGGCGGCGATGGCCATTTCTTCCACCACGTCGCACAATTTTTTCTTGTCCAAGTCGGCCGTGTCTCGCTCGATTTTTTTGCCACCAAGCAATTTCGCCACGGCACTCCCTCCGGCGGCCAGTTGCTGCTTTTTATAAAGACAGCCGGCGGCGACCAAAATAATGGTCGCCAAAATTGTCCAGGCGCAGAGCCGGGGATCAGCGATCTGATGTAAAAATCGGAAGGGATGAAATAGGGCGCCGCCATAGGTGGCGATCATCGTGACGAGCGGCGTCATCAGGCCCGCGCGGTCATAGGAAGTAATCGGATGTTGAAAAATCCAGACCAGGGAGGTCAGCGCCAGGCAAGCCAGCACGGACACCGCCACGACTGCTCCGCCAAAAAGCCATAGCAGTCGCCGGGTTTGTTTTTGCGCATGGGCTTGCTGTTCAAAAAAATTCATGGGCGGCGCGGTGATGCCGCGATTCCATCGTCATCAACCAACCATCAAAAGCGATTCACGCCTTGCTTTCAAACAGGCTCGGCGCGGTTTGCCGGGCGAATTCCACGCAGCGAGCGTAGATTTCCGTCGGCGATTCGCATTGCAGCGCGAACTCGGCCAGCGCTTGCGCCTCCGAAGTTTTGATGCGGCGGATCATGTATTTCACCTCGGGGATCACGGGGGGCGAGGCGCTTAATTCGTCCACGCCCAGGCCGATCAGCAACGGCGTGAGCACCGGGTCGCCGCCGATTTCGCCGCAGACCCCGGTCCAGATGCCGTGCTGGTGCGCTGCGGTCACGGTCATCTTGATGAAGCGGATGATGGCCGGATGCGTCGGTTCGTAAAGGTGGGAAACTTTTTCGTTCGTGCGGTCGGCGGCGAGCGTGTATTGGATCAGGTCATTCGAGCCGATACTGAAGAACTTCGCGCGTTTAGCCAGCGCATCCGCGATGAGCACGGCGGATGGAATCTCGATCATCACGCCGATCTCAAGGTTTTCATCGAACGGAATGTTTTTGGCGCGCAATTCGTTTTTGCAGCGCTCGACCAGGGCATTGGCCTGGTTCAGTTCGTCTAATCCGGAAATCATCGGATACATCATCTTGATGTTGCCTTCGGCGCTGGCGCGGAGGATCGCCCGGAGCTGGGCGCAAAACAGTTCCGGCTGGGCCAGGCAGAACCGGATGGCGCGCCACCCAAGAAACGGGTTCATTTCCTGCGCGAGTTGCAGGTGCGAAACGAATTTATCGCCGCCCAAATCCAGGGTGCGGATGATAACAGAATGTGGTTTCAACGCGGCAGCGACCTGGCGATATACCTGATATTGGTCTTCCTCGGTCGGTGAACTTTCGCGGTTGATGAATAAAAATTCCGTGCGGAAAAGCCCGACACCTTCCGCGCCATGCTTGAGAACGGATTCCACATCGTGTTGGTCTTCGATGTTGGCGGAAAGATGGATCACCTTTCCGTCCAGGGTGACGGCTGGTTGTGAGCGGATTTCGTGGAGTTTTTCGTCCAACGAAGCCTTGTTCTTTTCGAGCTGGCCGTATTCGAACAAGGTTTTATCCGTCGGATTGACAATGACCGTGCCATTATAGCCGTCGAGCAGGGCGTAGTCGCCGTTCTCCAATTCATCGCTGATGGTTTGGAGACCGACTACTGCCGGGATGTCCAGCGAGCGCGCCATGATGGCCGTATGCGAGCTTTTACCGCCAACATCTGTCGCAAATCCCAGCACGAGCTTCCGATCAAGCTGTGCGGTGGTGGAGGGGCTAAGGTCGTGGCTGACCAGGATGCACGGCTCAGTGAGATGTCTCAAGTCAAAGGCATCCTTGACCTCCAGCAAATTATCGAGCACCCGCCCGGTCAGGTCGCGCATGTCGGCCGCGCGTTCGCGTAAATAATCGTCTTCCGCACTCTCCATGGCGGCGATGTAGCGTTCGCAAACGGAATGGAAGGCATAATCCGCATTGGTCTTCTCATCGCGGATCTGGCGGATGACCTCGTCAATGACCACGCGATCTTCCAGCATCAACAAGTGGGCATCAAAGATGTCGCCCTCGGAACCGCTCATGTTTTGGAGGACGCGGCGCTGGATCTCGTTGATCTGCTTGCGGGTCTGGACGAGGACCTGCTCGAAGCGCTTGATCTCGTCAGTGACTTCGGCCCCGGGGATTTCGCGGCGGGAAATGATGTGGCGGGCGCGGTGCAGGACGAGAATTTTTCCGCGGCAAACGCCGGCGGAAACCGCCGTTCCGCGGAATGCTTTTTCGCCTTTAGTTTGCGCCGACATACGAGTGCTCCGTCAGAAATAACTGAACCCATTTATGATGCAAAGCAATTCTGCGATGAAAATGCAAGTTTAACCCCGGGTCAAAATCGCTGCGGGCCTCTATTTTACTGAAAATAAAAAAGCCCGCACGAGGCGGGCTAGGAAAATCTGCAGTTATAATCTTAAATCAAGCGCGTTCCATGTATTTGCCCGTGCGCGTATCAATCTTGATCTTTTCGCCGGTCTTGATGAACAACGGCGCCTGCACCGTGATGCCCGTTTCCATCGTGATTGCCTTTTGGACGTTGTTGGCGGAGTCGCCGCGGACGCCTTCCGGCGCATCGGTGACCGTCAAAATCACGCTGGACGGCAATTCAATGGAAACTGCCTTTTCTTCGACGAACGTGACGGTGACGGCGGCGTTTTCCACCAGAAAATTTTTATTATCGCCCACTAGTTCCGCCGCCAGTGTCACGGTTTCATAAGTGTCCGGGTCCGTGAACACATAATCTTCGCCGTCCTTATAGCTGTACTCCATTTTCGTGGTGATCATCGGCACCGGCTCGATTTTTTCTGTCGAACTGAAGCGCACGTCCGAGGCTTTGCCGGTCTTGATGCTGCGGAGCGTGGCTTGCACGAATGCGCGCAGGTTGCCCGGGGTACGGTGTTGGAAATCGAGAACGACCGAAATATCGCCGTTATAGTTGATCGCCATGCCGCGGCGAAGATCGCTTGCTGTTGCCATAAAATAAATAGGTTTTCGCGTGGGTTTTTCCAGAAACGCGAGCCGTGAACTGTAACCGAAAAGACGCCGAAGGCAAGGGCCGTTTCTCCAAAACGGTTTCGACCACGGGCGGTTGTCAATAACCCTTCCTTGACACCACAAAATTCAGTGTGTTAAAACCGTGGCACCACAATTAGAAGTGGTTTTATGCGTTGCCCTAAGTGCGGATGTCAGGAAGATAAAGTCATTGACTCGCGAGCCTCTCGTGAAGGCGCGACCATCCGCCGCCGTCGCGAATGTCTGGGGTGCAGCCATCGCTTCACCACGTACGAGGAGGTTGAGCACGAAGGTTTGATGGTGCTTAAGCGCGATGGCCGGCGTGAAGAATTTTCCCGGGAAAAACTGTTATCCGGCATGCGCAAGGCCTGCCAGAAACGCCCGATCAGTCCCAAATCGCTTGAAGATCTGGTGGATCATATTGTCGCCGTGGTGACGGCTGAATACG
>DASYEY010000171.1:0-18317 GCA_036498725.1 Verrucomicrobiia bacterium | reverse complement strand
GAGATCGCTGGCGGGAATTTTTTCGTTTAGTCCGATGCCATTGGTGGTTGGCATCATGGGGGCATTGATAGCCAGGCTTGGTCCGGCCTTGGATTTTAGCCGGGTATTGACAGTCAGCGTATCAACAACGCCATTGACGGTTGCCGCACTGGATGCAAAAAGTTGCCCGGCATTATTCGGTCCACCGCCACTGCCGCCGCTGCCGCCACCCGCCGCACCACCACCAAAACTGTTCTGCGCCAGGGTTGAATTTTGCCGGTTGCGGCTGAAATTTTGCCCGTCGTTTCTGGCCAGGCCGGCGTTCCAATACACTTCGACCGGTTCGCGGTTGCCAAGAAAATCACTATTATCCAGATGAAATAATTTCGCCTCCGGCCGTGCATTGGGCGCGGGAGAAAGGATTTTTCCGGCAGGGGTTACGCAGAAACCAACGTCGGCAAGCGGCCATTGTTTGCGGATCGCGTCATCGAAATCCGCCGCCAGCGTGCGGGGATTTCCACGGGCGGCCAGGGCTTCCACTTGCGCGCTGAAATCCTGTTGCTGCTGGGCGAGCGCATCGGAAATATTTTGCGCGAGCGCATCGGTGACGCGCTGGTAGAGCAGGGACTGCTGCCGTTCGAGTACGAATTGCTGGTCACGCAACGAACGCACCGCCAACCATGCGAGCACAAGGCTCGGCAGCAGTACGGACAGCACAAAAACGAGTGCGACCTTTTTCATTAATTTCCTTCCTGAAATATCCCAGCTTCGGGTTCATAGCCAAGTTTATTTCAGAACGATTTATTCAATCAAAAATGAAACATTCACCGTGGCACTGACACTGATCTGGCCGGCGGCGAAGGTGTCGGTGGTGGCGTCCGATGCACCGCCGCCGCTCCCACCACCACTGCCGCCGCCACTGCCATTTTGAAACGTGCTGTTGAAACCATAGGATGATTGATTATTACCCCAATAATTGGCGTAATAGCCACCGTTGTCATAAGTGCTGATGCTGGTGACTTTGCCAAGTTTGGCGCCTAATTCCACCGTAAGTGCTTGCGCCTTTTCCCGGGCCGCGCGGATGGCCATGGACCGGGCTTGGTCACGATACTTGCGCAATTCAGTCGTGCGGAAATCAACGCCGTTCACGTAATTCACGCCGTTCGTCAATATGCCAGTCAGGATTCCTTGAAAAGCCGCCAGGTCGGTCAGCCGGATCTCCAGGTTCTTCCGCACGATGTAGGCCACCGGCTTGACATGCGACTGGCTGGACTGATTGTTATAACTGTAGTCTGGCTGGACGTTGATGTAATCCATTTGGATGTTTTTGTCCGCAATTTTATACTGTTTAAGGAAGGCCAGCGTCGCAGCGACTTTCTGATCATTTTCCAACCGGGCGGGTTCCAATGTTTCTGCCCGCGTTTCCACCCCAACGCTCAGCATGATTTCGTCCGGCGCGACTTTGACTTCCGCCGAACCGGAAAGCGTGATTTCCGGTGGCGTTGGCGTTTGGAGCACGGTCAATGGGGCCGCCGTCAATGAGGCTGTGGTCAATGACAGAGTGAGGAGAAGGATGATTTTTTGGTTCATAATAATGGATTGGCATTCAGCATTCAGGTTGCGTGCGGTTGACTTCCGGCTTTGGGCTCGTCACCTGTCACTCAGCACCTATCACCCGGTCTGCCGCCGGTTATTTGGAATTACGCGTGTTATATGATTGTGCTTGGATGGTTTTGCGCGTGGCGGAACCATTGAATGAGCCGCCGCCGAATCCGGCACTGCTGATGTCCCCGGTCAAAGTATTGAGATTATCTGTCTCGGCGCGGATCTGTTGCTGGGCGGAGGCGGGCGCGTCACTCAGGGTCAGACCCAACGCCCGGTTCTGCGCCTGCAAGATCGCGGCGGCTTGTTTATAGTTTCCCGCATCCGCCTGCGCGATTGCCTCATCCTTGGCGACGGCGGTCAGCATCAATTCCTTTTGGGCGAACACCAGGCCATTCACCGATTTGTCCGCCGCGGCCTGATCGTCGGTGAAATGGACTTTCGCCACCCCGTCGGCGGATTCCGCCTGGCCGCCATTCAATTCGTCCAGGTAATGGATCTTCGCCTGCGCGATTTCCGGCGGGGTGCCGTTCACGCGGCAACGGAGAAAGAGATAGCGGTTTTGCCCGGTCGTGAGCTGGTTCAGGTTCACCACGGCCTGCTGGCCGGAGAATTTTTCCGGACGACCGATGAACCCCAGCGGTTGCACGCCGTCGGGACAGATGATTTCGATGCGCACATCGCGGACGGCGATGGAAACCATTTCGTTGAACTCGTGCGCGAAGATTTGCGGCAGTTTTTCCGTGTCCTGAACGTAATAATAATTGGAATCGCTGGCTTCAGCCAGGCCGGCCATCAAATCTTCATTGTAATCATCGCCGACACCGATAGTCGTGACCGCGATGCCGCGCTCCGCCAGATCGCTGCCGAACCGGCGCAATTCGCGGGGCGTGCTCGGCCCGACATTGGCCAGTCCGTCTGAAAGCAGCAGCACGCGGTTGATCCGTTTCGCGGAAAGGTATTCGCCTAATTGGTCCGCCCCAAGTTTTACGCCCGCGTAGAGCGCCGTGCTGCCGTCCGCCTCAATGCTTTCAATCTTTTCCTTCAACGCATCTTTGGCGTCCTTGTCCCCGGCCTTCTGCGCGGCCACGAGTACTTGGGCATGGTCACTGAACGTGACGAGGGAGAAAACATCGTTGGCTGCCAGGCGGTCCACCAATTGCATTGCTGCCTGCTTGGTCCTTTCCAGTTTGGCCCCGCGCATGGAGCCGGATTTATCAATCACCACCGCCAGGTTCAACGGCGTGTGCCGGGGTTTCTTCTTCGCCGCGATGGCCGAGAGGTCAATCTTCACAACGACTTCCTGCGGTGAATTTTTTAGCAGGACTTCGCGGTCCGGCAGCAGTTTGAGTTGCAGGGTTTCTCCGGCGAACGCGTTTGCCGTGCAGGCCGCGGCCAGACCAAGGGCGAGGAGCATCTTTTTCATGCGGCCATTCTGGCGGAACCCGGGAACGAGTTGTCAGGCCGGGATGAAAGAGTTGTAAAAAAGTTGTCAGGCCCGGTAAAACTTTTTTGCCTTTCCCCCACTTTCCAGCCACCCTGTGGCATGCAGAAGAAACCGCTCGCGCTGATTTGTTATGAACGGCTCATGCCGGGCAGCCAATTGGTGAACCGGTTGCAGGATCTTAAGTATCGGGTGCACGTGGTGAATAACATTGCCTTGCTCGCGGCCACCGCCAGGCGGGAGCAGCCTTTGCTGGTGCTGATGGATCTGGAGGCGCGCGGGGAAGTGCTGGCGACCATTGAGAAAATCAAGGCAGATCCCGCCACCAATCATCTGCCGATCATCACCTTTGCCCCGGATGAGAAACCAGCCTTGCTGGCCGCCGCGCAAAAAGCCGGGGCCCATTTTACCGTCGGGGAAACCACGCTGGCCGGCCACCTGCCGCAGCTGTTGGACCAGGCGTTATCAGTAGATTTATAACTTCCACTTGACGAGTAGTTGCAAATTACTTAATGTCGCCCACTAATACAGGTTTGGCTTGAAAAAAGAATGATGTATCCGATGTGGCCGTGAATTGGCTGTATCTATCATTTTTAGCCGGCCGGTTAAATCAGGAGCTGTTATTATGGCCAGTGGCAAAGTAAAATGGTTCGATAACAAAAAAGGGTTTGGGTTTATCGCCCAGGATTCAGGTCAGGATGTCTTCGTGCACCACACGTCAATCATCGGACAAGGATTCAAGACCTTGAATGAAGGCGACGAAGTTTCCTTCGAAGTCACCCCCAGCGACAAAGGTCTCAAAGCCCAAAACGTCCAGCGCGTGGCCGGGGCGTAATCGCCGGGTCCGTTCAGTGGGGATCTCGCTCCTCGTCGGCGGATTTTTTTCCGTCAATGCCGGAGGCCTGTTTCCACGCTTTTTCTTCGTGCCCTCCGCGCCAGGTTGGATGCCGGTTGCGGCATGGTGAGTTGTTGCCTGGCTTTCTGCAGGTGACGCTGGATAACCATGCTCTTGTCGCCAATCCCAACCCCTCAAATTGATTGGCGCGTGGGCCGGATTACGCTACGTTTCCGGTCATGGCTCTTATGAAATTGAAAACTGACTTTCCCGTTCTTTGCCTGGTTTTGCTGGGGCTGGCAACATGGCCGGCGCCGGCGGCGGAAACCAATGATTATGCCGGACCGGATTGGGCTTTGGTGGACACCGGAAAAGTTCTGCCCGCGGCGGCGGAAATCACCCCGGAGAAATTTCCCAATTGCGACGAGGCGACGGTGGAGCAGAAGTCGGTGCGCTTTTATCGCGCCGACGGTACGGGCGAAAGTCAGGACGAATCCTTCACCAAAGTTTTGACCGAGAAAGGCCGGCGGGATAACCGGACCTTGTCGCTGGGTTATCAACTGCCTTACACCACGGTGGCGGTACCCCAATTGGAAATCATCAAGCCGAATGGCGCAGTGGTGCCTGTGGATGTGGCGGCCAATTCCAAGGATTCAATTGATGACAGCCAGATGTCTGCCAATATATATGACCCCAATACCCGGGTCGTGCGCATCAATATCCCCAAGCTGGAAGTCGGGGACATGGTGCATGCGGTCATCCGGCAGACGACGGAACGCCCGCTATTGCCCGGTGAGTTTGCGGATGAAAATGTCTTCGAAGGCAGCGGTTATATCCGGCACATCACTTACGAAATTCATGCCCCGGCCAGCCGCCCGTTGCTGCGGATCGCCCTGCGGGATGAGGTTCCCGGCACCGTGACTTATACGGTGGCGACGAATGCGGATACGACGCTGACGTATCAATGGGAAATCAAGGATGTGCCGCGGATGTTTGATGAAGCGAACATGCCGCCCTACGACATGGTATTGCAACGGTTGTTCGTCAGCACTACGCCGGATTGGCAGGCGATTTCCAAGTGGTATTGGAATTTGAGCCAGTCGCACCTGGCGGCTGTCACTCCGGAGTTGAAACAGAAAGTCTTTGAATTAACTGCCGGCCAGACCAATGACCTCGATAAGATCCACGCCCTGTTCTATTTCGTCTCCAAAAATATCCGGTACATGGGATTGACGCCGGAAAAAGATCGTCCCGGTTTTGAGCCGCACGATGTCAGCATCACGTTTGACCGGAAATACGGCGTCTGCCGTGACAAGGCGGCTTTGCTCGTGGCGATGCTGGAGAATGCCGGCTTGAACGCCTTTCCCGTACTGATCAACGTCGGTGCCAAGCGGGACCAGGAAGTACCGCAGCCGGATTTTGATCACGCGATTGTCGCGGTGGAACTGACGAAGGGCGAGTACGTGTTGATGGATCCGACGGATGAGAATACTCCCGACCTGTTGCCGTCTTACGATTGCAACCGCAGTTATCTGGTGTGCCGTGCAGAAGGTGAAACATTGCGGACCAGCCCCGTGCCCCCCGTAGATGAGCATTTATTGCGCGTGCAGACAACTGGCGTCCTGAGCGCGGACGGGCACCTTGCCGCGAAGTCAGAAATCGCGTTTGACGGGGTGAACGACGACGATTATCGCAACGCATTTTCGCACATGAAACCGGATGACGAACGGCGCTTTTTTGAACGCAACCTCAAAGCGGCCTTGCCCGGTGCCACGTTGATCTCGTTGAAATTGTCCCCGGAAAACATGCTGGATACCGCCACGAAACTGCACGCCACCCTGGAATTTTCCGTGACTGGCATGCTGGCGACCGGTGACGGCAAAGCGGTGGTGAGCCTGCCGTGGATCGGCAAAACGCTTGGGGTCGTAAATTTTGTCCTGGATGGCGCGGATTTGAAAAAGCGGAAATATCCGTTCCAAACGGAAGTGACGTGCGGCCTCACGGAGCATCTCTCAATTAAACTGTCCGACGAGTTCACCGGCCAGGTGGCGATGCCCACCGCCACTTCGGTGGATGATGAAAGTTTGCGTTATGCCCAAAAAGTCGCATTCAAGAATGGTTCACTGGTGGCGATGCGCGAATTAAAATTGAAAACGGTCGAGTTTTCCCCCGCGCAATATCTTCAACTCAAGCAGACGTTGAAGGACATGGAATATGACGCCCGTAAAAACCCGATTCTGGCAATGTCGGGCAAGTCAAAGAGCCAGCCGGCGGTGGCGCAAAATTCACCCGCCATGCCTGTGGCGTCCAATGCCGAAGTGCTGGAAAGCAGCAAACGGTTGCAAGTGCTCGATGCTCACACCGCTGTTTATACTGTAAAATATGCCAAGCGCATCCTGACTTATGGCGGCAAGATCCGTGAGGCCGAGGTGAAAGTTGATTACAACCCGGCGTGTGAAGCAGCGAAACTCATCCGTGCGGTGGTCATTTCGAAGACTGGCGAACGCAAAGAAATCTCCCCCGGTGAGATCAACGTCATGGATCAAGGCTGGAACCCATCAGCCAAGCGTTATACCGGTGGCAAGATTTTGGTGGCGAACCTGCCGGGGGTGGAGATTGGTTCCACGATTGAAGTCGAATTTTCGATCACTTCCACGAACAAGCTGTTCCTGGCCGGTTACGAGTCGTTTCAATTGCCCGATGCGCTGGATAAAAAATCCTTTGTGCTGACCGCCCCGGCGGATGTGACCGTGCAAAAATTGCTGGGCGGCGCCAAGGGGCTCGTCAGCGAAAACCGGCAAACCACGAATGAAGTCCAGGCATTTACCTGGGCAGCCCGGGACGTGCCGGCGTTGCCGGCGGAAACCTCCCAACCCCCGGAATGGATCGGCACACCGGGCGTGGGATATTTTATCGGCGACCTAAAGGCCCACCTGCGGGCATTGAATACGGCGATGTTGACACATGCGCGTAATGACACCAAGGCGGCGGCGATGGCGCAACAATTGACCGGGTCCGCCACGAATAAATTGGCGGCAGTGAAAGCGATCCGCGATTTCATCGCCACTTCGATTCGTGTCGCCGGGCCGTCGTTCACCGACCTGCCGTTGAGCGAATTGTCGGATGCGGACACGACGCTGGGGGATGGCTACGGGCATATGGCTGACCGCGCCATCCTGTTTTATGCGATGCTCAACGCCGCCGGGTTTCAGCCGGAATTTGTCCTGGCTTCCGATTTGCCGCCGATCAGCCGGATCAAGGACGTTGCCGGGTCCTTTCCGTTGCCGCAATATTTTGAGTTGCCCTTGGTCCGCATCCGGGTGGGCGGCGAAACCTATTATTTGAATGACACCGATCAATATTCTCAACTCGGCACGACTTCCGCCGATGAAAATCTGGGCCTCGTGCTGGCCAGCGGCAAAATGGAAACCCTGCATGCCGCCAAAGAGTGTGCAAATCGGATTGCAACCACCTATGCCGTGTCGCTGGCCGATGATGGCAAGGCGCGGATCACCATCGGCCAGAGTTATTATGGCGATACTTACAACAGCAAAAACCGCTACTTCTCTGAACTGCCGCCGGAGGAAAGAGACCGTTATTACCAGCGGATCGTTTCCGAAGTGTCCCAGGGCGCGCAGCCCGTTGGCGATTTGGTGACGAAATTTGACACCTATCCCGGCCATGAAGAATACACGGTGGATGTGGATCATTACGGAGTGGTGGATGGAAAATATTTTTATTTTGACGTGCCGTCCATGGGACAGTTATTCGGCCCGGGCGCGGATCATCGGACGTTGCCGCTGTATATTTCGCATGGCATCGAAGGCTCGGTGCGCACGGAAGTCAGCCTGCCGGCCGCTTTCCAGACCCGGGTGATTGAACCGAAAAGCGAAGTGCTGAAGGCCCCGGGTGGCACCCGGGTTGACATCGTGCGCAAAGACGCCAAGGGACATACGATTATCACCGACAAATTTACGGTCGTGCCTTCCATCATCAGCCCGAAGGAATATCCAACTTTGTTGGACGTGGAATCCACGCTTGGCAAAAAATCGGCCGGGCTCTTTTTGCTGGAGCAGAAGTGAGTCGGCTTTGCTTTGTGGAAGCTTTTGGCATGGCACAGGGGGCTCCCTCACCCCGGTCCGCTTCCGCAAGGGGGCCGGGGGAACTGATTTAGAACTAACATTCAACATTGACCTCGAACTTCGAAGGCAGTGTGGCCACGCGCCCTTGGGCATTGAACATTGAACGTTGAATGTTGAATGTTGAATGTTGAATGTTGAATGTTGAATGTTGAATGTTGAATGTTTTTCCAAAGTGCGGGAGAAGGCCGGGATGAGGGGGCCGCTTAGCTCGTAGGTGACGACGTGAGGAGGCTCCAATAAAAACTGGTAGCCAAAGCAAAGTTAGACTCCTTACGTCGTCTCCTACACCTGTCATTGAATTCTCCACGCCATCTGATAACGTGTTCCCATGCCGGATTCGACCGCGAAACCCATCACGAGCCTTTACGTTCACGTTCCGTTCTGCGCGCAGAAATGCGTGTATTGCGCTTTTTATTCCGAAGCCTCCTCCGGCGATCTGGTGAACCGTTACGTCGCTGCGCTCGTGCGTGAATTGGAGATCGTCGCTGCCGATCTCAAGCCGCGGACTGTTTTTTTCGGCGGTGGCACGCCGTCATTGCTGAATCTGCGCCAGTGGGAAACCATTCTGCGGGCGATGGAAAAATTCAACCTGCTCGGGGCGGAAGAGTTCACGGTCGAAAGCAATCCCGCCACCGTTTCCGCCGATAAAGCCAAGCTGCTCCGTGATTTTGGGGTGAACCGGATTTCGATGGGGGTGCAATCCTTGGATGAACAATTGCTCGACCGGCTGGGCCGCATCCACTCGCGCGAAACCGTTTTCAAATCATTTGACACCCTGCGCCGGGCCGGGTTCGAGAACATCAACCTCGACCTGATGTTTGCCATCCCGACGCAAACGATGGCGATCTGGCGCGATACCTTGAAGGAAGCCACGGCGATGCAGAGTGAACATCTGTCCAGTTACGAAGTCATTTATGAGGATGACACACCGTTGTTCCATCAACTGCAAGCCGGTGAATTTTCCGTGGACGAAGACCTGGCCTGCGACATGTATAATGAATTGATCGCGCATGCAACCAATGCCGGCTTTCAGCAATATGAGATCGCCAATTTCGCGCGTATTCAAAAGGTTAACCCCCAGGGTGCTTCTTTTGATGTTCAGTTGAATGGCATTCCCGCACTTGAAACTCCTTCGTTGGCTTCCAAACATAATGTCAATTACTGGCGTGGCGGCGATTTTTACGGCCTCGGCCCCAGCGCGACCGGCTACGTGCGCGGGGTGCGGACAAAAAATTGGGCGAACACGCAGCTTTACTGTGAACAATTGGAGAAGGGCCGGCGGGCGATCGAATCCAGCGAGGAATTACCGCCGCCGAAACGTGCCGGTGAAATCGCCGCGTTTGGTTTGCGGATGAATGCCGGCTGGCCGTTTGCCGAGTTCCAGCGCGTGACCAATTTTGATCTGCGAAATGACTGGAAATCGGAGATGAACCAGCTGGCAGAGCGCGGGTGGGCAACAATTTCCGATGCTCATTTTCACCTGACGCCGCAGGGTCTGCGCTTCGCGGATGCGGCTGCGGAAATGTTTTTGAAATGAGCGAAGAGGCGTGGAGCAGGGCTCTTTGGGCGTTGATTGTTTACCCCAAGCTGTAACGATTTTTTAGCCACAGATGGCCACAGATGAAACACAGATAAGGCAGGAAAAGTATTCTCACGCAAAGACGCAAAGATCGCAAAGCAGAGACCTGAACCCTTGGCCCTTTGGCCCTTTGGCAGTTCAGATCGGCAACCGCACCGTAAAAGTCGTTCCGACATTTTCTTCGCTGGAAACTTCCATCGTGCCGCCGTGCGCGGTGACGATGGCCTGGCAGATGGCCAGGCCCAGGCCGGTATTACCCGCGCCGGTGCGTGATCGGTCGGCACGATAAAACCGTTCGAACACCCGCGGCAGATGCTCGGCGGCAATGCCGTAACCGGAGTCGGCAATGCTTAGGATCGCGAGACGGTTTTCTGCCTTCAATTGTACCCGTACTTCACCTTGGGGATGGTTATATTGGATGGCATTGGTCAAAAGATTGGTGACAACTTGTGCCAGCCGTTCGGAATCGCCATTGATTTCGAGTGGCTCCAGTTCGGTCAAAAGCCTTATCCCGTGCCCGGCCGCAATGGGTTCAACCAGTGCCACGGCATCATCCACAGTTTTCGCGAGGTCAAAGCGCAGCCGTTTTAAAACTTCCTGCCCGGCGTCCAAACGGGCGAGTGCGAGCAGGGATTCGATCAATTTGCGCATGCGCTGCGCGGCGCGCTGGCAGGCTTCGAGCGTTTGCTTGTAGCTGGCGGCCTCCCGCTCACGGTTCAGTGCGGTCTGGGTTTGCGTGAGAATGACCGTGACGGGCGTCCGCAGTTCGTGGGCGGCATCCGAGGCGAATTGTTTCTGTTGCGCAAACGCGGCATCCAGCCGGGCAAAGGTCGAGTTCAAAACCGCTGCGAGCTGGCCAAGTTCACTTTCGGTTTCGGCGACATTGATGCGCTGGGACAGGTCGCCGGCGGAAATCTTTACCGCCGTGGCGCTGATGTTCTCCACCGGCTGCAGCGCGCGCGATACAAACCACCAGCCCCCGGTCAGGCCGAGGACTAAAATGATGGCGCCGGCCAGGCTCAACTCCAGCGTCGTGGTTTTTAATTCCCGGTTCTCCGGTGCCAGCGAAGCGCCCGTCAAAATCTTTTCACCGGATGGCAGGTGGCGGGAAATCACGCGGTCAGTGTGAAAGTTCTCGGGTGGAGGCGGTTTGGACGGGTTGCCGGGAGCCGCATCAAGCGGGCTTTCCGTAGCCATGAAATGATCCATTTCCGACCCTTTGGCCGGCGCGTTTTCGGAGCGGGCAATTTCCTCCCCATCCCGTCCCAGGATGATGAAATAAAAATTATTGGGACTGCTGGCATCAAACAGGCTGGCGACTGGCGGTGGCAGCTCAAACTTTTGCGGCCGATTAGGCGCTTGATTAGGCGCCGGATCGGGTGGTTCATCCTCGGGCAATTGGCCGGGGGGCGGCCGGTCAAAACGGCGGCGGTCTCCGCGTTGGCCGGGCGGCCCGTGCAACGATTTACTGAGAATATCAAAACGCCGGTGTAATTCATCATCAATGCGGCCCAGTTGCCGTCCGCGTTCAAGCTGGTAGGCCGTGACCCCGAAGCCGGCGAGCACGATCACGAGGATTAACCCATACCAGAGCTGCAAGCGCCACTTGATGGATTTAAAGATGTTCATTCAATGCAATAACCGTGGCCGCGACGCGTCGCGATGAATTCGGCACCGAGCTTTTTGCGGACGTTGGAAACATGGACGTCGAGCAGATTGGACATCGAGCTTTCGTTTTCGTCAAAGAGATGCTCGTACAGTTGCGTGCGCGTAACGACTTCACCACGATGCAACGCCAGGAAGACCACGAGGGAATATTCGCGGGCCGTCAATTCGACTGGCTTCTCTTTCAAGGAAACGATGCGTGCGGCGGTATCAATCTTCACGTCGCCGATCTCGATGCTGTTGGTGGTTTTATTGGCGCTACGACGAATGATGGCGCGCAACCGCGCAAAAACTTCATCCAGGTCAAACGGTTTGACGACGTAATCATCCGCGCCGGTGTCCAGGCCGCGCACGCGGTCGCGTGTCTGATCACGCGCGGTAAGCATGAGCACGGGCGTCTTTTTGGTTTGGCGCAGGCGCTTGAGGATTTCCCAGCCGTCCAGGCCCGGCAACATCACGTCGAGCACGATGGCGTCGTAATCGGTGCCTTCGGCGTTGAACAGCCCGTCATCGCCGTTAGCGGCGGTGTCCACGGCATAACCTTCTTCGCGCAAAGCCTGGGCAAGGCTCGCGAGCAGATCCGGTTCATCTTCGACAATCAGGATGCGCATGTTTGGCTGGCGGATTCTTGCATGAATCCAAGCAATCCGCCAGTACCCGAATGGTCGCAGGGCCAACCTTAAGCGGAGATGAAGAAATATTTAGCGCAACGGTGCGCAAAAATTTCACGGCTTCATGTTGGCTTAAGGTCGGCGGGCATACAGTGGCGGCATGAAACCAATCCTGTCGGCCATGGCACCTCTGCTGGTGCTGATCCTCATTTCCACCTTGAAAGCATCGGCCGACCCGCAGCTGGATTCCTGGTTCACTACGTACGCCGGGCAATATGCGCGGATTTATGCGACGGATACCGCCCGCACGAACGGCACAACCCTGACAAGTTGGACAAATGGCACCACGATCCAGACGTTGCCGGCGTATTGTGGGGTGCAGGAAATATATTCCTCAACGAACTGGGTTTATCTCCGCAGCACCGGGTTGGGCAGTTTTGTGATGGGGCCGTGGTATCTCAATGCGCAGCATACCCAGGCATTCCCGAATTGGCCGGTCAATCAAAAGGCATTGTATCGCATCCCGCGCAACCCGGTAGTGCCGACGAACAAGACCGCCACCGGCGGCGGGGCGATTGGCTATTTTGTGGACGGCGCGGCCATGTTCAATAGTTGGGATGCCTATAGTTACAGCACCGTTTCCAACACCGATGCGCAGAATATCACCGGGTATTGGAACCGCGATGCGTATGTGAATGAAGGCGCCAGTTTCGATCCGAACAACGCCCATCAGGCGGGCGGCCAGTATCATTATCACGCGAATCCACCGGCCTTGCGGTATCAACTCGGCGACCATGTTGATCTTAACCCGGTGACAAAAATCTACACCGAGTCCGCCAGTGCGCCGGCGAAACATTCGCCGATTCTGGCCTGGACGGCGGATGGATATCCGCTCTACGGACCTTATGGTTATGCCAACGCGACGAACGCGAACAGCGGGATTCGTCGCATGATCTCCGGCTACGTTTTGCGCAACGGCAATTATGGTACAAGCAACCTGACGGTGAACGGGCGTAAAACTATTCCGGCCTGGTCGGCGCGCTTGTTCAACGTCAGTTCCAATCAAACCGGGCCGAATGTCAGTACCAGTTATCCGCTGGGACGCTACATGGAGGACAATGATTATCTCGGGGATCGCGGATATGTACAGGGCGTGGATTTTGACCTCGATGAATACAACGGTCGCTGGTGTGTCACCCCGGAATTTCCGGGTGGCACCTATGCCTATTTTGTCAGCATCAGCACGAACGGCACGCCGGCCTATCCTTACAACATCGGACGCGGTTATTACGGGAGTCCAACCGGCGGCAGCGTGACGGCGATCTCGGAAACGGTGACGACTAATTTTCTGGGCAATACCAATCTGACGACAACGTTGAACCCGCCCGGTGTGAAAAGCGGCACGGTCACTTTGAGTTGGACGGCGCTGGAAGGCGGCAGTTATCAAGTCGAGGGCAGCACGAATTTGTCCAATTGGACAGTATTGCAGACTGCCATTTTACCAAATCAGGTCAAGGGTGGCCATACGAACACCACCTCGCTGGACAAACGTTTCTACCGCGTTGGTCGGACCTCGGTGGCGAATTTTGATTCCGCCGGGACCACGCTCTTTGCCGTGGCCAGCGTAGCCCCCGGCGGCAGCGCAGCCCGCGGCCAGACCGTCATCATAACGATCACGCTGCCGAGTTCACCGCCGAATCCGCCGGCGAACGCGCCCATCACGAGTGTCACCATGGATGGCATCACCGCTTCGAGTGCGACGTGCACGGCGCAGGGGACGGTGGTCGCAGCTTTCATGATCCCCAGCAACGCAACGACCGGAGCGCAGAATATCGTGGTCACCTTCGCGTCCGGACCGCCGCCATACACGGTCAGTAGTTTCACAATCAACTAAACCGGATGAGAAGGTTTTGAGTTTTTTTAATTTTTAATTTTAAGTTTTCAAACTAAATGCCCGACGCTCCATTCAACCATTTAACGATTCAACGATTCAACGATTTAACCATTTAACGATTCAACCCCATGCCATCCTTCAAATTGAAAACGTCGGCGATGCGCCATTTGGCTCTGGGAGTTTGGTTGTTCTCGGGCGCCTGGAGTTTTGGTGTGGGAACGTCGGCCAACCTTGAGGTGGAGTTTGCGACAAAATTCAACCAGACACCGTTGAGTTTTGACAAGCTCATCAACCAAACTGCGGCCGGCCAGAAAATTTCCGTCACCCGCCTGGATTTTTTATTGTCCAACCTTGCCTTGCAGCGCGCGGATGGAACCTGGATTGGCCAGCCTAATTGGTTTGCTTATATCAGTGCCCGGGAAGGCCGGACAAATTTCACCATGGCCGATGTGCCAGTAGGAAATTACGACCGCGTGCGTTTTCAGATTGGCGTGGAACCGGCGGTCAATCATGGCAACGCCACGCAATGGCCGGCCGAACATCCCTTGAATCCGCAGGTTAATCATCTGTATTGGGATTGGTCGCATGAATACATTTTCTTTGCGCTGGAAGGGGGTTGGCAGAATGGCAGCCAGCAAAGCGGCTTTTCGTATCACCTCGCCACGGACCGTGAATTGATGACAATCGAGTTGCCAGTCGGTTTGGATCTGAGCGTTGACCGAAAAATGCAGCTAGTACTGGATGCGGGGAAAATTTTTACCGCGCCCAATAAAATCAAACTGAGCGAGACCACCGACACGAGCCATTCACGAACGAATGATTTATTGGCCGTACAATTGCGGGAAAATGTGGCGGCGGCATTTTCCATTGGCACGCTGGAAACGGTCGTTCGCCATGTGCCTGACTCGCCAGCCGGCGCCAAACTGAATGGAACGTTTAAAATGGCGCCGTCGGCAACACCGTATCACCTGACAGTTTCGGCTTTTGCGCCGCAACCGGATTTGCCCCGGGATAATCCGCTCACCGTCGAAGGCGTATCGCTGGGCAGCCAGTTATTCTTTGACCGGCGGCTTTCGGCGGGCGACCGGCAATCCTGTGCGAACTGCCATGATCCGCATCTGGCCTTTGCCCAACCGCGCCGGTTCAGCCGGGGCGTGGATGGTGTGCTTGGCACACGCAACGCGATGCCGCTGGAAAATCTGGCGTGGAAAAGTGCGTTCTTCTGGGACGGCCGCGCCGCAACTTTGCGGGAACAGGTGTTGCAGCCGATCCAGAATCCGGTGGAGATGCACGAATCCCTGGCGAACGCGGTCGCAAAAATTTCGGCCGACCCGGATTATCATCGCCGGTTCGCCGGCGCCTTTGGTTCGCCGGAAATCACCACGGACACCATTGCCCGCGCCCTGGAACAATTCCTTCTCGTGCAGGTTTCGTTCGATGCCAAATTTGATCGGGTCATGAATGGGCGCGAAAAATTTACGGCATCGGAACAACGCGGATATGAATTGTTCAATACCGAATACGATCCGTACCACGGCCAATACGGTGCTGATTGTTTTCATTGCCACGGCGGCCCGCTGTTCCAAAGTCAGAGTTTTGCGAACAATGGCCTGGATTCTGTGTTCCGGGACCTAGGTCGTTACCAGGCGACGAAGCAAGCGGGCGATGGCGGCAAATTTGCCGTGCCATCATTGCGGAATGTTGCCATGACTGCACCTTACATGCACGACGGACGCTTTCGCACTTTGAATGAAGTCGTACAGCATTACTGTACTGGCATGAAACGCAGTGCGACCCTTGATCCCAATCTTGCCAAACATCCCGATGGCGGCGTGCCGTTGAGTCTGGATGACCAGCGTGCATTGGTCGCTTTTTTGAAAACGTTGACGGATGAAAAATTTCTGCCGACCGCGAGAATAATTGATTAATGCTGAAACATTTAACATTGAACATTCAATAAGCAACGCTCAAGGAAGATGCCGCGCCGATTTTATTCAATATTCGGCGTTGAATGTTCAATGTTAAATGTTTTCTCTGCTGCCTTTTGAAAAGCAAAACGCCCGCATTCGAATGCGGGCGTTTGTTTCTGACTCCAGTTTGGAACTGGAAAGAACCCCCACCATTGCCGTGTCTAACTCATCCTTTGAACATGTATTGCTACATGGGGAACTTGTCGGACGGTTTTCGACTTCCATTGAAGGCATGTCGGCCGCCACCATGACTTGCTCCGTGATCGTTTAACTTACGGTTCAAGGATTGCTTCGAATCACGAACAGGGCAGGGAAATTATTTTTACTTTACTCAAAGAACAATCGGACCTTTGTCCTGAATTACAAATCGCTCCATTTACGAAATTTCTCAAGCACAATTTTCAAATTTATTTTCACACCCCCGGTTGACTTTGGGTGGGAGTTGCGCCGGGGCTGATTTGGGCAGGGGGAGATGCATCCAAAATCCGGCGGGGGACGTTGTTTAAATAATCGTATGAATATCAACGGTCGATCAATCGGATGCGCCATGTTTCTGGCGGTGAGCCTGCTGGCCGGGTGCGCCACCCACACCGGCAAAATGGATCCGGCCATTTTCACCGCGCAAGCCTTGCAGGCGACTGAAGCCCTCAAAACCACCCATGTCCCGGCTGAAATCATTACGCGGTTCAAGGACTTCAATAGTGATTTTTCGAGCAACAACATCAGCGTCCATACCAAAGACATCTATGCCACCAATGTCTGGTTCCGCGACCCGTTCAAGGAGATCCATGGCGAACCGCAATTCGAGGCCTACCTGTTGCGGGGATCGGCCGGGGTGAAACAGTTTTCAATGGCTTGGAACGATGTGGCGGAGCATGATGGAGATTATTATTTCCGCTGGGTCATGACCTTGAAACTCAATCGCGACGGCAAAAACGATCCGCCGACTTTAAACAACGGCATCAGCCACGTCCGGTTTGGCGCGGATGGCAAAGTTATTTTCCACGAAGATTATTTTGATGCGGCGACGTTTCTTTACGAAAAACTTCCGGTGCTGGGCGGCGGCATCCGATTTATCAAGAACCGGATGTAGTTTTTTGCGATTAAAATGACCTCATGGAATTCACCTGAACGGAGACGCATTATTTTGCGCTGGCTGGCGGCCACGTTCTTCATCCTTGCCGGGATCGGCCACTTGATCCGGCCAAATTGGTATGAACAAATCATCCCGCCGGGATTTCCTTCGCCGAAAACCCTGGTGGTGATCAGCGGTTTGGCTGAAATCGCCGGTGGCATCGGGTTGTTGATACCTTCATGGCGCCGCGTGGCTGGATGGGGTTTGATCGCGTTGCTCATTGCGGTGTTTCCGGCAAATATTTACATGGCACTCAATCCTGAACGTTTTGGAATTTCGCCCTGGATTTTGTGGGCCCGGCTACCGTTCCAGGCAGTTTTTGTTTTTTGGGTCTGGCGGGTTTCGGGCAAGGAATAGATTTATTCGGCAAGCATGAGTCTCGCCGACAAGAATCGGGACGGGCGAATCTCGTCGGATGAATTCGCCCAATTGGCTCAATAGTGGTTCAAAGTTTGGAATACAAATGGAGCCAGCCAATCAAATGAAACTGAAATTCGGGCAGGCCTCGAAAAAATCCACAACCCGGCAGGGAGAGAATAGCGGCGATGCTCTTGGCCCGGCGGAAAGCGAAACAGTATTTCTTTCGCGCTCGAGACCGAGTTCAAGTATGGGCATAAGTATTGGCAGCCTTTGTTGGCAGACAACCAGGGGACGTTGCCTGCGGAGAAATGGCTGGACAACCGATTATGTCTGGCACAGCCTCAAAATCACAAAAATGATCGGCTGCAAAAACTGCGGCCTAGTAATTGCCAGACGTCGTTTATGCGCTCTTACGCTTCCATCGTGTTGCTTGTGACATTTGCGATAGCGATTTCTTACATTGCGATTGTAGGCGGGATGGTGACGCCATTTTTGCTTGTGCGGCTTTATGGCATTCGTCCGACAGATGACGTGCGGGATTTTATGCCAGCTCCGACGCAACTTGCGGTTGATTATTCGGTGTGGATTTCTGCGGTGGTCATTTTGACCACGGCTATTTTCATTTTTCTAGCTGACCGTCACCCAGCACGGCGATTTCAGTTCACGATGCTTGGCATTTCCTTTCAAGGGATTTTGCTTTGGTTGACGTTGTTTGGATTTTTCTTTGAGGGATTTCTTGGGCCGATGTGTTTGCACCGCGGCCCGGAGTTTGATTTTAACGCATTTGCGGGATGTGGTTTCGGAGTATTCCCGATTACTTTTGTGGGTTTGGTTGCGGCTTTCATCCTAGCTTTATTTAGATGTGAAACCACGCCCCACAACTCTGTCGCACTTCCAACTTGAATCCAAGTGGCCTAACACCGCGCTGGCATCTAACGGCCACCGCGCCTTGAGTTTCGGTCTGCACATGAATTTGATTGTCACGATTGCATTTCGGAGTCACGCTCCGGTGGCCGTGGCTCAGCTTTGGATCGTTAGGCATATTTGCCCATGAGAATCATTTGCATTTTATTTGTCGCATGTCTCTGCGTCGTAGCAGCC
>DASYEY010000170.1:0-5940 GCA_036498725.1 Verrucomicrobiia bacterium | reverse complement strand
AAATGTTGGTCCAGGAGCTACACTTGGAGGGAATTGCCCGTTATCGGTCAGTCCTGGGTGTGATCCAGGTATGTCGGTAATCTTCGTCGGCCCTTTTTTGCAGCCGGTCACCGCGAGCGTCGCCGTCAAAGCGATGACGAGCGGAAAAATCAATGTATTCAGTTTCATATGTTTCGTTTCGGTTAAATTCGGTTAAAATTTGGTTGCGAGTGTTTGGGAATTTTTACGGCCTAAAAAGTTATCTCGCCCAAGCGGGTTGGGAATTGCTTCCCGTCGCTCGCGCACAATCCTTGTATTGTTTCGTGAAAACGTCAAGCACAGACAGTGTTTGACGATAGTTTCCGAGGCGATGATTGAAGACGAGCGTGCGCGAATTTGGCGCCCATGAAGGATTCTGTCCCGGCACCAAAAGCACGGGCGAACCACCACCGTTCGCCGGCATTACGCAGATGTCAAATTCGCGCGCCTGCGAGGTGAAAGCAATCCACTTGCCATCCGGCGACCAATCCGGCTCCGTTGGGTTGGGCGCACCCGTCGTATTCAAAGGTTGCACTGCGCCCCCGCCGGCGGACACCTTGGCCAAACGCCGGCGCCCGTTGATTTTCGTTGCAAAACAAATCCATTGCCCGTCCGGCGACCAGCAGGGCGAAGAATCTTCTGCCCCCGTCGTCAAATGTTTCAGGCCGGACCCATCCGGATTGCAAACCCAGATGTTCGGGCTGCCGGATTTGCTCAAAACCATCGCCACCCTGGAACCATCCGGCGAAACCGCCGCACTGGTATTTAACCCGGAATAGCTCGCGATGATGCTGCGCTGGCCGGTCGAAAGGCTGTGGGAGAAAATATCCGGATTATCGCGCGCGTAGGACGTATAATAGATTGCCAGCTTGCCCGGAACCCAGGCTGGCTTGGCGACGATGGCGTTGTCCGACGTGATGGCCTGGGCGCTTTTGCCGTCGAAATCCGCGATATAAATCTCGCCCGGACCGTTGCCCGTCGGCTGGGTTTTATAAACAACCTTCGCCGTGGCGCCACGCAATTGGGCGATACCCGGCTTGCCGGTGATCGCGGATACGATGTCGTCCGCAAACGCATGCGCCTGCCGGCGTACGCTCGCGCCATTGTAACTGCGCGACAAGATCACGCGCCTGGCATATCTATCCGTCACCGTGCCCGATACGTCGCCCGCATCGCTGCCGTGGATCACATATTGCGCCGCATCCGGCGACACAAAGCTGAAGCCCTGGACATAAAGGTCAAACTTCAAAACGTCCAATGCCTCGCCAGTAAAACCTTCCAGCGCAACGGGAACGGGCTTCTGGCCAAAACCGACCACCTCGCTATTAACATCAATCGCACTGTCGGCGCGTGAAAAATTTACCACACCAAGAACCAGAAGCAGGGCCAGCAAGCATTTTGTGATGATCGCTCCACAACTAGTTTCGCGTCCAAGTATTCCAGCAGTTTTAAAATTAAGATTTGTTTTCATCCGAGCATCCGTTTGGCTTTGAGGTTAAAATTGATGATAAAAGTTTTGGTTTTTTCAGTCGAACCATCCGGAAACGGCGCAATGAAAGTGACCCGATCCAATGTTCGTTGCACGCTGGCGTCCACACTGGAGTCGCCTGAGCCGCTGAGAATCTGGGAAGAAACCACCGTGCCATCGCGCGAAACCGTGATGCTCACTTTGATATTCGCCTCGTCATCAGCCGCGCTGGCCGGCGGTTGCCAGCGACGAGTGTAAATGCTTTTGATGACTGAAGCATATCCGGCATAGGAAACGCTACTGGAACCGGGCATTTCCACTTTTGTGGAGGACGTGAAATTATCCTGTAAATTCCGGACCGCACTTTTAATCGCATCGGCGCGCATTTGGGCCTGTCGTTGCACTTCCCGCTGCTGCCGGCGCGTTTCCGCGGCCGCTTTTTGCGCGACATCATCTTGCTGTTCCGTGCGCGTGACCTTCGTCAAATCGATTTCGCGCTTGGGCTTCACGACCGGCTTCGTAACTGGCTTCGGCTTGGTTTGCTTGGCTGGCTTTGGATCCGGAGTTGGGGTTGGATCCGGGTCAGGCTTGACCGGTTCCGGTTTAAAAATCTTTTCCACCTTTTCAATAAAGGTCGGCGTCTCCGGCTTCACTTCCGGTGGCGGCGGGGTCGGATCCACTTGCGGCGGTGGTGGTACGACCACCGGTTGTGGTGGCGGCGTCACAATGGGAGTTGGCGCAGGTGGTTTGGCATCTTTAACCCCGCTGGTGAGCGCGGCTTCAATTGTCGTATCCGGCACCACTTCCAACATGGAGGCGTCATCCGGCTTGGGTTTTTCCGTGAAGAAGCCGGGGCCAACCAATAAAATGACCACTAGTAACAGGTGAAAACCTGTCGTAGCGATGAGACATTTTTTTTCCAGCCGGTTCATTTCGGGGTTGGATCGGTGCGTAGCGAATAGCGCTTGATGCCATTGCGCTGGCAACCGTCAATCAATTGGGCCGTATAATCCAAACGGCCATCTTTATCACCACGGATATAAACCACGAGATTCGGATTGGCGCGGGAATCCTGCGCCAGTTGCCCCAATAGTTGGGACAATGGCATCCGCTGCTTGTTCAAAGCATAAATGCCCAAGGCGGTGATCTCGACCGTGGCGATGTCTTTTTTATCCAGTTGCTTTTCCGCCTGGCCGCCGTGCGGCAGATTCAATTCAATGCTCTTTTCCAGCAACGGCGTGGTGATGATGAAAATGATCAGCAACACGAACGCAAGGTCGAGCAGCGGCGTGATGTTGATCTCATTCAACGTCACGAGCGAATTGCGCTGGGAAAAACGTCTCATAGTGTCGGTTGCTAGTTACTAGTTGCTGATTGCTGGTTGGCTGCCGCAGACAGCGGTTTTTTTATACGGGCATTTGTCGCATAACTTTCAAGATAACGGATAAAAGCGGATAGTTTTTTTGACAATGCCGCGGATAATTCGCGCAAGGAATTAAATTCCACCTCGTCAATATACTCTTGATCCAGCGCGACGCAGAGTTGCGAACGGACTTCTCCATTTGACCCTTTGGCGATATTTAAAAACTGCACAAATTCTTTTTTTGTCCCGCGCTCAAAACCTTCCGCAATGTTTGACATGGCTGAAACGGCGGCGCGACGAATCTGGTCGCGCAAGCCAAAGTCCCGTCCAAACGCACGTGATTTTGACACGCCATAGACAGCATTGACCAATCGTCGGGCATCCTGCCAGACATTCAGCTCTTCAAATTGTCGGACCGTGGGCATTTTAACTTGCAACTTTTAACCTGTAACCCGCAACTAGCACCTAATCGTCGGCTAAAAATTCCGTCTCCATTTTGGAAACCAATTCCTGGGCGAAATTGTCCAGTTCGACCGTCAAAGCGCGCAGGTTATGAACCAGCCAGTTGTAACCGAACATCGAAGGGATCGCCACCAACAGACCGCAAACCGTCGTCACGAGCGCTGCGGAAACACCCGGTGCCATGACTGCCAATGAGGCGGAACCGGATTGCGCGATGCCGGCGAAGGTATTCATGACGCCCCAAACCGTACCGAGCAATCCAAGAAACGGCGCACCGCTCACGGCGATCGCCAGCAGGATCAGGCCCGATTCCAATTTCAACGATTCCTTGGCCACCACATTTTCAATGGCCCGCTTGATGTGCTCCATGTTCTTGAGACTGATATGCTGCTTGGCGCGTTCGCCGGTCGGCCCGCGCAACCGTGCATCGAGTTGAATACAACCCGCCTGATAGACGGCGTAGAGCGGACACCCTTCGACGGCCAGTTTGCGGTCGAACATTTCCAGCACGTTTTTTTGCGAAGTGAATTCTTCGCCGAAATAAAGGTTCAACTTCCGGGCCCGGCGCATCTGCACGACCTTGTTGAACATTACGAACCAGACGGCAATGGAAATGATGAACAACACCACAATGATCGCTTTCGCTTCCATTGAGGCTTGCTTCCAGACGTAAAGTGGATCGGCCTGACTGGCCGCTGCCATTAGTGTAAAAGGTAACCCGCTCATAAAAATCAAAACTTGGTGGTGAGGAACCGATTTAGGCCAAGTGACGGAATCCCGAGCATTTGCCCGTCGGCAAAGAGTATCGTCGCGCTCTGGTAAAAATGCAAAAACTTTCTGGTAAAAAGTGATTTTCGCCGGGAAAAGGCCGGATTTTCAAATTCTTTGAGCAAGTCATCAGGCAGGGGATCCATCGGGCACGATGCTTGGCATCTCCCGGCCTTTACGTTAAAAATAGATAATGTCGCGCACCCGATTCATCGCCCTGCTGCTGGCGTTCGTCACTTTGCTTGTATATCTGCCCGTGGGCCGGCATCAGTTTGTGAATTACGACGACATGGATTATGTCGTCCAAAACACTTTTGTAAAAAGCGGTTTGAGCCTGACGAATATCCGCTGGGCATTCACCTCCTTTCATGCCGGCAACTGGCATCCATTGACATGGATTTCGCATCAACTCGACTGCGAACTGTTCGGCCTGCATGCCGGGGCACAACATCTGGTCAATGTCCTCTTCCACGCCGCCAACACCGTATTGCTGCTCATTTTATTGCTGCGATTAGCGGGTGCTGGTTCATTTTGGCCCTGCGTCACCATCGCCGCATTGTTTGCCTGGCATCCCCTGCACGTGGAATCGGTTGCCTGGATCGCCGAGCGCAAGGATCTTCTGAGCACGTTTTTCGGACTGCTCGCCTTGATCTGCTACGTCCGTTATGCGCGGGAAAATGTCAGCGACAAAAACACCCGCAGCGGCCTCGCCTTGCCTGCCTTCCATGCCGGCCGGGTCAACCGCGACTATTTTCTCACATTGCTTTTTTTTACGTTGAGTTTGTTGTCCAAAGCCATGCTGGTCACGTTGCCGTTTCTGCTGCTGCTGCTGGATTTTTGGCCGCTGGCACGCGGAAAAATCCTGCCGGCGGGGAGATTAGTGATGGAGAAAATTCCGTTTTTCCTCCTCACATTCGCTTCGTGCATCGTGACTTTTTTCGCCCAAAAAAATGGCGAGACCGTCGCTTCCCTGATCCGCGTTCCGTTGTCATACCGGCTGGAAAACGCACCGGTTTCCATGCTCCGCTATGTGGGTAATTTATTTTGGCCGGCTGGCCTGAATGTCATCTACCCGCTGAGCCGGATTTATCTCTGGCAAGGGATCGTTTCGGGCGCCAGCTTGATCCTGATTTTGGCACTGGCGTGGCGTTGGCGTAAAACCCGGCCTTATTTTCTTTTCGGCTGGCTTTGGTTTCTCGGCACGCTCGTACCGGTCGTTGGCCTGATTCAAGTCGGCAGTCAATCAATTGCCGACCGCTATACCTACATTCCGTCCATCGGGTTTTTTATTGCCGTGGTTTTTCTCGCGACGGAATTGGCCGCCAAGATCCAAATCCCAAAAATCATCATCGCCGGCATCACCGGCATAGTTTTGTCTGCGTGCATTGGATTGACGGAATTTCAACTGCGCTTCTGGCAGGACAGTGAAACGCTATTTCGCCGCGCGATCGCGGTCGCCCCGGACAATGTCATTGCTTTGGTGGACCTGGGTGTGGCGCTGGATTCACAAGCTCGCTTCGACGAAGCCGTGGTCGTTTATCGGCGCGCGGAAAAATTTGCGACCGGGCCGTATTATTATCAACTGCACAATAATTTGGGCAATATTCTCGCCCTGCTGGGACGCCCGGCTGAGTCGCTCGCCGAATATAAAATCGCCATTACGGAACGCCCCAACGACCCGAGATTGCACACCGGTGCCGCCACTGCCTTCGTCGCGCTGGGAAACCGCGCAGCCGCCTTGCAGGAATTTACCATCGCTGAACAGCTTGCCCCCAATGATGTGGGGTCGCATATTAAAACCGCCAATATTCTTTTACAATTGGGCCGCGATCCGGAAGCTTTGAACGAATTACGCACCGCC
>DASYEY010000169.1:0-41041 GCA_036498725.1 Verrucomicrobiia bacterium | reverse complement strand
CTAACGTCTGTCACGTTCGTATGAAAACCTGCATTAACATATCAGCCACCAGTTGGCCAACGCTGAGAGCGACAAAAACGCTCCGTCAACGTTGGTATAAATTGGGTTATGTGTTCAGCCGCGGTCTATCCATGGCACCTGGCGGAATCCGTTCCGAACGTCATTTGGATAACTCTGATGTAAGCAGACGATAGAATCGTCATAGGATTTTTTCCACCCTGCTTACTGAATCGTAAGCAGGGTTTTTTATTTCCTGAAATCGAAGGCAATTGACGCAAACTAAAGGTGAACCAACCATGAACCAACATTATACGATGTCTTGATGATATCCAGCCGTACCAAACGAAAAATGGCGCCGGGGAGACAAAACTCCTCACCGGTGGGGTCTGCCCACCGCGGGCGAAAACGCGCGCCGGAACGATTTGACCAGCTTTTACAATTTAAGGGCTTCGGAGGAGGTGTGCCCCTAAACACCGAAACAGCCGCCGTGAAACCGCGGGTTGGAACCAGTTAAGTTCCAAGAGGTGTTTGTTCTTTATTGAAATGGCACGGGCCGGCAACGCATTGACGCTGTCGGCCCTTTCATTTTCCCAGTGAGTCGAGCGCGATTCCGCGCGCTCCTCCTAATCGCTTCAATAGTTTTCTTACGCCGCGCGCCAGCTTGCGCAACCAGGTCTCCAAAACCCGGTGTGCTTGGGGCAGCACCAAGGCGGCGTGCCAGCCGGTCGTAATTAACATCCTGCTCGTCATCGTCCTGGTCCTTGTTCTCGAATTTCCATCAAAACGCGAGGATGAGGAGGCCGATGAGCACGAGGACGATTCAACGGCAACCCGATTTTCAAACACGTTTTTAACCAATAACCCCAACCCATTCATGAACTTAAGCATTTTGATACCAAAATGGCTGGCGCAAAGATTTGCCCGGCCGAAACCTTCGCCCGTACTCCGGGCAAACCTCAAGCAGCGACAGATTTTACCTGCGCTGCCAAAAAACCATCAGGGCGTCGGACGTTTTCAAGACGACGACAGCCCGCCCGGTCGCCGGTTGCAGTGGCGGCTGTAATATCGTTCACCAAATTCACCTAAAAAACCGAAAGACACTCACATGAAATCAGTCATTCGTTATCAAAATCACTGGCTCTTTCGCCGGAGCTATAAACGCAACCGAATCATCCGTTTCCGGCCGATCGCCGGACGGAACTTCGTATTCCTGCCGGCGCGAGCCTCGACTAAACCTTAATAAAGCTTCGGGAGACATTTCCCAAATGTCTCCTGATTCATTTTCCCACCCGGCAATGCCGGTTTTGGGAATCACACTCCCCCTGCTTTCGGCAGGCAAACAAACATGAACACTATGACTCCAACTCAGGTGCGCCTTTTCGTCTCAGCCCAAAGCTGGATCGAAGGCGAAGCGGTACGCCAACTCTATGCCACCGCCAAATTAGCCGGCGTCCAGTTCGCGGCTGGCTTCCCGGATTTGCAACCCGGTAAAGGTTCGCCGGTCGGCGCCGGATTCGTCACCGAGAATGTGATCTATCCACATCTCATCGGCGGCGATATCGGCTGCGGCATGGCGCTCTTCAAGACAGACCTGGTCCGGCGCGACGCCAAGCTCGACCGCTGGGCGAAGCAGGATTTCCAACTGGAACATCCGTGGAATGAGGGCGTGGGCGAATTTCTGGCCGAACACGATCTTGAATCCACGGAATTCGACCCGGCACTCGGCACAATTGGCGGCGGCAATCACTTCGCCGAAATCCAGGTGGTTGAGAAAATCCTCGATGCGGCGGCGTTCGATGCGTTCAACGTGAGCAAGCAAGAATTGCTCATCCTGGTGCACAGCGGATCGCGCGGTCTGGGTGAATCCATCTTGCGGACCCACACGGATCAATACGCTGGCAACGGCGTGGAGACCGATTCGTTCGCCGCCAGGGTTTATCTCGAAAACCATGACTTCGCCGGACGTTGGGCCAAGGCCAATCGTGAACTCATCGCCCACCGCTTCGCGACTGCGCTCGGTGCGGAAACGGAATGCTTGTGGGATGGTTGCCATAACAGCATCACACCGCAGGAGTATGCCGGGAAAACGGTCTGGGTTCACCGCAAAGGTGCGGTGGCAGCACAGGAACCCATCGTAGTCATCCCGGGTTCGCGCGGGTCGTTGAGCTATGTGGTGAAGCCTACGGGCGATGGCGCCAGCCATGCGTGGTCATTGGCCCACGGAGCTGGACGCAAGTGGATGCGCAGTGCCGCACGCCAGCGTATGCGCGAACGGTTCAGCGTGGCTGAACTGGTGCAGACTCGTCTCGGTGGCCGCGTCATCTGCGAAGAACGCGACCTGCTCTACGAAGAAGCGCCGGAGGCTTATAAGAATATCGAGCAGGTGATCGCCGACCTCGTGAACGCCGGATTAGTGACTGTCGTCGCGACCCTGCGGCCACTGCTCACTTACAAGACTCGTAAATACACGCGGTGAGTCGGGTCAATCAGTGGCCCGACTCCCGCCATTTTTTCCGCAACACGGCCAGCATGAAGTCAAGCCGTTCAGTTTTGATCCCGGCAGCAAAATTGAGCCGTTTTTCGCCCTCAAAAGTGATCTGCTCGAAGGTTGAACCCCGACTCCCGACGCGGTCGGTTTTGCGAATGGCAGTTATCTTTCGCCAATTAAAACGCCGACGCCAGCCAATGGGACCGACGCCCATAAAAATGATCCCCTTATCGCCTGTGGCCCTGACCGCTACTTTCCCGCAGACAGACATCACGGCAATGCTGCCAAACAAAATTGTGCCCAGCACAAAAGGAATGCCGAAAAGCGACGAGGTGAGATTAAATTCTCTTTTGATAATCTGGCTGCCGTAGATGCCACCCAAAGAAAATCCGGACCACACGCACATGAATGGTACCAGGAAAAAAGCGACAGCCGAACGCGTGGTAGAACCAACCACGAATGATTGCGGTCCGGTTTCTTGATACCAAGTTCCGGCTGGCGGTGCCGACGGAGTGAAACCCGACATTTTGCTTTCTTCATTTAATTCAGCATAGCTCCAGATCTGGTCGCAACGACGGCAAAGGGCGATGTCCGTTGAAACATTGACGTCATTTAACGAAATCGCCGAATGACAAGCAGGACAAATAATTTTTCCATTCACAGCGCGAGTTAAGAAATAATTTTCCCCAAATGCAAATATTTTCTGTCCGTGAATGCAAAGCAGCTCGCGCGTCCAGCCCTTCAAGCTGGTCCTAGCCGGTGCGAGTCCGGCCACGGATACCAATTGCTCCCAAGGTGTAATCAGTTCTGCACACCGCCGTGCGAAGGCGGAGGCTCGTGGTGCAAGTCCACGTGGGAGCGCCAGTTCAGAGGTCACCTGACTCATACTCATCGTCGTCCTCATCCTCATCCTCGAATTTTAATAATCCAGCGAGGACGAGGATGACGATGAGCATGAGGAGGATTGGGCCGCATTGTTATTTCAGATAGAAGCTTAAATCAGGATAGTGGTGTAATAGCAGCATTTCGCGGTGTGAACGCGACGGTCCGGGTGCGAATCCCGGCTTCCTGACCATTTTTGACTTTGAACCAGTTCGCGGCGAAGCCGGCTGTTTGCCGGCATCGTTCCGCTTTATACTGGTTCAAATCCGCGGTTCGAATCCACAACTGACAAAGCTCAGTCCATGGATAGGAACGGGAGCAATCCCATACACGGTTCGAAGCCGGAAGCCAGCGCGTGAGCGCAGCCTGAAGGCGGCTTTGTGAAAATGATGCGAATCATTTTCCCGCAACCGGACGGCGGCCTCCGGCTTCGAACTTTTTAGAACTCACTTGAATCGCCTGTTTTGTATCCGGCGAGGATGAGGATGACGATGAGCATGAGGAGGATTGGGTCGCATCATTATTTCAGTCAGGCATTAAATCTCAACCATCAAACAAAAGGAAAATCATGAACATCATAACCCTATTTATATTTGCCATCTTCGCGGTCCTGGCGGGCGCAGTGATCGCTTTACCCATCGTCAAAACATTTCGCCGGACACTCATCATCCCGGAAGGTTCGGCGGGACTCGTCTATCGGCACGGTCTATTTGTCCGTCGGAACAATGCCGGCCGGCAAGTCGTTTGGGGCAGTGGCTGGACGCTGCGCTTCGTTGACCTGCGCCGCGCACAGTTGCTTGTGGCCGGCCAGGACGTGCTTACCGCCGATAGCATCGCGCTCAAGTTCAGCCTGCTCGTGACGTATCAGGTGACGGAACCGATCAAGGCCGCACACGAAACCCAAAACTGGACGGGCGACCTTTACCAACTGACGCAGATTGCCCTGCGCACTGTAGTCAGCAGCACCACCATCGAAACGTTGCTGGGCCAGAAATTGGCGATTGGCGCGCAATTGCTGACGGGCGTGAAAGCAGACGCAGAAAAGATTGGCGTCCACGTTCTTGCCGTGGACGTCAAGGATGTGATGCTGCCGCCCGATTTGAAACGTGCCTTCGCCGAAGTGTTGAAAGCGAAGCAGGAAGGCCAGGCGGCATTGGAACGGGCGCGGGGTGAATCGGCCGCGCTTCGCAGTCTGGCCAACGCTGCACGCGTCCTTGAAAACAACCCGGCCCTGATGAACCTACGTTTGTTGCAGTCGCTCACAACGGCACAAAATGCCGGCAACACGCTGGTGCTCGGAGTGCCGGGCGGTTTTCTGCCGGTCCAGCCGGGGACAAAAACAGGAGCGGTCGCCGATGACGGGGCGAGTTAAACAATGCGGGTGGAGAAGTTTTTCTCCGCCCGCGCCGATTAGAGACTCTCTGAAAATCGAGCTGCTGCTAAATCCTCCTCATGCTCATCGTCATCCTCGTCCTCGCCGCAAGGCTGAAATTCGAGGAAGAGGATGAGGACGATGAAGAGGAGGATGCCAGGGTGAGGTATTCAGACCGGCGCCAAACTGAAATTTGATCAACCAATGAAAACCAATTCTCGAAATAAAAATGAAATCAAAAATGAAAGTCGAGGTTCACCGGTTTCCGCTGAACCTCCTATATTATGGCAATGCTTATTACCTTGAGCAGATTGTCGAACTGGAAAAGGTCCTGGCCCGAAAGCCACGCCGGCTTCAGCTCGACCTGATGGGCTCCGGCGAGATTTCAGCGGAATGGGCGATGCTCATCCGCGAAATCCTCAGCCAACGTTCGCCGAAAACCTGCCTGATCACCAATGCCCGCTCGACCCTTAAAAATGGTTCGGTGCTGGTATGGCTGCAAGGCGACCAACGGCTGATGACACCCAACGTCCGCCTCTTCTTCCGCGAGGCAGAGGGCGCTGAAGAAGAGCCCGAAGGCGAGGCAGCCAAAGTCTGGAATGAAAGCGAGTTGAAATATGCCAACTCGGAATCTGACCCGGACGAAATCGCCCACGCGCGAGTGCTGCAACTCATCAATGAGTATCTGCCAGTGGCGGAACTCACGGGCAAAATGATCGGGGCCGCGACGCTGCGCGAGTTCGGCCTGGTGGACAATGCCCAGCTTGACCGTTTCCTGACCGAAGCGTTCAGGCCAGGGCGTTTCCAACCAGCCAAGCCGACGGATATGCCGAAGAAAGCGCAAACCAAAGCTAAATCGGCAAATCCAGTACCGCCTCAGAAATAACAGGCCAGTCATCCGCAGACGGAAACGTTCGCTTCCGTCTGCGTTTTCGTCCCGTGCCGGAGAGCAACGGTTGAACATCCGTTTGAACTCCGGCACGGGCCACCATTTTGATAGAGACCAAACACCTCGGTTTTGGCGTCAGTCTCATTGTCGCCCTTAGCCACGAATTTTCACCAGTGTGCGAGAACGAGGATGACGCTGAGTAGGAGGATGAATTACTCTGGCAAATCAGCAAAAAGAAACAGTTCTCCGCGCTTGATTTTCAATCCCATGTGACGCAATTTGGGTTTCACGACATAACGAAACATCGCGAAACATCGAAACATTAACCAAATAAAATTTATGCCATTTGAATTACCTCCCCTGCCTTATGACAAAGCTGCGCTCGAACCCCATTTCGATGCGTTGACGATGGAAATCCACCACGGCCGTCATCACAAAGCTTATGTGGATAATTTGAACAAAGCCATTGCCGGCAATGCCGCCTTGGAAGGCAAGTCGCTCGAAGCCTTGATCGGCGACCTCGCCTCGGTGCCGGAAAACATCCGCGGCCCGGTGCGCAACAACGGCGGCGGCCACTGGAACCACTCGTTCTTCTGGAAAATTCTCGCGCCTAACGCCGGCGGTGCCCCGACCGGCAAACTGGCGGAAGCGATCAACGCCGCGTTTGGTTCCTTCGCTGATTTTCAAGCAAAGTTTGAAGCCGCCGGCATTGGCCGGTTCGGCAGCGGTTGGGCCTGGCTGGTAAGCAACGGCGGCAAATTGGAAATCGTCTCCACGCCGAATCAAGACAGTCCGCTCATGGGTAAAGCCGTCAGCGGTGTCGAAGGCAAAATCATCCTCGGCGTGGACGTTTGGGAACATGCCTACTACCTGAAATACCAGAACAAACGCGCCGATTACCTGAAAGCGTTCTGGAATGTGGTGAATTGGAACGAAGTCGCGAAGAATCTCTGAGCGGCAATCGTAATCCAAATAATTCAAAACGCGCCGATGAAAATCGGCGCGTTTTCTATTTTCAGACAGAATCAACAAAATGATCAGAATGGAGCGGATTCACGGCCGCTGCCACAAGCCAAGATGGTTTCTACAAAGCAGTTTAATAATCTTCTTCCGCGCCTTTGCGTCTTTGCGTGAATATGATTTCCCGGGTTTAATTCGCGGAAATCAGCGTAATTCGCGTCGGTTTTTCCTTTCATCTTCTTCGCGTTCTTCACACACGTTCATCCGATCACTGACAACATTTATTTGCATCGCGGCCAAATGCTTTTACATTTCCGGCATGCGACAAATTCTGGTCACGATCACGCTGGCGCTGATTTTCATCGCCGGCATCTGGTTGGGTTTCAAGCTGACGCTGTTCACGAAGGCGGGCGCAGCCTTGCGCGAGGAAAATACCGCCACCGTCGTCCAGCAAGTCCAGACCCTCGGCGACCTGGTCACGGTCAAATATGTGATGGAACGGGTGGTCATCCTCAATTCGCCGCCAGCCAGCATGATGGGACAATTGTTCGCCGGTGAAAACCGTCTGATGTTGCTGGCGCACGGCACGGTGAAGGCCGGTATTGACCTCAAACAAATCCAACCGGCCGACGTGGTCGTGGACGGCAAAAAAATCACCATCCATTTGCCCGTGCCAAGAATCACGGATGCCTACCTTGATGAGACCCAGACCAAGGTGATTGACTGGCAACGGGGATTTCTGCGCGACTTTGACAAGGACCTCGAATCCGCTGCCCGCCAAAATGCCGTGGATGATCTCCGTCGCGCCGCACGCGCAAACGGGATTTTGAAAGATGCCGACGAACGCGCGCGCATGCAGCTTGCCCAGTTGTTTCATCAAGCCGGCTACGACCAGATTGAATTTGTCAGCCAGACCCCAGTTAAACCATCGTTGAGTTTGCCGCGTGAAAATGCGCCTTAACCCTTCAAATAAGAGTTACCTGCCCGATGCCACAGCAGTGAAGCAAAACAATTAGGAAACATTCAACAGGGAACATTCAACGCCGAACATCGAGGGAAAACGGTGCGACGCCACCTTGAGAGTTGGGCGTTAAATGTTCAACGTTGAATGTTTTCCTGCCCAATATCACTTGCCCAGGCGTGCTAACAACTTCGCGTGGATACCGCCAAAGCCGCCATTGCTGAAAACGACCACCACATCGCCGCCTTGAACATTTTTGCTGACGTGCGCAACGATGGCATCCGCATCCGGCAGGTAGGCCGTCGGTTTGCCACCGGCACCGATCTGCTGCATCAATTTTTCCGGATCCAGCCGTTCTTCCAGCGCCAGCAATTCCAGCCGCGCCACCTGGGCAACGATGACCGAATCGGCGCCGGCAAAAGACTCGGCCAGTTCGTCTTGAAAAACATTCCTGCGGGTCGTGTTCGTGCGCGGCTCAAAAATCGCGCAGATTTTTTCGCGTGGATACTTGATCCGCAACGCCCGCAAGGTTTCGCGGATAGCCGTCGGATGATGCGCAAAATCGTCAATCACCGTCACGCCTCCGGCAATCCCCTTCACTTCCATGCGCCGCTTCACGCTTTTGAAGGTGTCAAATGCCGCCTGAATCTGCTTGTTGGACAGGCCGCAATGTTTGGCGGCACCGACGACCGCCAGCGCATTGCGCACATTCAACTCACCGACCATGTTCAAATGAAATTTGAAACTGGGGATCTCAAATTCAGTCGCCGTCGGACCGTACCGTAAATTAAACGCCTGCACGGCATTTTCCGGGCCGAGGCCAAAGCGTTTTACCGGGCAATGCGTGACATTCAACAAGGACGCAAGATTCTCGTCATCGCCGTTGCCGAGCAAAAGCCCGTTGCGCGGCACAAGCCGGATGAAATGGGAGAAGGTCTTTTTGATGGCCGCAAGATTTTCAAAGATATCCGCGTGGTCAAATTCCAAATTGTTGATGATCGCGACTTCCGGCTGGTAATGGATGAATTTACTGCGCTTGTCGAAGAACGCCGTGTCGTACTCGTCGCCTTCGATGATGAACCATTCGCTATCCGTAAAGCGCGCACCTTGCGTGAAATTATTCGGAATGCCGCCGATCAGATAACTCGGGTTCAAACCGTTGTGCTCGAAAACCCAGGTCAGGAGCGAGGTCGTGGTCGTCTTGCCGTGTGTGCCGCTGACAACCAACGAACGTTTGCCGCGGATGAAAAATTCCCGGAGCAATTCCGGCAGCGAACAGTAGCGCAACTTGTGGTCGAGCACATGTTCCGCCTCTGGGTTGCCACGGGAAATCGCGTTACCAATGACAACAAGATCCGGCTTGTGCGCCAGATTGCGTTCGTCATAACCGTTCATCACGGAGATTTTTTTGGCGGCAAGAAACGATGCCATCGGCTCGTAAACATTCTGGTCGGAACCAGTAACTTGATAGCCCTTGTCGAGCAACGCGGCAGCGGCGGCGGCCATCGCCGTGCCGCCAATACCGGTAAAATGGATGGATTTGATTTCGTTCGAAAACATAATTGCTACAAAATAAATTTAAGACAGGATTAACAAAATTTACAGGATTAGATAAAAATCAGTCTGGGCCGATCCTCGATTCAGGCTTTTAATTTCCGCTCCAGAATCTCACCAACCAGCGCCGGATTCGCTTTGCCTTTGCTCAATTTCATCACCTGACCTTTCAATGAATTGAGCGCGGCGACTCTGCCAGCTTTATAATCGGCCACGGGATTCGGATTGGCCGCGATGGCTTCGTCGCAGAATTTTTCGATCGCACCGGTGTCGCTGACTTGTGCCAGGCCTTTTTCCTGCACGATGACGTCCGGCGCCTTCCCGGTTTCAAACATCTCGGCAAAAACCTGCTGGGCAGCGGCACTGCTGATCGTTTTGGCGTCCACCAAACCAACCAGTTCAACGAGCATGGCCGGCTTGAATTTCAGATCGTTGAACGTGGTCAACTGCATGTCCGCCACTTCCAAGCCGAGGCTCGCCTGCTCCGATTTTTCGCGTTCGTTGGTTTCCGCCAGCTTGGCGCGCAAATTATTGATGAGCCAGTTCGCCACGGCCTTGGGATTTTTGGCGTCTTTGGCGATGGATTCAAAATAATTTCCGAGCGCGACATCGTTTTTGAATACTTCCGCATCACCCGCAGGCAATTGATAGGCGCTCATGAAGCGTTGTTTGCGCGCCAGCGGCAATTCCACGACATATTTCTGCACTTCCGCCAGCCAGGCATCACTGGGCTTGAACGGCATCAGATCCGGCTCCGGCAGATAACGGTAGTCATGCGCGTTCTCTTTGGTGCGCATCTCTTCAGTGAGACCAGCCACATCATCCCAGCGGCGCGTGGATTGGACTAATTTTCCGCCACGCTGCAAGACTTCGATCTGGCGGGCGATCTCGTATTCCGCCGCGCGCCGCACGCCGGAAAAGCTGTTCATGTTTTTGATCTCGATCTTCGCGCCCAATTCTTTCGTGCCCTTGGGCCGGACCGAAATATTCACATCGCAACGCACCATGCCTTTTTCCATGTCGCAATCACTGATGCCGCCGTAAACCAGAATGTCTTTAAGCGCGTTAAGGTATTCGTAGGCCATATCCGCCCCGGTTAGGTCGGGTTCGGTGACGATCTCCAGCAAGGGCACACCCGCACGGTTGAAATCCACGCCGCTGTTACGCTCAAAATGCGTGCTCTTACCGACGTCCTCTTCGAGATGCGCCCGCGTGATACGTACCCGCCCCATACCATTGACCGAACCCAAGCCGGCAAATTCAAATTCGACGAATCCATGGGCCGTGGATGGCTGGTCGTATTGCGTGAGCTGATAATTTTTCGATGCGTCGGGATAAAAATAATTTTTGCGATCGAACTTGGCGTGGCGCGGAATCGTGCAATTCAGCAGATAGCCGGTCAAAACCGTTTTCCGCAAGGCTTCTTCATTCGCCACGGGCAACACCCCCGGCATGCCCAGACAAACCGGACAGACGTTGGTGTTTGGTTCCGCGCCATAGAGATTGACGCAACCACACCACATCTTGGATTTCGTTTTGAGTTGGACGTGCGTTTCCAACCCGATGACGGCTTCGTATTCCATTACGGGAAAATTTTAACCACAGATGGACACAGATGCACACGGATTTTTAACACAACCCGAAATCTCTGCCAAAAGTCATATTTATTCACGGCAGCCTCAGCCAGCAGACCAAGGAATATCTCCACAAAAAAACCGGCGGCCAGGAAGGCCGCCGGTTTTGGTGATAAGCTTTTGGATAATCAGACCAGTTCCGGCTGGATGCGGTCCGGGTTGACGCCGAGCTCTTTGATCGCTTGAGCAACGACTTCGCGGCCGATCAGATTCTTTTCCGCCAGCGCATAAAGCGTGCCGATGACGGTGGATTCAACATCCACGCCGAAGAAACGACGCAACCGCGTGCGGGTATCGCTGCGACCAAAACCGTCCGTGCCCAGCGTGAATAATCCGCCCGGAACCCAGGGCGCGATCTGATCCGCCACGGTACGGACATTGTCCGATACCGCGACGAAGGCGCCCGATTCTTTGGCGAGCAGGCTCTCAACGTAATTTTTCTTCGGCGTTTCGGTCGGGTACAACATATTCCAACGCTGGCAGCGGATGGCATCCGTACGGAGCAATTTGTAACTGGTCGCGCTCCAAACATCCGCGCTGACGTTGTAACGTTCGGCCAGAATCTGCTGCGCTTTCAGGGCAGATTGCAGAATTGTGCCGCTGCCAAAAATGTGCGCCTTGATCTTTTTGTCTTCCGCGCCGGGCTTCAATTTGTACAAGCCTTTCAAGATGCCATCTTCGCAACCCGGCGGCATGGCGGGCATGGCGTAATTTTCGTTGTAAAGCGAGAGATAATAGAAAATCTCCTCGCCTTCGATATACATCCGGCGCAAGCCGTCGGCCACGATGACCGCCAGTTCATAGCTAAAAGCGGGATCGTACGGCAGACAAGTCGGGATCGTGCTCGCATGCAGCAGGCTGTGACCGTCTTGATGTTGCAAACCTTCACCGTTGAGCGTGGTGCGTCCGGCAGTCGCGCCGAGCAAAAAGCCCTTGGCCTTGATATCGCCAGCCAGCCAAAACTGGTCGCCGACACGTTGCAGACCGAACATCGAATAGTAGATGTAGAACGGAATCATCGGCACGCCATGCGTGGCGTAGCTCGTGCCGGCGGCGATGAACGAGGCCATTGAACCGGCTTCGCTGATGCCTTCTTCCAAAATCTGTCCGTCCTTCGCCTCGTGGTAATACAACAACGACGCCTTATCCACCGGCTCATATAACTGGCCTTTGGAGGAATAGATGCCGAAGTCGCGGAACAATGCATCCAGCCCGAAGGTACGCGCTTCATCGGGGATGATGGGCACAATATTTTTGCCAATGGTTTTATGGCGCAACAGCGTGCGGATGGTGCTCACGAACGCGGTCGTAGTGGAAATATCCGTGGTGGACGGCTTGAAGAAATCGGCAAAGTAATCCGGCTTCGGCACGTCCAGCTTGACGGGCTTGAATTGGCGCGCCGGCACAAAACCGCCGAGCTTTTTGCGGCGTTCGAGCACGTATTTGATTTCCGCGCTGTCAGCCGGGGGACGATAAAACGGTGTGTCAGCTATGACATCGTCGGAGATCGGAATATCGAACCGGCCACGGAACTCACGCAGTTCCTTTTCATTCATCTTCTTCTGGTTATGCGTGATGTTGCGACCTTCGCCCGCCTCGCCCAAACCGTAACCTTTGACCGTCTTGGCCAGAATGACTGTCGGCCGGCCTTTGTGTTCCACGGCGGCCTTGTAAGCGGCGTAAACCTTCTTCGTGTCATGACCACCGCGCAGCAATTTAGTGATCTGCTCATCCGATAGGTGCGTGACCAGTTCCAACAATTCCGGATATTTGCCGAAGAAATGTTTGCGGGTGTAACTGCCGGGTTCGACACAATATTTTTGATATTCGCCGTCCACGCATTCTTCCATGCGTTGCAGCAACAGGCCGGACTTGTCGCGCTTGATGATGTCATCCCAATCACTGCCCCAGATGACCTTGATGACATTCCAACCAGCGCCGCGGAACAGGCCTTCGAGTTCCTGAATGATCTTGCCGTTGCCCCGAACCGGGCCGTCCAAACGCTGCAAATTGCAGTTGATGACCCAGATCAAATTGTCCAGCCCTTCGCGCGCACCGAGCGTGATCGCACCGAGTGATTCCGGTTCGTCCGATTCGCCGTCACCGACGAAACACCAGACTTTCGGCTCTTCACCGGAAATCAGGCCGCGCGCTTTTAAATAGCGGTTGAACCGCGCCTGATACAGCGAACCAATCGGGCCGAGCCCCATCGAAACGGTCGGGAACTGCCAAAATTCCGGCATCAGATACGGATGCGGATACGAAGACAAACCGCCGCCTTCCGCAAGTTCCTGACGAAAATTTTGCAGGTGCGTTTCGGTCAAACGGCCTTCCAGAAAGGCGCGCGCATAAACGCCGGGCGCTGCGTGGCCTTGAAAATAAATCTGGTCGCCCGTGAAACCTTCGCGGGCGCCGCGGAAGAAATGGTTGAACCCGATTTCGTAAAGCGTGGCCGCCGAGGCATAGCTGGAGATGTGGCCGCCGACATTCGTGGTGGAATTGGCCTTCACGACCATCGCCATCGCATTCCAGCGCATCAAGCTCTTGATACGGCGTTCCAGCTTCCAATCGCCCGGATACGGCGTCTGCGCCTCCACTGGGATCGTATTGACGTATGGCGTCGCCATGCCGCCAGATGGACGGGGAACTGCACGCAATTGGCTGGCGAATTTTTCGAGCAATTGGGCGGTGCGTTCCGGCCCCCGGCTCTCCAAAGCCAGCTCTAAAACGGAGTTCAAGGATTCATCCAACTTGTCGCCCTGGCCGTTGCCGGAGGTCGAGGTGTAGGAATGCGAGCTGTAAATTTCTTTTGTCTCTACTTTCACTGTGTTAATTGCTGTTGGGCGCATTAAGGCGCGTGGAACAATAAATCTTAACATAACCGACGACGCCAGACAAATCAACGACCCAAATGAAACACCTCGACCTCGACCTGACCTCGCCCGCCGAAAACCTTGCCGCCGACGAGGCGTTGCTCGACTGGTGCGAAGCGGGTGCAGGCGAAGAAATTCTGCTGTTTTGGGAACCGTGCGAAACATTTGTCGTGGTCGGGTACGCCAATAAAATTGCGACCGAAGTCAATGTCGCCGCCTGCGCGCAAAAAAATGTCCCGATCTTTCGCCGTTGTTCCGGCGGTGGCACCATCGTGCAAATGGCGGGTGGATTGAACTACAGCTTGATCCTGCGGATCGAAGAAAGCGGTCCGACCCGCAACATCACCTCGGCCAACCAGTTCATCATGGAACGGAACCGCCAGGCGATTGAAACTGGATTCGGGAGTCAGAATTCAGGAGCCAGAATTTCTGTGCGTGGGCATACTGATTTAACGCTGGTCACGGATCGCTCATCCCTCATCACGGAGAAAAAATTCGCCGGCAATTCACAACGTCGCCGGAAAAATTTCCTGCTGTTTCACGGCACCCTGCTATTGAACTGCGACTTGGCGCTCGTCAGCGAATTGCTCGCGATGCCGTCGCTGCAACCTGACTACCGCGCCAGCCGGCCACATGCGGAATTTGTGACTAATCTTCCCCTGCCTGCCGAAACGGTGAAGACTGCGCTTATCCAAGGCTGGAATGCCGGTGAAAGCCTGGAAAATCCACCGCGCGAAAACATTGCCAAACTTGCCCGTGAAAAATACGCGACAACCGAATGGAATTTTAAGTTCTAACCCCCAAGCAACACCATCTGCTTGAGCGTCGGGGTCGCCGCGCCGCCTTTAATCTCTTCGGTCACCGCGAATTTACCCGCGACCTTGATCAGCTGTTTGGCCTTGAACTCTGCCCGCCCGCTGCCGTCCTTATTGACATGGACCACACCGGCATCCACGGGTTTCGTGCCATTATCCAGCACCCAAAGTTGATAGTCTTTGTCCGCCGGCAATGCCTTCAAGTTTTGCACCACAAAAACACCTTCCTGTTTTGATTCATCCCACAACGAAACCGCGACGGCCTTTGGGGCATCCGGCATCAGCGAATCCAGCATCGCAATCCGCAAATTTGCCAGGCGGTTTGATTCGCGCAACGCCAGCACGGCATGTTGCAAATCATTCGTCGCGGACTGCAACGATTCCGCTAATTGGCCAAGTTCGTTGATTTGTTGGGCCTGAACGCTGACGCGTCTTTGCAATTGGCTGTCCTGCCCGAATAAAATCAGGCAAAGAACCGCAAAACCCGTGGCCAATGACCAGGGCAGCCAGAACGACGGACGAAATTTTCGTTCCGGCAATGAAACAATTTTTTGCGGCGGCGCGATCCGGGCCAGGATTTGCGCGCGCAATTGTGGTGGCGGTTCGACCATGGGAACTGCACCGGCCAGGGCACCGGTAGCCGGGCTCAAACGGGCGACAAATTCTTTTAGTTCAGGATCTGCCTGCATGGCCTGTTTAAATTCGCGTGCTTCCGCCTCGGACAATGCGCCCAAAACGTGCAATGAGGCTTGTTCTTGCATCCGTTCGTCAATCATAGCAAGCCCTCCAGTTGGTCGCGCAGTTTCAAAAGGCCGCGACGGATACGTGCTTTGATGGTTCCCAGCGGTTCATTCAATTTTTCAGAGATTTCGTTTTGCGTCAGGCCGGAAAAATAGGCGAGTTCAATCGCCCGCCGCTGTTCGACGGGCAATTCGACGATCGCGGACTGGATTAACTTCGCCTTGTCATGCCCGTGAATCGCGTTGTTGGCCATATGGTCAACCTCGGCCGCAACGGAAAATTCCACCCCGGCGGCTTCGGCCAGCCGGGTCCGGCGTTGCGAAGACCGGATGCGGTCAATCGCCTTGTTACGCACCAGAATCGCCGCCCAGCTTGCCGCCTTGCCAAGTTTGGGGTCAAAGTTTTTGGCCTTTTCCCAGATCTGCACGAACGCTTCCTGCAGGACATCTTCCGCATCGCTGGGGTTGTTCAAAATCCGGGAAGCAACGGAAAACATCAGCGTGGAATGCTGGTCATAAAATTCCGCAAAAGCCGCGCGATTCCCCTCGGCGATTTGCCGTAATAACTCAACGTCGCGGTCCTGATGTTCCTGCTCGTTCACTGCTGGTGTAAAAAATAAAAAACCGCCTGCCGGCATCATCTTAAAAAGACGAAACTGCTGCACAAAATCGGTTTGCGCGCACACGTTCATATCAAATCATCTGATCGGGTACAAGTTGACATCTTCACTTTAATAACGCCCGGAATCGTCGGATGGATGCAATTTTCATGCATCCAAAAATCCTCGCCGGGCGAATTACAGGATGAAAACCAGTCGTATTGGACGATGAATATGAAAAAAATGTGCACTGCATTAAGCAACCGCGCCGTTCCGTTAATCCGATGGTTCGATGCGGATTATGGCAATGATGATCTCGCCGCCATCCGCGCCAAGCCGGATAAGGTCGAGTTTATCCGGGTGTTGCCGTTCGTCTTTTTACACCTGGGCTGCCTGTGCGTCTTCCTGGTCGGCTGGAGCTATCTGGCCATCGGCCTGGCAGTTTTTTTGTATTTGGTTCGCATGTTCGCCATCACCGGGTTTTACCATCGCTATTTCTCGCATAAGACATTTAGCACCTCGCGTTTTGCCCAATTTCTTTTCGCGGTGATCGGCGCCACAGCCGTTCAACGCGGGCCGCTTTGGTGGAGCTACCAGCATCGCCATCATCACCGGCATTCAGATGACGAGGAGGATGTCCATTCGCCCACGCAACGCGGGTTTTGGTGGTCGCACATCGGCTGGATTACCAGCGCCAGGAATTTTCCCACGGACTATTCGCAAGTCCGCGACCTGGCCAAATATCCCGAACTGGTTTTCTTGAACCGTTTCGATTCGTTGGTGCCCATTTTATTTGCCGGCGCCTTGTTCACCCTCGGCCATTTTATCGGCGAATGGTTCCCCGCCACGGGCGTGACTTCCTGGCAATTGCTCGTCTGGGGATTTTTCATCAGCACCACCATGTTATTTCACGCCACATCCAGCATCAATTCCCTCGCCCATCTGCTGGGGAAACGTCGTTACGAAACCGAGGACAACAGCCGCAACAGCCTCCTCCTGGCGCTCATCACGCTGGGCGAGGGCTGGCATAACAACCATCACCGTTACATGAGCGCGACGCGCCAGGGGTTTTACTGGTGGGAGATCGACATCTCGTTCTACCTGCTCAAAGCCTTGTCGTGGACCGGCCTCATCTGGAACCTCAAGCCCGTGCCGCTGGCCGCTTATGAAAATCCCCATCGCCTTCCCGCCGGAAATAAAATTCCAGCCGCCCATTCTCATCACGCATGAAACGAACCGCCATCATCGGAACCGGCGTCGCCGGCCTGGGTTGCGCCCACTTTTTGCACCGCCGCTTCCCGCTGACGATCTACGAAAAAAATGATTACGCCGGCGGCCATACCAACACCGTCATGGTGGGAGAGCAAAACCGCCAATTGCCGGTTGACACCGGTTTTATGGTGTTCAATCACGTTACTTACCCGAATCTGACGCGGCTGTTCCGTGAATTGGGGGTGGCGATCCAACCGGCGCCGATGTCGTTCAGTGTGCAGCATCGGCCCACCGGATTGGAATTTTGCGGTTCCAGCCTCAATTATCTTTTCGCTCAACGCCGAAACCTGGTGCGCCCGCGTTTCCTGAAAATGATCTGGGACATCAACCGCTTCAATCAAGAGGCGGTGGCCACCTTGAACGCGGGCGGTTCGGCGGACATGACGCTGGGCGATTACGTCCGCTTCAAAAAATACGGTGATGATTTCCTCAACTTTTACCTCGTCCCGATGAGTTCTGCCGTTTGGTCCACGCCCCCGGAATTGATGTTGGAATTTCCCGCCACCACCCTGCTTCGCTTTTTTCATAATCACGGCTTTCTTGGCCTGCATACGCAGCATCCCTGGTTCACGGTCGCCCGGGGTGCGCGATCCTATGTCGAAAAGCTTACCGCTCCTTTCAAAGATAAAATCCAGTTGCGCCGGGGAGCCGCCCATGTCCGGCGCGAAGGCAAACACGTCAAAGTCACCGATGTTTGCGGCCTGACCGAAGAGTTCGACCAGGTCATCTTTGCCAGCCATGCCGATGAAACCCTGAAGCTGCTGGCCGACGCCGATGCGCAGGAGCAGAGATTGCTGGGCGAATTCAAATATCAATCCAACACTGCGCTCTTGCACACGGATGCCTCCGTCATGCCCAAAACCAAGCCATGCTGGGCAGCGTGGAATTACCGCATTGATTTCAAACCCGATGAAAAAAACCGATCCTCAACGGTTTATTGGATGAACCGTTTGCAGAATATTTCCGACCGTCAGAATTATTTTGTATCCATCAATGGCGAAAATTCCGTGGACCCCGGCACAATTCTCAAGCGTATCAACTATGAGCATCCATTATTCAGCCTTGGTGCGATCCGCGCGCAAAACAGCCTGCCAAAATTGAATGAGCGCAACGACAACGTTTTCTTTTGTGGCAGCTATTTCCGCCATGGCTTTCACGAGGATGCGTTCACGTCCGCCCTCAACCTCTGCCGCCGGCTCACCGGCGAAAAATTGTTCACATGAACTCCTGCCTTTACGAATGTACCGTGATGCACCACCGGTTCGCGCCGAAGGTTCACCGCTTTCAACATGATATCTTCATGTTCTATCTCGATTTGGATGAGCTGGATCTCATCGCCAAAAAAATCCTCAGTTTCAGCCATAACCGAAAAAACCTCTATGCTTTCCGGGACGCCGACCACGAACCCGGCGGGGAAAAACCGCTCAAGCAACGCCTCGTTGCCTTCTTGCAAAAGAACGGGATCGAACCGGGCCCGTTTGCACGGATAATGCTGCTCACCTTGCCACGGGTCGCCGGCTATGTCTTCAATCCGATTTCCATCTACTACTGTTTTGATGCCGCCAACCAGCCGGTTGGCACCGTTGCCGAGGTCGGCAATACCTTTCGCGAAATGAAACTGTATCTGCTGTCACCGGATGAACTCGTCGCTGGCGGCACTTTTCGGAAAATCACGCCAAAACATTTCTACGTCTCGCCTTTTTCCAGCTTGAATTTGAATTTCGATTTTCAACTCAAAATTCCCGGCGAAAGGTTGGACGTGAAAATTGATGACCTGGACGCCGGCAAAAAGATTCTGATTACCACCCTGGCCGGCCGCCGGGCGGAATTGAACAACCGCACTCTGTTCTGGTTCACGATCAAATATCCGCTCGTGACCGCCAAAGTGATTTTTCTGATCCATTGGCACGCGTTGCGCCTTTGGCTCAAACGCGTGCCGTTCCATTGCAAAGCGGAGAACCTTCAGCTGCAACGTGGGATTTCACGCGCCCGCTCAACCTTGATCCCCAAAATAAAATGAATTCCTCCACGATCACCTTGCATCCAACCATGCCCCACGCCGGCGCCAAGAAATCCGGCGGCTTTTATCAACGCATCGTCATGCAATCACTGGCGCAAATGACGGCCGGTGGTTTGCACCTGGAACTGCCGGATGGCACGAAGAAGGTTTTCGGCGATCCGGCCCATAAAATTTCCGCCAGCGTCCGCATTGTGAATTGGGATTTTTTCAAACGCTGCGTATTGTTCGGCGACATCGGTTTCGGCGAAGCCTATATGGACGGTGATTGGGATACGGACGACATCACGCGGGTCATTTCGTGGTTCATCCTCAACGTGGAACATTCCCCGGCGATGTCCGGTTCGCGTGCCAAAAAATGGCTCGTCAACCTGCTCGGCTGGCAGAACCGCTTCGGCCATTGGCTGCGGCCGAACAGCTTGACCACCAGCCGCCACAACATCTCCGCGCACTACGACTTGGGAAACGATTTTTACCGGTTGTTTCTCGATCCTTCGATGACCTACTCATCCGCGTTATTCGAACCGGGAAGGACCGGATTAGTGCCCACGCTGGAACAAGCCCAGGCTGCCAAATATGACCGCCTCTGCCGCCAGCTCAAATTGCAACCCGGTGAACATATCCTGGAAATCGGCAGCGGCTGGGGCGGCTTTAGCCGGTATGCCGCCACACATTACGGGGTGAGCATCACGACCGCCACCATTTCGGAAGAACAATTCAAATACGCCCGCGAATCATTTCAAAGGGAAGGCCTGGCTGACCGCGTGACCATCAAATTGATTGATTACCGACAATTGACCGGGCAATTCGACAAGATCGTTTCCATCGAAATGATTGAGGCCGTCGGCGACCAATACCTGGAGACCTATTTTGCCAAATGCCATGAACTGCTTAAACCGCACGGGCTGCTCGCCTTGCAGATGATCACCTGCCCCGATTCGCGCCATGATTCATTGCGCAAAAATGTGGACTGGATCCAAAAGCATATTTTCCCCGGCTCGTTGCTGCTTTCAGTGCATCGCGTCAATGAGGCCTTGCGCCGGACCGGCGATTTGTCCCTGCACGATTTGAAAGACCTTGGCCTTTCCTACGCCGAAACCCTCAAACGCTGGCGCCGCACCTTCAATCAAAACGAAGCCGTCATCCGCACGTTACAATTTGACACCCGCTTCATCCGTAAATGGAATTACTATCTGGCCTACTGCGAAGCGGCGTTTGCAATGCGCAACATCAGCGTGGTACAGGCCATTTATACGCGGCCCAACAACCCAACCTTGCAATCGCCATGAGTATCACGCTGTTCCACCTGCCGCGCCAAGCGAACATCGAACCAGTTCTGCACCGCAAAAAAACCAAACCATGTCCCATGCCGCCAAACAATCAATCATCGCGTTTGAAACGATTTTGGCGGGAACGCGTGATCGCCCTGATGGTCGCGCAATTCACCCAGGGTGTGACGCCGCAAAAGATCGCCCTCACCGTGGCGCTGGGCATGAGTCTGGGGATTTTCCCGATTCTTGGAGCCACGACCGCACTCTGCGCCGTGGCTGGATTTTGGTTCAAATTAAACCAGCCGGTCATCCAACTGGTAAATTGGCTGGCATCGCCACTGCAACTATCTTTGATCTTGGTCTTTGTCCGTCTTGGCGAGTGGTTGACGGGCGCACCTTACGTGAATTTTTCCATCCCGGAATTGATCGAAAAATTTCACCAGTCACCGGTCAAATTTTTTCAAGAATTTGGCCTGACCGGATGGCATGGAATCATTGCCTGGCTGGCCATCGCACCTTTTTTGACCGCCATGATTTATTTCGCGGTATTGCCGCCGCTGAAGGCGCTCGCCGCCCGGCGCATAAAAAATGCCTGAACCACCGTTATGTTTGACGAATTAATCCAACCATTCCTGATCGCAACCGGGTTCGCCGTCGCCCTGATGCTGGTCATCTGGCGGGTAGCCCTGACCATCAATAATTTAGGCATTGTGGATGTCGCCTGGTCGTTTGGATTTTTGCCGCCAGTGATATTTTTTGCCGCCACCGCCAACGGCGACCCGGAACATCGCTGGCTGATGGCAAGTATGGCGGGCATCTGGAGTTTGCGGCTTGGCATCCACATCGCCGCCCGGGTCATCCACCAGCATCCCCATGAGGATGTGCGCTACGAAAAATTGCGCGCCGATTGGGGTTCCAGACTGCCGCGCAACTCACTCTATTTTTTCTTGTTCCAGGCGGTCATTCTCGCCGCGCTTTCGACGCTTTTTCTGATCGCTTGCTTGAATCCAACACGCGAAATCTCTTCGTTGGAATGGTCGGGTGTCGTGGTTTGGCTGATCGCGCTGGCCGGCGAAAGCGCGGCCGACCGGCAGTTGAAACGCTTCAAGGCGGATCCGGCGAATCAAGGGCGTGTCTGCCAGTCAGGTTTATGGAATTATTCACGCCACCCGAATTATTTTTTTGAATGGCTGGTATGGGTCGGTTTTTTCCTGTTTGCGTGGGATGCTCCTGGCGGTTGCTACACCGTACTGGGTCCCGGGCTCATGCTTTTCTTTCTCCTGCGCGTCACCGGCATTCCCCTGACGGAAGAACTCTCGCTAAAAAGCAAAGGGGATGCCTATCGCGAATATCAGCGCACCACGAGCGCCTTTGTGCCGTGGTTCAAAAAGTCCATGGCCCAAAATCAAACCCACTGAATTTATGAATACTCAATCCACCTTGACCCTGGCCCCACGCCCGATGGCGGATCACCTGCATCTGCCCAAGCCGACGCTGGGGCTCGATCGTTGGCTGGAAAAAGATTTATTGCCCGACTGGCTTATCCGCCTCGGCATCCGCCGATTACTGCGTGAACGGTTGCATGCAGAAAACCAAGGCAGTGTCGAGGCGCAGCAGAACCATTTACTGCAGCTCATCGCCGAACTCAAACAGAGTCCCATTGCCGTCCAAACCAAGGCGGCCAACGAGCAACATTACGAAGTGCCAACCCGATTTTATGAATTATGCCTCGGCAGCCGGTTGAAATATAGCAGCGGGTTATGGTCGGGAGGCACGACAACCTTGGATACGGCGGAACAAGCAATGCTCCAACTGACCTGTCAACGCGCCCAAATCGCCGACGGACAAAACATCCTTGAACTCGGCTGCGGTTGGGGTTCGCTCTCCCTCTGGCTGGCCGGGCATTACCCGCGGGCGCAGATCACCGGCGTTTCCAATTCCGTGACGCAAAAACAACACATTGATTCTGAAGCGCAAAAACGCGGACTGAAAAACCTGCGGATCATCACTTGCGACATGAATCGTTTTGACGTTGCGGAACAATTTGATCGCGTGGTTTCCATCGAAATGTTCGAACACATGAAAAATTATGAACGGCTCATGGCAAACATTTCACGCTGGCTGAAACCTGAAGGTAAATTATTTGTCCATATTTTCACCCACAAGGAATACGCCTACCACTTTGTCGCGCACGGTGAATCGGACTGGATGGCGCGTTATTTTTTCAGTGGCGGCATCATGCCGAGCGATGACCTGCTGCTTTATTTCCAAGATGATTTAAGCCTCGAAAACCACTGGCGCGTGAACGGCACGCATTATCAAAAAACGGCGGAAGCGTGGCTGCAAAACATGGATGCGCATGAAAAAGAAATCCGCCCGTTTTTTGCCCAAACGTATGGCCGCGAGAATGCAACACGTTGGTGGGTCTACTGGCGCGTATTTTTCATGGCCTGCGCGGAATTGTGGGGTTTCCGGCAGGGCGAAGAATGGCTGGTATCACATTATCTGTTCCGCAACCGGGCAACCTGATTTTTCCTACATATGCCTACCGACCATGGCCTGAAAAAATTCCGCTGGCCCAAGTTAAAAAACGTCGGCCTCGGATGTTTTCTGCTGCTGGCAGGAACGGTCTTGGGACGGGCGGATACGGTTTGTTTCACCAACTTGCTGGCGCAAGGTGACAATTTCGCGACGCATAGCAACGCGACTGCCGCATTGAAAATTTATTTGCAGGCCGAAGGACAATTCGCCACCAACACTGCCGACCTCTGCATCCTCACCCAGCATTTCTGTGACTTGATGTATGTGACGAGTTCATCCGCCACCAAAAAAACGGTGGCCGAACATGCTTTGAACTGCGCACGCCAAGCCGTTGCCTCTAACCCCAAAAATGCTACGGCGCATATTTGTCTGGCGATAACTTATGCCAAAAATTTTCCGTTTGCCGGCAACCAGGCCAAAGTGGATTATTCGCGCGGCATCAAGCAGGAATCGGAAAAAGCCATTGCCCTCGATCCCAAACAGGATATCGCCTATTATTTGCTAGGGTGCTGGCATTATGGCGCGGCCAACCTGAACTTTTTCTACAAGGGATTGGCCAAGGTCATTTACGGCGGACTGCCGCCGGCCAGCAACGAAAAGGCGATTGAAAACTTCAAAGCCGCCATTGCCTTAAACCCAAATCGAATCATTCATCACGCAGAGTTGGGTAAAGTTTATGCCACCATCGGGCAGGCGACTTTGGCCCGCAATGAGTGGGAAAAGTGCCGCAAACTCCAACCGCTGGACCGCGATGATCGGGAAGCCCAACAGGAAGCGGTCCAAGAACTCGCCAAACTCACCCCTTAAATTTTGAATATGAAAATCCACGTTAACCGCCGGTCGCTACTGCTGAGTTCATGCTTGCTCCTCAGTCTCCTTGTTTCCGGCTGCATGCCCAAATTACCCGCCGGCATCCGCACTGATAAAAACCTTGAATACGCGCAGGTGAACGGTCAGGCCTTGTTGCTGGATATTTATCGCCCGGCGCATCCGGCGAAGAAATTGCCGGTCATTGTCTGGCTTTACGGCGGCGCCTGGAAATCGGGCAACAAGGATTTTTGCCCCATTGCTTTCATGGCCACACAACAAGTGGCGATTGTCAGCATTAACTACCGGCTGGACGACGTCGCAAAATTTCCCGCGCAACTGAACGATTGCAAAGGTGCCATCCGCTGGCTGCGCGCCAACGCGGACAAATACGCTTTGGACCCCGATCACATCGGTATTTTTGGCGCTTCTGCCGGTGGACATCTTGCGGCTTTGCTGGGTACGACGGCTGACAATCCAAGCCTGGAAGGTAATGTCGGTGGCAATCTTGGTTTTTCCAGCCGGGTGGAATGTGTCTGCGCATTTTATCCGCCAACCGATTTGAACCGGCTGGTCTCCGATCCCAAAGTGCGGGCCGACCCGAAGGGCGATGTGGCCAAGCTTATCGGGGGTGCCGTCAGTGAGAACGTGGCCAAGGCGAATTTTGCCAGCCCGATTTTTTATGTGAGTAAAAATTCCGCGCCATTTTTCCTGATGCACGGCGGCGCAGACAAGCTGGTGCCACCCGAGCAAAGTGAGATTTTATATGGAGCCCTAAAAAGGGCTGGCGTGGAAGTGTATCTGGAGATTATTCCAAATAAAGCCCATGGCATCATCGCGCCACCGGATGTCGCGCAGAAAATTTATCAATTTTTTCAGCAGCACCTTCAGAATTGATCTTGAGAAAAAACTCTAAATTTTGCCCGCACGGGTGAGAGCCACCAAACCCATTAATCCGCCCCAAACGGCCAAGGCGATGCTGCCCGGTTCAGGAACCACATCCAGCGTCAAAGTCCAGTCAACCAAGGCGCCTTGATTCAATCCCTGGCTGTCGGTTGCCTGCAAGACCCATTCGCCAGCCGCGGAAATATTCTGGAATGTGCTTAAATCAACATTGCCCAATGTTCCCGTAATGGGCGTGGCGGAATAATCAGCGCTCGTGCCCGTCAATGAACCTGACGCCGAAGTCACCAGCACATCATCAAAGCCATTATTACCATAGGGCAGCAAGGTGAACAGCGTTGCCGATTGCGATGAGTTGTCTTCGCCGATATGGATGAGTTCCAAGGTATAATCCCCAGCCCACGCCGCCGGATTGCCGGCCAGCGTAAAGGTAAGGCTCAAGTCCGTCACATAACCACTGGCATTCTCCGGCGAGAGATAAATGCCGGAAGCCGCCCCGGCTGGATCATTGTCAGGAATGACGACCGGTGTGCTGTTGGTAAGACTGATGAGGTCGGCCTGGGCAAACGGCGCCACACTGAACATCGTCAGGGCCAGCATCAAAAATTTGATTTTCATAATATCTTCAGGACTTCAGGTTGATCTTGATTTTACGGCAACACCGTCCGGTAAAAGCGGGCGCCGGGAGCCGCAGTATCATCAAAATTGGTCACGCCGGTTGAAGGCAACATGATGGTTTGATAAGCGCCCCAGCCGCTGGTGGAAATCGAACCGTTGGTTTGCAATATATAAGTCGTATTGGCCGTGCCTGTGATGTAGAGGCGCATCGAACCGTTGCCCAGGTCGCGAATGATGAGATTACCGCTGTTGCCAGCGGACACCGGATTGCTGGGATCAATGACGGTCACGTTCACTTGAACCGTCACCGAGCTATTGACGTCGCTTACCGTGACATAAAAGACATCGTTGCCGGAGTAATTCGCGGCTGGGGTATAAGTGATTTGGGTCGCATTCGTCACTGCTGAACCGTGCGCGGGAGCGCCAGTCACGGTCACTGTCAGCCCGCCGCTGCCACCCGCCGTGAACGCGAGCACTTTAGATTTTGCGAAGGTCACCGGCGTGTTCAGGCGCGTGGATAATGCGCCGACGCCATTGGTGACGAATGAATAAACATCCAACACACCCTGCGTCGCCAAGCTATTCGTATCCCAAAGCAAACCGGCGGGCAACGCAGGCAAGGTTAGGCTGCTAAACCAACCGCTAAAGGTTGGGGCGGCGTAGAGCGTAAAACTATCTCCCGCTTGCAACGAACTACCAAGATTGGTAACGGTCAAAGTACCGCCATAGGTCAGAGTACCGCTGGACAGGACGATTTCATCAGCCACTGGCGAGTTTGTACGATTCAGTCCCAACAAGCTCGTGCCAGCAAAGGTCGGTGCCGTGTTGAAGGTCAAAGTGCCGATGGCCGCTGCGCCGGGTGCAATCGTTCCACCACTATTCACCGTGACGATTCCAGTTACAGTGCTGCTTCCTGCCAAAGTTCCGCCACTGGCCACGGTCAAACCCGCACCGACGCCGAGGTCTCGTTGCAACGTGATCATCGAGCCGCTGGCGATCGTCAAACTTTCGTTGGCACCAACCGTCAACGCACCCGCCCCGCTGATGGTTTGTGGTGTCGTCCCATTTAATGTAATCGTGGCCCCATTGCCGCTATTCGTTAAGTTCAGCGTTGCGCCGGCGGCCACCGAGATATTGCCTCTTTGATTATAGGTTCCAGCCAGGTTGAGGCTCAATGCTCCCGCCGTAATCGTCAGGTTATCGATGGAAAGCGCCGATGCACCCGTGCCGGTAAGGTTTGCCCCCGGTGAGTTTAGCTCAAAATTGGCATAGGTCCGACCGGATGTAGACGGTGTGAGGTGGGCTTGGACACTGAACAAACTTCCCGGTTGGAAAACGACCACTGAATTTGGCAGCGTCGCACCAAAGGGATTTGAGCCAGCCTTTTCAACATAGGTCGAGCCACTGGCGAAAACGACGGAATTCAAACTGGTGGCGCCAAACGCATTTCCGGTGAACCCAGTATCTGCGGTGAAAGTCGCCCCATTTTGGAAAGCGATGCCACTCGCATCCGCCACCGCCAACTGATGAGCGCCACCGGCAAAATCGATTATCCCACTAATATTGCCAGAGGAACCGGTGGGCAGACTGATTGTCAACGCGTTGGCGCCACTGACATTCAAAGTTGAGCCATTGGCCACCGTCAGCACATTGGCGCCACCGGCGATGGTAAACGTATTGACGCCACCTGCCTGCAACGTGATCGTGGTATTTCCGGAAACTTGTAATTGTTTGACCGTTTGCGCGGGCACAGACGTAGCCGTAGAACTGCCGCCGCCGTCAAACACCAGCGTATCGGTCACGCCGGGCGTCGTCCGGCTCGGCGACCAACTGGCGGCCACTGTCCAATCCGCCGAACCAGATGTCGCCACCCAATGATATGTTGGCGGCGGATTGATCATGACATTACCCGAAGTTCCCGTTTTGTTGTTGCCATCGGTTGCCGTGATCGTGGTGGTTTCCACTGTATTATCCGTCGCATTAACTGTGATCGTTCCGCTCGCCAGCGTCTTGGGATTAGTATCAAACAACATGTTCCCAGAACCGCTGCTCAACGTCACCGATGTGCTGCTGTCACTCGTCACGATATTTCCGTAAGCATCCACGGCCGTGACGGACACATTGAACGGAATGCCCACCGTTTGCGGCGTGGCCACCGTGACCGCATAACTGGCAATCGCGCCCGGATTGATATTCAGGCTTGAGCTCGGCGTGCCAGCGATCGTTCCATCCGTCGCCGTAATGGTCGAGACGGTCGTGTTCGTCAAAGTGATGCTCGCCGTGCCGAGCCCGCCGCTAAAACTGACGCTCGCGCTGACGGGCGTAACTGAGCTTCCGCTCGCCAACGTGAACGCGATATTATGCGGACCCGTGTAGCTGTTATCCTGCGTGACACCATCGGTGGTAGCGATAACCGTGACGTTAAAAGTATTTCCAGCCGTTTGAGTCGTCGGCGTCCCCATATTGGGCGAGGTTTGGCCGGGCAAAGTCACCAGCATATACGGCACGCTGGCAGCCAGGGTCGTGACTGAATTGGTGATAGAATTACCACTGGAACCAGAAGCGTTATAAGCGCGAACGCGATAGTAATACGTTGTGCTGCTGGTTAAACCCGTGACGCTGGCGGTCGTGACATTGCCAACATCACGGTTGTTATAGCCCGTCAAGAATGAGCTGAAACCGCTATCCGTCGCCACGTCGAGATCATAACCAGTCGCACTGCTGGCTGCGTTCCAATTAGCCGTAAAGCTGGTGCTGTTCGTACTGGGAGCGACATTCAGTACCGGTGATGCAGGAGGCAGGAGTGTTCCCGTCAAGGTAATGCCATCCAAACACCACATTTCGCCGGCGGAATCATTGGTCCCATAAATTTTCAAGGCGATATTAGTCGTTCCATTGGGAATCGTCACAATTAAGGTTGAATAATTTGCAGTGCTGGTTCCTGAAGTTGCTTTTAGCGTAATTGGGGTGCCAGCCGTCGTTGAACCAGTTTGTGTTGCCGTATATCCCCATCGAGCATTGCTATTCCCACCCAGGGTAATATCTGGTGTCGCACTAAAAGCCGCTCCATTTAAGGCTGCGTAAACACTGACATGGTCGGTCGTATCAGAACCATTTGAACTTGAAGCTGATGGCGAGGCAACTCGAACCGTAACGGAAACCGAACTGTAATTGTTCACGTTGACTGTCCCAAAGGTAAGGGTCGAATTTGTAAAAAAAATTCCCCACGAGGCACTCCCGGCGAGAATCCGCTGATTTGCGGGCGTATCCGCAGTGCCAGCATCGGTATTGGTTATCCCGCCGACAAAAGTGAACGGCCAGGTCCCGCCCGAAGTTTCAAAACCTTGAGCAGCAATCGTATCAGCCCGCCCTGCCCCCCCGCTTAAAAGCAGCAACAGTAGCACACCAAACATCACAGCGATCGTTGACGATATTCGAATCCGGCCAATGAGTTGAATAAGCTGCGAGGACAATCCGGTGCGGGGAGATGATTTCATAAAATACTTCCGATAAAAATTGAACCAGCCAGTGGAGGTTCATTTTTCTGATCACGTCTGATTTTTAATATTATCTGGCTGTCCTTGATTATCCCGTCGGGAGAAAATCCAGTCGCCATAAGGTTTCTGATTCAGGTTACGAGGACATGACGAAGTAGAAACAATCCGGAAAACCTTGCGCGCAAACTGCTGGCACACAGGTCAAAACCGATGCCCATTGATCACAGAATGATCACAGAACAAGGTGAGAAATAATGCGAAAATTGATGCAGAAATTTCGTTAATATTACTTCAGTGAATTCTAGCGGCTAGAGCATCTCAAACAAACTGCGGGCGATTGTCGGTGGGCGAATGCGGCTGCTATCGCCCTCCTCGTCCTCGAGTTTGCCTGCACTTTTTAGTTGGAGACTCGTTACCTTGTCACCTGCAAGATCAACCTGAGCATGGCTGCGGTTTTATTTAAAACACCATAGCCAACGCCAATAATCGTTAAGCATATCGGCGACCAATTCTCCACTGACATGGTTTGCGCACCCAACGCCTGCCTCAGTTAAAATGGCTGGATTCTTAATGGCACTTCAATCATCTACGCTGGCATCGCCTGCATCGGCCTTGCCGTCGCCCTGAGGTTCCCGCAGGGCAGGCGTACCACCATAGCCGTCATTGGCGTTGGCATGGAAGGTCTTCTCGAAATTATTGTGCATCTCCGGCAATACATGATCTGCTTTCGCCCACACATTCCATTTGGCCGCCATCGTCTTCACGCGATCCGGCTGTGCTCCAGATAAATCATGCTGTTCTGTCCGGTCTGCTTTCATGTTGTACAACTCCCAGACACCGTTCCATTGAAAGCGAACCAATTTCCAATCACCCTCCAAAATGGCGGCATTGCCTTCATGCTCCCAATAAATCGCATCCCGCGGAATCGGTTGATTGGTAAAGGCCGGGACCAGGCTCTGGCCTTCCATCGGATGAACCGTATGACCATTGTATTCCGCCGGATATTTTGCCCCGCTGACGTCCACACAGGTTGCCATAATGTCAATCAAATGGCCCGGTTGCGTGCGTAATTCGCCTTTGGCCGGGATACCCGTCGGCCAATGAACGATGAGCGGGGTGGAGATGCCGCCTTCATGTTCAAAATGTTTGTAACGCCGAAACGGTGTGTTCTCCAAGGTCGCCCACGATTGGCCGCAAAACACCGTTGAATCCGGGCCACCCGGCATTTTTCCCTCCAACCGCCCATTGGGGCCACTCTCCAGATTGCCGCCGTTGTCGCTCATGAACATGATCAGCGTGTTATCCAATACCCCGCGCTTGGCCAGACCCGCCACCAGCACGCCCACTTCCTTGTCCACATGATACACGCAGGCCGCGTAGATGGCCATGATATGGTCGAACCGATCCTTCTGGTCGGGCGTCAGGCTGTCCCAAGCGGCCACTTCTGGCGGACGCGGCGACTTGGGCCAGGATGGATCAATGATCCCCATCTGGACCTGACGCTGATAGCGTGCTTCGCGTAATTTGTCCCAGCCTGCCATATATTTTCCGCGAAATTTGGCGATGTCCTCCGGCGGCGCTTGCAGCGGAAAATGCGGCGCATTGTATGCCAGGTAGAGAAAGAAAGGTTTTTTCGCCGTTTGCGCTTCATCAATAAAGCGCAAGCCGTAGTCGGTCCACAAATCTGTTGAATACCAATCCTTGGGAATGCCATCCCGTCCGCCAGTTCCTTCCGGTGTGCCGTTCAGGAAAAGACGCACGCCTTTGTCGCCTGGGTAATAGTATCCGCCGTGCGGCGCGTCCAGACTGCGGTCAAACCCGCGTTTCCACGGTACCACACCATTCACTCCATTCTGACCCACATGCCATTTGCCGGTCATGGCGGTGAAGTAGCCCGCATTGTGCAAAACTTCCGCCAGCGTGACGCAATTATCATTCAAATGCCCTTCGTAACCCGGCAGCACGCTGCCGTCGGCATCCTTGCGTGCTTCCGTCATGTGTCCCACGCCGGCTGCGTGCGGGTATAATCCCGTTAACAGCGTTGCCCGTGAAGGACAGCAGCGTGAATCGTTGTGAAAATCGGTAAATTGTAATCCGCCCTTTGCCAGCGCATCCAAATTCGGCGTGGGAATTTCGCTCCCGTAACAACCAACATCAGAAAACCCCATATCATCTACCAGGATGACAATGATGTTGGGCTGGCTGGAAGCAGCCGCCAAGGCTGTCAGCGGTGTGGTCAGAGCCAGTAGCAGGACTGCGCTATAGATTCGTGTTTTCATGGTAGAGATATTGAATGGATGAAAATCAGATCGGTGTGGGTATAAGGATGCGAGAAGATAACGAATGGTTACAGGATACGGCATCGTCCAATGGGATGATGCCACGCTCTTGTTGGGACAAATTTTAACCGCCGAGACGCGGAGACGCAGAGAAAAAACTGTAGTGTTTCAGAATAACATTGGCACATCACTACGATGGGTGGAATCGGTCGCACTGCAACTGATTTTGCCGACGCCACAGATACTTTGTGGCGATCTTTTGTGGTTTGACGCTCTCTTTCGTCGCCTGACGTTCCGCTCGGCGACGACTTTGGCCGCAGCGCAGCCAAAGCCACCAGTTGGGCCAAGGTTTTGTATTTTGCCGCACTCTGCGTCTCCGCGTCTCGGCGGTTTAAATTCTCCCCGATGCAGACCCCTAAAATAAAAAAGCGCGAAGTGAATAATCACTTCGCGCTTGGTGAGATCCAATGACTAGGTCAAAACGATCTTGTCGCCGTCTTTCAATGTGACGATCGCTTTTTTCCAGTTGGGCGCTTTGCCGGCCTGCAAGGTGCGCTGGCGGCGGGATTTGCCACGAACGTTCAGGGTGTTCACTTTCGTGACTTTAACCTTGAACAATTCCTGCACGGCGTTGCGGATTTCCGTCTTGTTGGCCAAGCGGTCAGCTACGATGGTATATTGATTATACTTTTCGCTCTGGCGCGTGCCTTTTTCCGTCAAACGGACGGTCTTGATGATTTCAAAAGCGTTCATGTTATTCCTTGTTCAAACGAGCTTCGACTTTTTCAAACGCGCTCTTGGTGAAGAGCAGTTTGTCCGGACGCAACACGTCATAGGTGTTGAGCATTTCGCTCGTCGTCAACTTCACGAGCGGCAAGTTGCGCGAAGCGAGCGTCAGGTTCTTGTTTTCCGCATCCGGTGCAATGATCAGCGTCGTGCCGTTCAATTCCAACGTTTCGATCATCGTCGCGAACGACTTCGTTTTCGGAGTCGACAACTTGAGATCGTCCACGATCACCACGTCACCGAGCTTGATGCGTTCGCTCAGCGCCTTGCGCAAAGCCAAAGCCCGGGTCTTTTTGGAGATCTTTTTGCTGAAGTCGCGGGGCTTCGGACCGAAGACCACACCGCCACCCGCCCACAAAGGGGAACGGAATGAGCCGGCGCGGGCGCGGCCTGTGCCTTTTTGCTTCCACGGTTTCTTGTTGGAACCCTGGACTTCACCCACGGTCTTGGTGCAGGCAGTACCGCTGCGTTGAGCCGCGTTATAAGCGACAACTGCATCGTGAACCGCTTGCGTGCCTTTACCGTTTTCGATCAGTTCGAACTTAACTTCCAGCTCGCCCTGACTCTTACCTTCGATATTTTTAATGGCAATCTTCATGGCCTAATTATTTCTTGGCCGCAGCGGCGGCGGGTTTCTTGTCAGCAGCGCCGGCTTTTTTCTTGCTGCCGGTGACAACTGGCGGTTTCCAGCCCTTCGGGCGTTTCTTGGATTCACGGATCACGACATAGTCGCCTTCCGCACCCGGAATAGAACCTTTGATCAAAATCAGGTTGTCGTCTTCGCGGACCTGGATGACTTCCAAGTTCTGCGTGGTGCGCGTGACTTGACCCATGTGACCGGGCATCCGCATTCCGCGCATGACCGTACCCGGGAACAAACGCTGGCCGATCGCGCCGGAGCGACGATGCCAGCCTTTGGCGCCGTGGGTGGAATCACCACCGGCGAACTTGTGACGTTTCACAACGCCTTCAAAGCCCTGACCCTTGGTCGTGCCGATTGCGTCCACGAAATCACCGGGCGCAAACAGCGTCGGCCCGACGACGTCGCCGGATTTGACTTCCTTGGAGAAATCGCGAAATTCCTTGATGCGTTTGACCGCAACCCCGTTTTGTTTTTTGATGTGACCGAGCAACGCCTTGGTCAAGCGCTGTTCCTTTTGGTCATCGAAACCGAGCTGGACGGAATTGTAACCGTCTTTACCGGCCTGCGTTTTGACTTGCAGCACGCGATTGGGGCCAGCCAGAACGACCGTGACCGCGATGGCTTTGCCGCTAGCGTCGTAAACGCGCGTGTGACCGAGTTTTTTTCCTAAAAGTCCAAGTGGCATAAAATTCGTTATACGTTAAATTGTTACACCTTAGATTTTGATGGTGATGTCCACGCCGGCGGGCAAATTGAGTTTTTTCAATTCGTCCACGGTCTTCGCCGTAGGATCGAGGATGTCGATCAGGCGTTTGTGGGTGCGTTGTTCGAAAGTTTCCTGCGACTTTTTGTCCGAGTGCGGAGAGCGCTGGACGGTGAATTTCTCGATGCGAGTCGGCAGCGGGATCGGACCAGCGACGCGAGCGCCGGTGCGTTTGACGGTATCGGCAATATCGCGAGCCGATTGATCTATGACCCGGAAGTCATATGCCTTGAGGCGGATTCTAATACGTTGAGCCATACAAAGAACAATTGTCTGTTAATGGTTAAATGATTTCCGCTCCCAATCCAATGAAAGCGGATGCGGAATATATCAAAGTCATTTTATAGTGCAATATATTTTTTAATAAATTTTGAGGTGTTTGGCCAATCTAGCCGAAGACAAATTGTTAAATTATGAAACCAGGCGAGGATAGGCCACGTGAAAGTGTCCTGCATCCCTCCAAGCGTTAATCCTAAGAAAAGATTTGCCCTGCGTCTCTGCAGCTAAAAGGCTGTCAAGGCAACCAGGCGGCGGGAAAATCTGTCGGCGGCTGGCTGGTCGCCGGACGGGTGAATTTCTCACCGTACTTGGTCATGCCCGGCACAAATCCGCCGTTGGCCAAAAAGAACTGGCCGTTCTCCACACCCATGTAACGATCCAATCGGTCACCCCGACCAGTCGGATCGTGGCTGAACGTAGCGACCGTTTGTTCGTGCCACTGGCCATCGGCGGTGTGAATCCACTGATTGCCGTAATCTGCCTTACGCTGTAATTGGCCGTTATCACCAACAAAATCTTCGCAGAAACTATAAAGGCCGTGCAGGTATTGACCGTCGTTCGGCGCCTGCCAGCTTGCGATCAGCATCCATTTTTTTTCACCGGGATGAAAATAATAACCGGAATAAACTGTGAAGGTTTCATTCGTTGGCTGGCTGGTGACAAGAAAGCGCTGTTTCTCGCCGGTTTTCCAGGCATAGGTCAAGTGGCTGTGACCGCCAGTGCCTTCATTGCCAAAATCGCCGGCGTTAACCCCTGCCCCTTTGCCCAGTAACGTCACGCGATCGTTCGCTCCCACCTTGCTGCGACTGACGGCTTCATGACCACTGTCCCAAACACTGAAAATGATCCGGCGTTCCGTCGGGCTGTTCACCTGCATCCCGAAATAACCACGGTGAAAACCGCACGCCATAAAGTAAGTCCAAATCGGATCCTTCGTCGCCGTCACTTCACAATAGAAGGCGTTGATGTTTGTCAGACCCACAGTGGGATAAGCCAGGTGGACCGATGCGGCGTTGCGCCGTTCTTTCAAATTAAAGTGCGCGCTCGTTGCCGCCGGACCGTTGAGCACCAGCGCCACCACGTCGTCCCGCTGGACCCCGGCATCATTCAATAATTCCAGTTTGAATTGTTGATAGCCCGCGGCCGCGATATTTACCTGGCCAAATGAAGCCATGAATAACCCGGCATTGGTGCTGGCCAGGGTGGTCTCCAGCGATTTGCCAGCAACGGTCAAGCGCAATTTCGCCACCATGTTCGCCGATAGATGCAATGCGACCGCACAATCCAATTCACCCGTCGTCTTGATGTCGCCAAACCAGGAAATTTTCAACGGTGAACCCAATTCACCCGTGCCATCCACCGGATTTTCCAGGTCCGGCAGCATGTCATAATACGTGGTGAAACCCGGCACGCGCAGTTCATTTTCAGCCTGAGCCGTCAAACTCAACGTGAGCGCCAACGTGGCGGCAGCGAATAATTGTTTAAGCATAAAGAGTAGATTGAGTGGATTTTTTGGTTAATCAGCCAGGTGAAATCATTGGGTGTCACGAAAAAGGCGGGTGCTGAAATAACGTTCCGCGCGGTCACACAGCATAGTAACTACGCGTGCTTGCGGCCCCAGATCTTTGGCGATCGTCAGCGCCGCGGCGATGTTCGCCCCCGAACTGGTGCCGACGAGCAGGCCAAATTCCCGCTGCAACCGCACTGCCATCGCTTGCGCATCCGCGCTCCGGACTTTGACGTGGCCGTCGAGCGGTGCGTCCTTAAGCAATTGCGGGATAAACCCATCCGCCACGCCCTCGATGAAATGGCAGCAGGGCATTTCGCCCGCCAGCAAGGCTTGTTCTGCCGGTTCCATCGCGATGATGCGCGCCCGGGGCCAGCGATGTTTGATAGCCTTGCCGCAACCGGCCAACGTGCCGCCGGTGCCAAAGCCGCTGACGAACGCATCAATCGGCCCGACCGCTTGCTGGAGAATTTCCTGGCCCGTGCCAAACTCATGGTCTTCAACGTTCAGCGGGTTCTCAAACTGGCGCGTCAAAAAACAGCGCGAATCTTGGGCCGCCATTTCACGGGAAAGTTCAATGCCGGTCTGATACATGCCGCCGCTGTCGAACAAGACCAGTTCCGCGCCCAATTGACGAATCAATAACCGGCGTTCTTCGCTCGCATTGGCAGACATCAAGATGATCACCCGATGGCCAAGCGCCGCGCCGACCATGGACATGGCGATGCCCGTGTTGCCGCTGGAACATTCCACGATGATGGAATCAGGACGCAATAATCCCCGCTGGCGTGCATCCAGCAGGATCGTTTTCGCCAGGCGATCCTTGATGCTGCCGCTAGGGTTCAGAAATTCACATTTGGCATAAATCGTCAGGCCTTCCGGTTCAAACCGCAGTGGTACCAACGGCGTATTGCCGATCAGCGACACGACCACTTCGGAACGCAAACCGGTGATGACAGGAGGATTCATGGTCAATCACGCCAGTTGAGAATCACCTTGCCGCAGTGTCCGGCCAGCATGGCTTGAAAGCCCTGTTCAAAATCAGTGTAATGGAAACGGTGAGTAATGACCGGCTTCAGTTTCAACCCGCTTTCCAGCATGACGGACATCATGTACCACGTCTCATACATCTCGCGACCATAGATGCCTTTGATGGTGAGCATGTTGAAAACGACCTTGTTCCAATCAATCGCAATCGGCTCCGACGGAATGCCGAGCATGGCAATCTTTCCGCCGTGGCACATGTTATCAATCATGCTGTTGAACGCAGCGGGATTGCCGGACATTTCCAAGCCGACATCGAAACCTTCCTTCAGTCCGAGTTGCTGTTGCACGTCCGCCAGATTTCCCGTTTTTACGTTCAGCGCCACGGTGGCGCCCATTTGTCTGGCAAGGTCCAGCCGGTAATCATTCACATCCGTGATGACGATATGCCGGGCGCCCGCGTGTTTGGCGATGGCCACGGCCATGATGCCGATCGGCCCCGCACCGGTGATCAACACATCCTCGCCCAAGACCGGAAAAGAAAGCGCCGTATGCACGGCATTGCCAAACGGGTCAAAAATGGAAGCGACGTCCAAGTCAACATTTGGACGATGATGCCAGACATTCGTCATCGGCACGGAAATGAATTCGGCGAACGCGCCCGGACGATTCACGCCGATGCCCTTGGTGTCTTTGCACAGGTGACGGCGGCCCGCGAGACAGTTACGGCAACGACCACAAACGACGTGGCCTTCGGCGCTGACGATTTCGCCGGGGAAAAAATCCTTCACGTTCGAGCCGGTCGCCACGACTTCGCCGACGAACTCATGCCCCACCACCATCGGCACGGGAATTATTTTCTGCGCCCACGCATCCCATTTATAGATATGCAGGTCGGTACCGCAGATACCGGTACGATCCACGCGGATCAACACGTCGTTGATGCCCACTTCCGGCTGGGGAACATCCATGAGCCAGAGGCCGGGCCGGTTTTCTTTTTTGACGAGCGCTTTCATTTGATTCGAGATTGATGGTAAACTTCAGACGATGGGATGATGCCGATGGCGCGGATGGGGTTCACTTCGATTAGACTTGTCCGTTTATCAAACAAGATTTTTGAAATGCCACATTCGTTGAAATTAAACCCGCCGGGTCCCGACCGCTTTGATAAAAGTAATCTTGCCGATTCGACGGGGAACTAAAATCCCACATTCGGGGGAGAAAACGCATCTCAACTTGCATTTCGGCGCCGGGTGCCTTCTATTGCCACCAAATAAATGCGGGAATTCCCGTGACTGACAAAATGAAAGCAACCCCGTTTCACCGATGGCTGTTTCTGGCCGGACTCATCGGCGGAATTTGTTTTTCCGCCGGCCGCAGTCATGCCGCCACCAATGAATTCAACCCGGCGGAACAGCTGGTCATCCGTTCCTGGAACACAGAAATGGGGTTGCCGCAAAATTCCGTCAATGCCATCGTGCAAACTCTGGATGGTTATCTTTGGCTCGGCACCCAGGAGGGGCTTGCCCGCTTTGATGGCGTCCGTTTCACGAGCTTTGGCTTGCAAAACGGATTGCCCAGTGTGGAGATCAATGCGCTATCGGAGGATCATGCTGGCGCGCTGTGGATCGGCACTGGCGGCGGTTTAAGCCGGCTGGCCGATGGCAAATTTGAAAATGTTCCCCTGCCGCAACGTCTGGCCGCCAGCGACGTGGTCACGGTTTTGATGGACGACACCGATCATCGGCTCTGGGTGGGCACCCGTACGGGAGTAGCCATTTATGAACAGGGCAAATTCATCAATAATCAACCGCTGGCCAGCTTGGGGCACAGCATTGTTTATTCGCTGGCCCAAAGCCATGATGGCGGGGTCTGGATCGGCACCGCCAACGGTCTCTTCCAATTTTCCAACAACCAACTGACGGAAATTTCCGGGCCACCCGGGGTCGGGCAGATCCGTGCCCATTGTCTGCTGGTTGACCAAATGAACCGTCTGTGGGTAAGCATCGGTAATGGCATCGTATTGCGCCGCGACCACAAGGAATGGACCACTTACACGGAAACCAATGGTCTGCCGTTTGATTATGTGACCTGCATGGCCCAGGACACCGACGGCACCATCTGGGCCGGATCGTTGGACGTCGGCCTTTACCGTTTCAACGGCGAACAATTCGTCAAAATCGGGAAGGAAAACGGCTTGTCAACCGATGATATCCGCTCGCTCCGTTTTGACCGCGAAGGCAATTTATGGGTCGGCACCCGTATCGGCGGACTGAACCGGTTAAGCCGCAGCAAACTTACCGTGTATGGCGTTGACCAAGGTCTGGTGAATGATTTTACACGCTCGGTGGCTGAATCCGAAGATGGCACACTTTGGGTGGGCACCATCGGCGGCGGTCTTTATCGCGGACGAAACGGCCAATTCACCCGGATGCCAAATGAGTTGCCGGAACCCAACAGTACCGTGGGCTTTTATTTTGCCTTCATCAATTCCGTGCTGGCCACGGCTGGCGATACCGTCTGGTACGGTGGCACGCGCGGGCTGCTTCGGATGAAGAACGGTAAATTAACTAATTGCTATACCAACGATTTGTTCTACAGCACTGCCATCACCGCCTTGTGCGACGATCAACAAGGGAAAATTTGGATCGGTACAGCCGACGGCAAACTGGTCCATTATCAGGACGACAAATTTATCGAGTTCCCCCAACACATTGCCCGCGGCCCGATCACTGCGCTGGCCCGGGAAACCAACGGTACTCTGTGGGTCGGCTCGGCGGCAAACGGATTGAAGCGGATTCAAAATGGCTCCCTGTCGGCGGTGACTAATGGTTTGTTAAGCCAATCCATTCGAACTTTGTTTTTAGATGCCGATGGCACGTTATGGATCGGCACCGCCGGCGGCGGCTTGAGTCGTTACCAAAATGGCCATATGACAACCTTCACCACCCAACAGGGTTTGTTGGCCGATACTATTTCACAAATCATCCCCGATGATAACGACCAACTCTGGCTGGGCTGTAATCACGGGATTTTTCGCGTGGCGAAAACTGCTCTGAATAATCTGGCCATCGGCCGAACCGCCTTCGTGCATCCACGCGTCTATGGCATCAGCGACGGCATGCCGGCTGAAGAATGTTCCGGTGGATTTTGTCCGGCGGGTTTAAAAACCAGAGCGGGATTGCTTTGTTTCTCCACCGTCAAAGGCCTGGTTTTATTGGACCCGCAGACACACGTCAAAACCCTGCCACGTGATGCCTTGCTGGAAGAGGTGTTGGTGAATGGCAAAGTCCAGCCTTTGGAAGCCAGCGCCAAAAATTCCTCGCCGGAACTGCCAGCGCGAGTGGTCATTCCTCACGGCGCCTGGGAAGTGGAATTTCATTACACTGCCATCGGGCTATCGTCACCGGAATCCATTCGTTTCCGTTACCGGCTGGATGGATTGGACAAAGATTGGATCGAAGCGGACAGCCGTCGCACCGCTTATTACCATGACATCCGTCCGGGGAGCTACCGGTTTCAGGTTGCCGCTTGTAATGCCGATGGCGTCTGGAGTGGGCAACCCAATTCGTTAAATATCACCGTGGAACCGTATTTTTGGGAGACTTGGTGGTTTCAAGCCATCATCGCCCTCGGTATTCTCGGCTTGATCGCGGCCATTGTCCGCTCCGCAGAACGCCGCCGTTACGCCCGGCTCGCCATGCAACACGCCATTGAGAAAGAGCGGTTGCGGATTTCCAAAGATATCCACGACGACATCGGCGGCATCCTCACCCAAGTTTCGCAGCTCAGTGATCTGGGCCAGAGCCGCACGGAAAGCGAATCAGTTTTGCGCAAACATTTTGACCGCATCGGACTGCAAGCCCGCGCGGCCGTTCAAGGGCTGGACGAAATCGTCTGGGCCACCAATCCCCAAAACGACAACTTGTCGCGTTTTGCCGAATACGTCAGCCGATTCGCCGACGAGTATTTTGAAAATAGTTCGGTGCGTTGCTGGCAGGAAGTGCCCACCAAATTACCCGGTCTGCCGCTGCGCTCAAACATCCGGCACAATGTTTTTTTGGCGATCAAGGAAGCCTTCAACAATGTGTTGAAACATTCCGGCGCCACAGAAGTCTGGCTGCGTATCGCGCTGAATGACCATCAGGTCACCATCGAAATCGAAGATAACGGGCATGGCTTTGCCGGTGGCACCGTGGACCCGACGGGAAATGGTTTAGGGAACATGCAGACCCGCCTGGAAGAATGCAAAGGCCGGATGGAACTGGTCAGCCCGGCGGATCAAGGCACGAAAATCCGATTCATCTTTCCGCTCTCAAAAACGGATTGAATCCTTGTTCCCACAAACTCCTTGTGCTATGGCTGTTGCGCGTGGAGAGCAAAACGAACCGTAAGGCAAACAAGATAACCCGGGTGGCATTGGTGGAAGATGAACCCGGCGTGCGCACCAATCTGGCCAGCATCATTGACAACGCTCCCGGGTTCCAGACGTGCGGCATTTACGCCGACGGTTTATCCGCCCTGAAAGGCATTTCCGCCAATCCGCCCGACATGGTGTTGATGGACATCAACCTGCCCGGCATCACCGGCACCGAATGTGTGAAGCGGCTTAAAAATGTCCTGCCCAAACTGCCGGTGTTGATGCTGACCGTTTATGACGACAGCGACCAGGTTTTCAAATCATTGATGGCGGGTGCCACCGGTTATCTGCTCAAACGCACGCCCAAGGATAAATTGCTGGCGGCCATTGATGAAATCATGAGCGGCGGCGCCCCCATGTCCCGGCAGATCGCTCGCAGCGTGGTCCAATTTTTTCAGGAATTGAAACAAGCTCCAGCGGTGGTGCAACGCGCCCCGGAAATCAAAAGCCTCACGGATCGGGAAGAACAAGTGCTGGAACATCTGTCCAAAGGTTATGCCTACAAGGAAATTGCTGACCGGCTTAACATTAGTTTCGAAACCGTCCGCACTTACGTCCGTTCCATCTACGAAAAACTGCACGTCCACAGCCGCACCGAAGCGACCTTAAAATACCTTGGCCATTAAACGCCGCTGAAGCCAGAAAATGCCCCTACAAACAAGCGGCTGACAGCATAGCATGCCAATG